>JBGSTX010000120.1:0-2299 GCA_041736305.1 Oligoflexus sp. | reverse complement strand
TTACGCCTATTTACGATTTTTGATACGATGGCTTCTTTGAATTCTTTGGAATAGGTCGACCGTTTTCCCACTTGTCTGTTCTTGCTCGCCCGCTTTAAGTTAAATCTGAGTTAAGCGACAGGTACCGTGAAACAGGGGGTCCACCGAGTTTCTTGACGCCAAACCCTTTTCGATAAACATCGCGATTGTTCTGAATAACCGCCACCGCAGCGCCAGGTACGCTCAACTCATTCATAGCGTAGTAAATAAATCTGTCCATTTCATGTGCATCTGCTTCCGCAAACAACTTGACCTTGTTGTGATTGAGATCTTCTTTCACTATGCCAGGGGGGTGCCAAGTCTCTTCAACAATCCCAAGCTGGGCAGACCTTTTGGATAATCCTGCATGCGACGCATCCAGCAACAAAATATAAGCCGTGCCTTGAAAAGTTCGGATAAAGGCAGAGAGTGTTCTTTTCTCTTGAACGGGCAGCTCATAAAATATTTCACGCGCACTTTCCCATCCATCTTGCGGCGGAAAAGAGTTGGCTCGGAGAACAGGGAAATGAAATTGAGGGTGCTGATCCTTCCAAGTAGCCAAGGCCAAGCTGTCTAAATCACCAATTGCTTTTTTTTCTATAAGAAAGATCTTAACATCACCTTCCGGCGAAACAAGCAGCTTTGTGCTGTCGTCAAATGTCCAGCCTGCGGAAATCTTAAATTGAGAATTTGGACTGACCTGAACCTTCGTCTCTTTATTGTATTTCTTGGGCAACGAATGTGCTAACTGAGCCCCTATACTTGTAAAAACAAAAAAAACCAATATAAGAAAGGCAGCTGCTAGCCCTCGCCTCGAGCCTCTCTCGCCCTGCATGCCGCATATCAATCTGACTAAGGTTTTCATAGCTATAGACTCCTTTGCGCTGGGATTCGCGCCCAGCGAAGGCTCCACAATGCTTCGGCACTCGATCTTTCCTGGATCGGAGACAGTGTTGGGCGGAAACAGGAGTCTTAGCAAGCGATCTGAATAGACGTCAATCGGTTTAGATGCGTCCCTGAATAAGGTAAATTATCTTCTGTATTAAGGCTCGTAAGCTTACTGCTCCAGAAAGTCTCCGACATTGTCGATCCAATACTTTTCAACTTTTTTTGGATGCGTCATTTTGTGGGCCCATACCCCAAGAGTGGCAGTTTTTTATGATCCAGCGCCAGCCCCACATGCAAGAACCACTCGTGAGGACTGTAAATCTGCTTAAGCCTAGGTCGCTGCTCTAGAACTGATAGGACTCATTTAACTTTTTTTTCTGCATCCGCAGTAGCCATGGTTTCACAGAGGCTTTTGATTTTAGTTTGTAGCCCTTGTCGAGATAGCTGCTCCGGCTCTAATTTAGCGCTTATCGCATTTAGCAGACTATCAGGGCCCCGCTGTGCTAAAGAATCAGACGATCGATGCTGCATTGATCGAGGTATCTCTCAGGGATTTACATTCTGCAGAAGCCTTATGCAAACCGAATTAGCGGCGGTATTCGCCCTCGCGAAACCTTAGCCGATCGCCTTGACCTCCCACTGAAAGGGGAGAGGATTGCGGCGATCATTGTATTGCCAGGCTAATGAAGATTGAGCCAGCAGAGGAAAAAATCCACGCCAGCGAAGCTCATTCTGCAAGAAATCATGGGAATTCAAAAGCTACAGAAGAAAAGACCAGCTTAGCCAGTGTCATCCCCAAAGACGCTGCCCCTGAGGCAAGGCTGTCCGTGTGCCCAGAGTGGCCCGGTCTTAACTGGCCATGGGATGGGGCAGGGTCTTTCACAGAGCCTCAATCTTTGTCCGAGTCGATCTCAAAATGTCTCTGGCGCAGTCAAGGGCCTGACGGCATGCTTGCCACACTATGCATGCAGCTTCTTTTCCGGCCCCTTACGAGGCTCGCCGTCCTATAGAGAGTATTCTTCATCAGACTCTTACCGAGCACCTCAGCAACTTCACCTATGAACGTGAGCAGGAGCTTTGTCCACTTCCCAAGTACGTTCATGAAGAACTCGAAGCCTTCCTTCGTTGCGGCCTTCATCACTATGGCTTCCTGCGCATTCGCTGTCCCGACGATTCCTGCGGGTTTGAGCATGCCCTGCCGTTTAGCTGCAAAAAAAGGGGCTTTTGCTCGAGTTGCTTCGCCAAACGAGCTGCAGAAATCGAGGAGCATCTGACGGACAAGCTCCTGCCAAGGGCTCCCTATCGTCAGTATGTTCTAACATTTCCCCATAGTCTTCGCTACCGTCTGGCCTGGGACAGCCAGCTTCTGGCGGCTATCCACAAAACAGTCATC
>JBGSTX010000266.1:0-24529 GCA_041736305.1 Oligoflexus sp. | reverse complement strand
CAGTTCGTCTTCGATGCCGTTCAACTTGGAAAGAAGAGCCGGAAGTTCGGCGGTTTTTTGCCTAGCTTCTTCGAATTTTCCGCGCTCTTCATTCACCTGCGCTTCGACCTGGCTCTTGCGGAGATCGAGGTCTTCGCCGTAGTTGAGCCAGAGGTAAAGGGCGGGTATTACTCCCCCAAAAACGATCAGAAGCCCGCGGGTAAGAAGTCTTGTCGAACGATATTTATCGACTATATCTTCGAGTTCCATAGATCCTCAGTTCATGACGGCCTGGCCATCTCGTTTAAAGTCTTCGATAAACTGCGAAAAATTCGCGCTTTCGGAATTCGAGGCGGCGCGCTCGCGGAAATTCAGCTCTAGCTTGAAATTGACTAGCGTCGGAGGACTGCTTTCAGTGTTAGCAAGTGGGGCCAGATTTCTTTCAGGCGCCAAGGTGGTGACTTGCGAAAAGGAGATGCCCACTTCTGAGAAGAATAGCTGCGTGCGGAGATCGCTCTTCTCAAAACTCTGGTTTTGGGTAGCTTTCAGAGCCATCATAAACTCGGCGATCAGGACGTTATCGCGCGCATTGCCGACAATTTCTATCATCAAAGGGTAGGTCTTTCCATCCTCAACGGGCTTAGCAGACCCAGCTGGTGGAAGAGCTGTCGCAGGTGACGGGACTCCGGTGGGAAGCGGTGCCACGGCTTCCGTCGCTTTTCTATCGACGAAGTTGACCGACTTGAACCAGACCCCATCGGGCCGCAGGTTTTGAATGTTTTCGAGAAGTATGATGGGCAAGTAGCGGACGAGTTTCGATTCCGTGATGCGCTGCAGAGAATTTTTCTTGGAGTTCAGGGCCGAAATCTTCTGATTGAGATCGTTGAATCTATCGACATTGCTTCGCAGCATTTCCGTCTCGCTGATCAGACGCTGCTTTTCGAGTTCGCGGGCGTTAATCTCGGTTTCTATCGAGTGGATGTAGAAGTAGGACAGGCCGAAGCTCAGCCCGACGACGAGCAGGAAAGCCCCTAGATCCGGTAGCCACCAGTAGGGGTTTTCGAGTTCTTCGATGGGCGTTAAATTTATGGTGATCACTGTTTAACTTTCCCCTTTTGCCTTAGCTTAAATCGCGGAGGCTCAGCCCAACTCCGATGCCGTAGAGGGAGCCTTGGGTCAAGATATAGTCGACCTCGATTTTCGATGGTGCCGTGTCTATTCTTTGAAAGGGATTGATGACCTGCACGGGCGCCTTGAGCACCGCAGAGATCGTCGTACTGAGGTCGAGGGTCCCTGCCCCTCCCCCACAGAGAAATATGTGATCGACTTTTTCGAAGCGCCCGTTCATCTCTTCAGATTGGAAGAATGCCAGAGTAGTATTGATTTCGACGGCAATCTGATCATTTATTTCCTGTAGAGCCGGACGGATGCGATCGGCGATGGCTTGATCACCCATAGAAGCTGAGATCTTGAGAGTCTCGGCATTGTCGAAGTCGACTTTGAGATGTTCGGCGATCCGATGGCTGATTTCGTTGCCGCCTATGAATATCTCACGCGCGAAGAGAAACTCGCCGTTATACATGAAGACGATCTGGGTCGCCGAAGCGCCAATGTTGACCGAGACTGTTAGGGCGTCGGCCACCGGGTAGTTGAAGTCGAACATGTTCGTCAGACAGAAAACGTCGCAGTCGGTGACGCCAACTTTGAGCTTAAGGCGATGCATAAGGTCAACGTACTGCTCGACAATTTCAATTTTGGCGGCAACCAGGATAAAGGCCCTCTGACCTTCGGTGAGGAAGGCAGAGCTGACCTCCTGGTAGCGGAAGTACATGTCTTCGAGGTTATGGTGAAACTGCTGCTTGGCTTCTTCGTAGATGGCATCGTCGACGTCTACGTTCTCATCGACCGTCATCACCACCCTTTTGATCAGAGTGGAAACACCTGAAATCGAGATGGCCACCCGCTGCGATCTGCCAGTGGCGCCGAGGCGGTCGAGGACTTTCTTGAGAGCAACCTGCACCGCATCGGGATCGCGTATGAGTCCAGCTTCAACCGCACCCCTGGGCAGAATTTCGATGCCTAGACTCTGAAGTTTTTTCTGCTTACTGCCAGACATCTCGACGACTTTGATCGACGAGGAGCCGATATCGATCGCGAACATAGATTTTCTCAGGAGCTTCATTTCGATCTCACCGTTTGAGCCGCAGCGCGCTTTTGCACGAAGCCTTGGCTGATAAGCGCAAATACAGTAGGGGGAAGCTTTCCAGGGCAGAACCACATCGAGAAAACGACAGAGCCTGCGTGTGACTTTAGACTTGCGAGGAGCTATTGTTTATTGTTCCACTCGCACCCCCTGGCTGTCAACGGATGCACGGTGTCAAGATTTTGATGGTTTTATTCAGGTACTCGAATTTCCTGTCGTATTCTGATATTTATGAAGAGTCTGGCAAGTCATGAATCGAACGAGTCAAGTTCTTGACGCAGGCGAGCAGCCGCATGCGCTACACTCGTTAAGTTTAAGAGACGAAAATTCCATATCTTTCATAAGAAGGATCACCATATGCTCTGCGATAATATCCTCCAGGCCATCGGCCGCACTCCTCTGGTTCAGCTCCATCGTGTCGGTAGCAATTTGGCGTGCAACATCTACGCAAAATGCGAATTCCTCAACCCGGGGGGCTCAGTCAAAGACCGTATTGCAGCCCGCATGGTTCACGACGCCGAAAAGCAGGGCCGCATCAAACCGGGTGACACCCTCATCGAGCCCACCAGCGGCAATACTGGCATCGGTATCGCTTTGGCGGGGGCCGTCAAGGGTTATAGAGTCATTATTACCATGCCAGAAAAGATGAGTCGGGAAAAACAGGTGGTGCTGGAAGCCTTGGGGGCAGAAATTATCAGAACCCCGACCGAAGCAGCGTGGAACGACCCCGAAAGTCATATTTCGGTGGCCAAGCGTCTGCAGCGTGAACTGCCCAATGCGCATATTCTCGATCAGTATGGCAACCCATCCAATCCTAATATTCATTACGAAGCTACCGCTCAGGAAATCCTCGATGACCTCAAGGGTCGGGTCGATATGGTGGTCGTTGGCGCGGGAACGGGCGGAACGATTTCGGGTATTGCCAAACGTCTGAAGGAGCACAATCCGAAAGTTATCGTCGTCGGTGCTGACCCAGAAGGCTCTATTTTAGGTGGCGCTACCGAGGTTAGCTCCTACAAAGTCGAGGGCATAGGCTACGACTTCGTACCCGATGTATTGGACAGAAAGCTCATCGACACTTGGGTGAAGACGAACGATCGTTACTCCTTCCTCCTCGCTCGTCGTCTCATTCGCGAAGAAGGGCTGCTCTGCGGCGGATCCTCTGGTTCGGCACTCTTTGCTGCGCTGAAAGAAGCCAAGCGGCTGGGCAAGGGACAAAACTGTGTCGTCATCCTTGCCGACGGCGTCCGTAACTACATGACAAAATTTATCGATGATAAGTGGATGGCCGACAATAATTTCTCAGGCCCTTCCGCTCTAGACGGCACTGTTGAGACGCTTCTTTCCTGCAAACCCAAGCGTCCTCTTATTACGATCGATACTACCGCCAGCGCCGCTCAAGGGATCGAGCTCATGCGCCAGCAGTCGATCTCCCAGCTGCCCGTACTTGCGAAAGAGCAGCTCGTTGGCATCCTGACCGAGGACAATCTCCTGCATTTCCTGAGCAGTACCGAGGCTACTGAGGAGACAGTTGGGTCCATCATGGAACGAGCAGTTCCAACAGTGGAACTGACGACGCCCATTAGCTCACTGCAGGGGACGATAATGAAATCGGGACTGGCTATAGTCCTCGATAAAAACCGCAAACCCATGCACATACTTACAAAAATCGATCTTGTTGAGTGGATTTCCAAAAAGGCCTGAAGCTTGCCGCCTCTTATCGCTAGGGGCTGCTTCATCTATCATGAGAAAGGAGCCGTATCTACGGCATCCATACTTATGTACGGATGAGGGTTCTTATGAACGATCCGCGAGCTAGCATGCCACAGATGCGAAGCGAAGCAGAAGCGCCGACTCCCATGCCCAATCTCGACCAGTATCGAGATTTGAATTGGGGCGCAGAAGAGCTCATGCGTATTTTTCTCTTCCGCCCTTTTTCCGTCGATCAGCGCAAACGCATCTATAGCATGGGTAGCATTCAAATTCTGAAAAAATCGGCTCACGCTGTCATCGAAGGGGATCCTTCGCGGGGTCTCTACTTGATTTTGAGCGGCCAGCTTTCGGTCTATAAGCGCGATAGTCTCAGCAACGATTCACACCGTTTGGCCACCCTAAAGACCGGTGACAGCTTCGGTGAATTGAGCCTCTTCGATCAATCACCTCGCTCGGCGACCGTCTCCGCCGATAGCCCATCTTTCCTCTTTTCTTTGGAAGCCCAGCGCTTTGAAGCCTTTCTCGATCGCGAAGGCGATACGGCGAAAGCTATTTTTTACAAAAATTGTGCAACAGTGCTCAGCGACAAAATACGCGTGTTGAATGCAGACTATATCGCGTCGCAGCAACTTATTTGGAAGTATGCCTTGCGCCGTGAATCGACCTGAAACCATGCTTCTTGACGTGCAAATAAGCCAATATCAATAGCCACCTTCTGGGCGGGAATTCCAGAGTGAAATCCGCTTGACCCTATGCCGAGCAAGAGAGACGATCATCTGTAGGGGCGATACCGCCGGGCAGACAGCTGATCCGAGCTCTCGAGCAGGAGAGGCTCATTATACTGGGAAAAATTTGAATGAAACCAATAGCGACCAGACCAAGTAAAGATTCGATGCATGAAACGATACCAGCTTATGTGCAGAATGAAGCCTTGATTCAGTGGGTACAAAACACTGTCGAGCTCTGCGAGCCTGACAGCGTCTACTGGTGCGATGGTTCTGAGGAAGAGTCGCACAGGCTCTGCCAAGACATGGTAGCTGCAGGCACATTGATACCGCTCAATCCAAAATTGCGTCCAAACAGCTATCTGGCTCGCTCTGATGCCAGCGACGTGGCGCGCGTCGAAGACCGAACTTTTATCTGCAGCCAGCGCAAACACGATGCGGGACCCACTAACAACTGGGCCGATCCCGTGCAGATGAAGGCGACTTTGAGCGAAATCTTCCGCGGTTCGATGCGCGGCCGCACGATGTACGTCATCCCTTTTAGTATGGGTCCTCTCGGCTCTCCTTACTCGCACATAGGAGTAGAAATTTCCGACTCCCCTTACGTCGTCGTCAACATGCGGATCATGACGCGGATGGGTCGCAAAGTTCTCGACATCCTCGGCAACGGCGACTTCGTCCCTTGCCTGCACTCGGTGGGCTCTCCGCTGAGCAAGGGGCAAAAAGATGTTTCCTGGCCCTGTAATCCAGAGCACAAATACATCGTCCACTTTCCGGAGGAGCATGCGATCTGGTCCTATGGCAGTGGCTATGGCGGCAACGCTCTGCTCGGTAAAAAATGCTTTGCTCTGCGGATAGCTTCCAGCCTGGGCCGGGATCAAGGTTGGATGGCGGAGCATATGCTGATACTCGGCGCCGAATCGCCGACGGGTGAAAAAACTTATGTCGCCGCTGCCTTTCCGAGCGCCTGCGGCAAGACCAATTTCGCGATGCTCGTTCCTCCCAAGGGCTTAGAAGGCTGGAAAGTCACCACAGTTGGCGACGATATCGCGTGGATCAAACCCGGTGCGGATGGAAAGCTTTACGCCATCAATCCCGAGGCCGGTTACTTCGGAGTTGCCCCTGGCACTTCGCCTCTTTCCAATCCCAATGCAATAGCGACTATCAGCAAAAATACGCTTTTCACCAACGTAGCTCTTACACCTGAAGGCGATGTTTGGTGGGAAGACCTGACGAAGGTGCCGCCTCCTCACCTCACCGACTGGCAGGGTCAGGCATGGACGCCCGATTGTGGACGTAAGGCTGCACATCCCAATGCACGATTTACGGCACCGGCCTCACAGTGCCCATCTATAGACTCCAACTGGGACAATCCTAAAGGCGTGCCCATTGCCGCCTTGATTTTCGGTGGTCGTCGGGCTTCGACCGTTCCTCTCGTCTATCAGACCTTCAACTGGAATTTTGGCGTTTATATGGCTGCGACCATCGGCTCTGAAATGACGGCGGCGGCAGCTGGCAATATCGGTCAGGTGCGTCGCGATCCGATGGCGATGCTGCCTTTCTGCGGCTATCATATGGGTGACTATTTCAATCACTGGCTACAGATGGGCCGATCGATCGCTAACCCACCACGGATATTCTCGGTGAACTGGTTCAGAAAAGACGAAAAAGGCAACTTCATGTGGCCGGGCTTCGGTGAGAACATGCGCGTGCTCAAGTGGATCGTCGAAAGGGTCAACGGCCGTGCCTTCGCGGAAGAAAGCCCTTTAGGCTGGATGCCACGCTACAGCGATATTGAGTGGAAGGGTCTGGAGAATTTCAAGAAGGAAAACTTCTTCAAGCTCATGTCGATCGAACGCGAAGCTTGGAAGGCTGAAATTCTTTCGCATGAAGAGCTCTTCGAAAAACTCTACGACAAGCTCCCTAAAGAATTCATTGCTATGAGAGAGCTGCTACTCTCGGCTCTGTGGCGTTCTCCTGAACAGTGGGAACTGGCCGAAGAACGTTACTTCGAGCAATGATCTGAAATTTGTTTAGAAGGCAAAGCCGGAGGAAATCCGGCTTCCCTCATCTCTACCCACCCAGAATCTGCCTGCCTGATAGTGTGCAGGCTAAACTGCCCTTCTTCTATTTTATTTTTGGGATTTGATATTTTTGAGTGAAACGGTTTTACTTCGCTCAAGATCCAAATTTCCAAGTAAAAACCACCGCAGATAGTGGGCAGAAGATGAAGAAGTGGCGTGCACAAAGAGATCAAAACATCTCTGACAAGTCTGGCGACAGGACTTTCCCGCTGCATAGGCGAAGTCTCCTGACACGAATACTGTCACTTTGGGGCGTGGCTCCCTTGGGAGCATTCGCTTCGCCAGCATTTGGTACAGTTCAGAACTGGCAAAAAGAGGAAATCTCTCACGCGCGCCATCGACTCCAGATTCTCGAGAAAAGCTATGAAGCTCTGGTGATCGGCTCAGGCTTCGGTGGAGCAGTCACGGCCCTTCGACTCAGCAAGACCTACGGTGATAAAGTCCTGATCGTCGAGCGTGGAAAGCGTTATCCAAAAGGATCGTTTGCGCGCAAGCTAGATGATCTTATCAACAGTTTCTGGCGGCAGAAGGGCGATGCCGTACCGCGGCCGATTAGCCTTCCAGGTTCGAGCGATGGAGTCTTCGATCTACGCAGCTACCGCGGAATGGATACTCTAGTAGCTTCGGGCTTTGGCGGTGGTTCCCTCATCTACGCCGCCGCCCTCGTTGAACCTCGCGATCCAGAATTTGATAGAAACTGGCCGGAGAGCATTAAAAAAGACAAGCTGAGCTACTACTTCGAGGTTTGTAAGAAGGTCTTGGGTGCCCGTACCGTGCCTCAGAACGAAGCCAATCGTAGGCTTGTTCGCCATGAACTCTTTTCTAAGGCAGCCGCCGAGACAGGTGGGTCGTTCAGAGAAGCCGACGTTGCCATTCACTTTGGCAATGATTTCGCCAAGCCAGACTCGCAGGGAAAAGAATCTGTGAATGCCTTCGGTGCCCAGCAAAGCTCATGCCGCTACTGCGCAGAATGCATTATCGGTTGCAATTATCACGCGAAAAATACCTTGGATCTCAATTATCTCTACGCTGCAGAGCACAAATACCAGGCTGAAGTCAAAACCGAGCAGCAGGTAGAAAAAATTATTCCTCTCAATGCGGCTGGTGAAGAAGATGCCGACGCCAATGGTACTCACGGCTTTCATGTTTATATGAAAGCCATTGGGGAGAAGAAGTCGGATGTCGATTATCTCGTCGCAAAAACGCAAAGAGTCATCGTCGCAGCAGGAGTTTACGGCACCAACGAACTACTTTTCCGCAATAAGCTCCTGCATAAGAGTCTGCCCAAGATCAGTTCTCAACTAGGCCGCAATTATTCAGGCAATGGTGATTTTCTCAATTTGGTCTTCGGAGCTAAAAAGGACGGTTCACATTTTGGCCCAACCCTGACTTTAGAGACTACATACAAACCAGAGGAGTCAGCTCAGGGCTTTATTATGGAAGACCTAGCTTACCCCAGCGATTCAAAGTTTCTCACGTGGATCGTACAAATCTTCGAACCGAAGACCGCGCTGGGGCGCAAGCTCCTCCTGCCGCTCCACCAGAAAATTTTGGAATCCATTCAGTCGAGCGAATCCCAGTCAGGCTGCATGAGTATATTGCTAGCTGTCGGAATCGATAAAAGCGATGGGATCATGACACTCGAGCCAAACGGCAAGCTGCAGCTCAAGTGGGACGCCAACAAGAGTAAGAAGCTTTACGACTCAATGATCAGTGTGAGTCAAAAGCTTAAGGAGATTTGGAAAGCTAAATCCGTCACGCCCTTTCCAACTTATTTGCTAGGCCGCAATCTAACCGTGCACCCTCTCGGTGGTTGCTCCCTGGCCGAGTCAGATGAGCGAGGTGTGGTTGATGCCGATCCCGCGAATTTCGGAGCTGTCTTCAACTATAGAAACCTCTATGTTGCTGATGGTTCCATCATCCCCAGTGCAGTGGGAGCCAATCCAGTGCTTACCATCGGCGCTTTGGCGGAAATGCTAGCTGAAGGCATAACAGGTGAACGACCTACAGGAGATTTATGATGCGTGAGAGCAAACGGAGTACTTGGTTTTGGCTGCTTCCTCTAAGTTTTTTCATGTCTTCATGGTCGGGCTTAGGCCAAAGTCAGGACCAGCCTGCACCCTGGACTTTGAATGGGGATGGCTACCTGATTCTGAGTTCTGTCAGTAAAGAGGAAAATCTAGAGACAGGATTTATCAGCGACACTCTCAAGGATCGCTACGAGCAATCCTTTAGTGTCGTCATGCTGGTCGACTATAAGAGTTCACCAGTCGGCCCATACAAGGAACTCCTCTATATACCAGGGACCTTTCGCTTCGAAGATACTCAGTCGCATGCTTCTATCAGCAAGATTTTTGTCTCCAGTATGAGTAGTGTGATCAACGGTCGCAAGAACTGGGGTATCCCAAAAGAACTCGCCAGCTTTGCCGTAGATAGTTCGAAAAAGGGCGAAGAAACGATCAGAGTCTCGGCACAGAATAACGAAATTGCCAAGTTCACCCTGAGCAGCCTGGGGCCGAAACTGCCCATATCGACTTTTTTTCTACCCAAATTCTTCAAAACTTTGGGGCAGACTCTCGATAATAAGAGCTTTGTTTTCGAACTAAAGGCCCAAGGTAAGGCGCAGCTAGCCTCCTTAGACGCGGCGTCATCTGATCCAGAATTTTTTCCTGATTTGGGCAAAGGCAAAGTTCTTCTTGCCGTGAAGATCAGCGATTTTAATCTACAGTTTCCGCTCGCTAAAGAGTATCAAGCGGCACCTTAAGTTCAAATAACTAAGGCTCGGGATACTATCCCAAGCCTTATTTTTGAGAAAATTTGTGCTCCGAATTTATGCTGCAAACGCGCCTTTACTGAATGCGCGCCCATCGCCTGGAGATCCGCCCCTCTCATCCTCATCAGGCTGCCCTTTGTTGAAGATAAGATCGTTGATATCGAGCAGGCTGATAGCGCCGTTGCTGGCCAGTCCGCGTATGCGAGCTTTGATTTTCATTTCGGCATTGCGGTAAGCACTGTCTTCGATATTCGACATATTGCGGATATCCTCGATCCAGCTTGCTGCCAATTCGTCGGGAGCCTTTTTCAGGAGCAGATCGCGAATGTGTTCGTCGGAACCCACGAGGAAGGCCAAGAGATCTTCCCGCTCCATGCCGAGCACAACTTCGAGTAGATGACCATCCTTGAGGAAGCGGAGCATCTCCACAGTTACAAACTTCACCTTCAAGGCCCGCGCGGTATCGGGGTTGTTCCGCTCGAGAGTGCGCATGAGGCGCTTCTGTTCCCTGAGATTTGCGCGTTCCAGCAGGTCGAGTAGGATATCGCTCGAGCGAAGATTTTCTGTATCGAACTCCGAGCGCGACTGAATCTTCTTCTGCAGCGCCTGGGCGACGTTGAAGAGGAACTCCCTTGGAATCGCTTCGGCGTGCGAAAGTTCTTCGAGCAACTTGATTTTTGCATCGCCATTGAAGAGTTCGAAGAGCAGCGAGCGCTTCTTCCGGTCGAGCTGCGTCAAGACTATGCTCTGCAAGCGAGGATTTTCGTCAATAATGAGATTGTAAATCTGCTGACCTTCGAGACGATTGAGGAAGCCAAAGCGCTCGGTCGACTGATTCGCGAGGAGTCTGATTTCGCTCGCTGTAACCATAGTTTTGAGCCGCTCCAGCAGAGTCAGCTCGGTAGCAAGGTCGAATTTCAGGTTAGCGCGATGAAAATACTCGCTCAGTTCATAGAGATCCCGCTTGAGGCTAGGGTCATTGAGCAGCTCCGATACTATCAACTGACCGAAGATAGCTACATACTTAGCCGTTTCGCCGACGCCATCTTCTCTGAGCAGGCGTGAGAAGGTTTCTCGTGCTACCGATCGCTGTTCGACAAACTGTTGGATTAATTCCTGCTTCATCTGCGCAACGCGGAAGCCAAGCATAGACTGCTTTTGACTGCTTTCGCTCGTCATCATATTCGGAGCATGGACCTGGCCTCCGCCATGGCCCTGGCCGCTGTTGCCAGCCCCCATGTCCCGGCCACCACCGCCTCCTGCTTCACCGTAGCCGCCCTCATCCATCCGCCCCGCGCTGGGCGCGTACGAACTTCGACTGGCCATGATCATTTCTTTGGCAGCCCGATTGGTTTGCGAGAACTTGAGGAGCACTATGGAGACGAGAGTCAAGAGCAAGATCAGACCGGCGCCATAGACTGCCAGCTCTTCAACGCTGAGGTTACCTATGCTGGAAGCCGTATTACTGTCGCTGCTTCGGCTATTTTCTTTGAGTTTTTGCTCACTACTTGAGCTACTGCTACTGTTCTCTGTGGATTCTCGCGAAGCTGATTCTTTCAACTCCGCAGTACGCTCTTGATTGGAGCTAGCTTCCAGACGGCTGTTCTGCTCACTGCTGGTCTTGCTTTCTAGGGTCTGCGTATTGATGACTTCTTTGGTGCCGGCCAAGTCGCGGAAGAGAATAAGCATTTGGCGGAGCTTTTCGAGCCCGTAAGGGTCGACCGACTCCTCAGCGGCTTTACGCTTCTTATCGAGAGCAGTTTCAGGAAACTCAGTAACGTTCTGGGTGATGATGACAGGCTGCACAAAGCGGGTTTGGGCCTGCATAAGGCGCACGATGCGGTCTCTTTCACGATCGCTGAGAGCTTCATCCATCGTCAGCTGGACGCGGACCTCAGTCACTCGCATACCGCCTTCACCCCGGCGACCGCGTAGGACCTGATTCGAAGGTAGGTTATAGAGTGCAGCCGCGCTCGCTTCCTGCGCTTCGATATCGATGCGGTCGATCATACACTGATCAGGACAATAGCGGTCGATGACGCTCTGGAAGGATTGGCGGAGCTTGGATTCAAGAGCCTGTTCGAGCTCTTCGCTGGGAGCTCCCTGCTGGCCGATGGTCGGCAGATCAACTGTCTCCCACTGAACAGTGCTCTCCGCGGCCATAGGTCTTATTTTATTCCGGATCAGAGTTTCCAGACGCTGCCGATCAGTGGGAGTGACCCGTCCATCTATTTGGATCGATGCGCGGACGCTCTGGATTTCCAGTCGAGAGCTGGCCTCATTAGCGTTGTTGCTCCCTTCGAAGCCGAGATCATCGCTATCTGAGATTGTCTCATGAACTTCGACCCGCACATCGAGCAGCTGACACTGCTGGCTGCAGTAACGCTCCAGAAGCACCTGTATCCGTTGTCCAGCCTCTCGGCTGGTTTCTCGGCGTACGCTTTCGATGCGATCGCCGATGCTGTCTGCAGAATAGCCTCTAGCGCTCCCGAGAAGGAGTAAACAGAGGATAAAATGTAGACCTTGGAATCGCATGCTGAGTTCGCCTGAGTTTCAGTTACTTCTGCCTCAGTTCATCGGCCAAGCTGAAAAACTCAAGAGGGCAAAAATTTGCCTACTTAATATTTGTGGGAAGGCTCTAGAGAGGGAAAGGGAAGAAGAGAAGAAGGAGACCCAAAGGGTCTCCCTTATCAAAGCCGCGATTCAACACGCTGATCTTGCAGGATTTTGGTACTGGGCGACAGCCTGATGATGTTGGCGATCTTTTCGCGCGATAGGCTGGTCAGCTGGATAGGGTGTTCGTTGAAGTCTTCGTGAAAGAGCTTCCACTCGCCCTCATCGCTCCGCTGCCAGTAGAGGACCTTCCGGCCGAAGTTCTTGTAGCGGTTGTCGCCGTTGAAGTCTTGGTTCATCACGACGACAGCGTAGCGATCGTGCGTGAAGACCCTGATTTGGCTCATCTTCACGCTCATATTCTTGTACATGTTAAAAACGCGACGCTTGTAGGCGTGGAAGCCTTTCAGGCTTCTATTCAGATGCTTGAAATCGTCGGTATAGAAACCGATGTAACGGCTGAGGTCGCGCTTCGCCCAGGCGTCGATCCAAGCGAGGGTCAGCTTTTTAACCTGCGTAATGTCCTGGCGACGGTTCACTTCCTTAGCATCGCGGGCTATGACGATCACCGACTGATCGGGCATGACCCATTGGGTGAGAGCTTCGATATCAGCATTATAGAAGGCTACGCAGCCTTCTGTGATCTTGGCCGCATCGATGCGCGTATCTTGCTCGACCCCATGCAGCCAGATGCCGTGGCCGGTTTTGCCGAGAAAACGATCGAGAGGGTTGGGGAAATCGATAGGAATTGCGAAAGGACCATATTTCGCGGGTAGACCCTGGGCGATTATCTTCTTGGCGAAGTAGATGCCTTCAGGGGTCCGGTTGTCACCAGCCTTCTGCTTATCGCCCTCTTCCTTACCTATAGCGATTCGAAACGACATGAGTCGCTCGGCGACTTGATCGTTTTCCGGCCAGGTCATCAAATCGGCTTTCAGCTTCGCCTTGTCGACGAGGAGAAAGACCATTTCCTGCTGGGCAATCTCGCTGATCTTAGCCTTGATATCTTTGAGATCCTTCAGATCTCGGACTTCTTTTGCTTCGTTGGCCACTAAAGGCTGGGCCATGACCAAGCTCACTATCCAAGCTACTAAAGACCTGACATGCATTGCTTCGATCCCTTGGCTAGACAGAGAGGGCTGGGTGCAGCGCTCTCTAGCTTTGACTATGCTTTTCTAACAATTCTAGCACGCTTCGAAAATCTTCGGGAAGAGGAGCTTCAAAAGCCAGCTTACGCCCATTGAGCGGGTGTTCAAAGCCCAAACGTCGAGCATGCAAAAGGTGGCGCGGCACAGCTTCTAAAGCCACCTTCAAAGCCGCTGGAAACTGCGGGGGAAGACGCTGGCTGGCGCCGTAGAGAATATCCCCCCAGATCGGCATTCCTAGACTGCGGGCGTGGACCCGAATCTGGTGGGTCCGACCGGTATCCAAACGCAGAACGACTAGACTGAGTCGCTTGCCGTAGACCTTGCGGCGCTCGATATAAGTTTTCGCATAGCGATAGCTAGAGAGGTCAGCCTCTGCTTCCTTGAGAGCTTCATAGGCTTCGAGCGAATGGGCCATGAAGCGGATCCGAAAGCGCGGATCGCGTGTCAGATAGCTTTCCACCGTGCACTTTTCATCAGGCAGCATCCCATCCAAGAGAGCGACATATTCTCGAAGATTAGTCTTATTCTTAAACTGTAGGGCCAGATGCCGATGCGCACTGAGAGTCTTCGCGAAGACGATGACGCCCGAAGTGTCCTTATCCAGCCGGTGAACGACGCCCGGACGCTCGACTTCACCCGGCAAGTCGCCCGCCTTCGCTCCCAGATGAGCCAGTACTCCCGCTACCAAAGTAGGACGTCCACGCGTCCCTGCACCGGGGTGTACAACGAGACCTGCGGGTTTATCGATGACGAGTACGGACTCGTCTTCGTAAAGTATGGAGAGGGGCATCGCCATAGGCTGGAGTTCGGTCGATCCCGGTTGGGGTCGCAGCGCATCGCTGTTATGGATGGTGATTTCATCGCCAGGTTCGAGGGCATAACCGGTCTTTTGTTGCAGACCATTGACCAGTACATGGCCGGCTCTGATCCAGGTTTGAATGGAAGAGCGGCTCTGCTCATTCAACTGACGAACCAAATAGGTATCGAGGCGCCCGGCATCGGACGCCTCCACTTTCAGGACGAGTGGGGTCGGTG
Organism: Oligoflexus sp.; assembly: GCA_041736305.1. Lineage (GTDB taxonomy): Bacteria > Bdellovibrionota_B > Oligoflexia > Oligoflexales > Oligoflexaceae > Oligoflexus. Next base: position 10,256 of record JBGSTX010000266.1, on the reverse strand, counting down.
TTTCTCGCGCCACTGGTTGTATTTCTCCGTGTAGGCTTCGATCAAACCCTTGGCTTCCGGATCTTGAAGACCGAGATATTGAAGGTAGATCTTCAGAAAGCCCCTAACATACACGAGAGACGGCAATTTTTGATAGTCGTTATTTTCCAGGGCTTTGATGTACTCGATCGCAATTTTGGTTCGTTCCTGGATTTCAGACTGAGGAACTTCCATCAGATCGCGGAGTTGGGTGAGTACTACCCCGTCAAAGGCCTGGGGCTTCATCAGGAGTTCGAGTTCCTGCTCCTTCACTCCTGCATCGAACGCCCGCGTCGCAAATTTCTTGATTTTGGTGAAGGAGGAGACCCGCCGCGAGATCGGCCGCGAGTCCGGAGAATCATCGGACCACTGATCGCGACTATCGTTGCCAAAAGCCTGGGTAGGCGTCGATTCGACGACCCGACTATGGTTGTAGTTGTGGCTATGGCTCTGGGGTCGACCATGATCGTAGCTATTTGGAAAAATATCTCCCGCCTGGGAGCGCGGCATTTCTCGCTTGATACCTATCGAATCATCGTAGTCTTTACGAAGGAGTTCATCGTCGAGAACACGATAGGCCTCTTCCATTTTTTCGAGAGTCTGCTTGGCTTCTTCATCAGAAAGCAGCGAATAAAGTGCTTGGCTGCCACTCGAGTAAGTTGACTTGAGACGAATATAGGCCTCGCGAATCTGCATGCGCGAGGCCTGCGTAGAAACATCGAGGAGTTCGTAATAACTCAGCGCCTGACCAGGCCCGGACGCCTGATTACGTCGCGTCGATTTGGATTCCGGTCCAAGCTGTTCGATCATCAATTTCTCCGTTGCATGCCGAGTATTTTCAGAGATTGAGATGCAGTAACTGAGAGTCGTTTAGCGATCATACTATGAGGAAAATCCAAAACAAGCAAACGGCGATTTTTCAACGATTTAAGCACAGCTTCGTCGTAGTTCAGATAGCCGACATACTTAGTCGGAAGGCCGAAGTATTTTTGACAGATATGCTCCATCGAAGAACCAAGTTCGATATCCGATTGATCGCGCGTTTGATTGATGATGAGACCCATCGTGCGCGCCTGTACTGCTTTCAGCAGCTCGTGAACAAACTGCGGATAGCTCAGCTGGAGCTGCTTGAAGTAGCTGGCGTAACCGCTGTTGAGCGAGCCTCCGGCCATAGATGTGAGGGCAGCCTTTATATCCTGAGCCACCTCGTACTGGCGCAGATGGCGACCCGTGTTATCAATGAGTTTCCAGAGTGCCATCTTAAAGAAGGAGTACGCATTTTCTATAGATGTCGGCTCAGGCAGACTGGTCACAATACCGAGATGCGCGCAGCTGAAAAAGTCCATCGTGTAACGATGCGTTCCTGCCCCAAGATCAAGGACTACTATATCTACTTTGAACTGCTGGCGGCTGTTGACCAGAGCTTGCCAGAGGGGCACCAGATAATCGCTCGGCTGATCGATGTAATCGTTCCAAATCTCTTCACGACCACCGGCGATAAAGGCTAGCCCCTGGACCGGAGCCGGGAGAATCACATCCCGAAAGCTCTGCGTCTTACTGAGCAGGAACTCGGCCAAACTCTTTTTAGGCATTGATATGCCGAAGTGACTATGAAGATTGGAGCAACCTAAATCGAGATCGACTACCAAGACTCTATAACCAAATTGGGCTAGAGTAGCAGCAAGATTGGCACTAACAATACTTTTCCCAACCCCGCCTTTGCCTCCGCCTACAGCCACAACCGCGGGCATCTGTGTGGCTGGGGGAAGGATCGCATCGAAGGGCAGGCCTAGCCTCCAGTTTGCGTGATTCTGCACAACAAACTGGCCAGAATCTGTGTCCACTGCTGGATTGGGTTGCTTCATTCGCGAGCTGATTTCAAACATGAGCCATCCCGATGCTGTAAGGCCTCGCCTAAGCAGAGGCGCAGTCGTGGAATATTCTGAGGGAAGCTGCTAATCCCCTTTATAACCATTATATGCCCATGCCTCAAGGCCACACAACAGACTCAGCCTGGGGCGCTGCGTCCTGGACTTTATGGACTCTCTCGGCGTGAGAAACAAGGCTCTTAAGGAGCTTGGATCCGCAACTGGTAATAGATCACCATGAACAGGAAAGCTGGATAAATAGCAAGTCGCCAGCCAAACCATGCCCGTGTTGAGAGACGCAGAGCCGCATAAGCCATGATCAGACCGTGGGCGAAAAAGAGCCAGATGCTTCCGAAAGAAACTAAGCCAAAGAATTCTTGGGTGCTTGGATCGTGCAGTTTTTGCAGCATCTCCTGAGCAAGGCCAGATTCCTCCTGCGGCAGCTTCGCCGCTTCACTCCCTGCGACTTCTGAGCTGAAGAGCTTTTCCATGTGCGGAAGGAAATGCAGCAGCAGGGGCTTTTCGAAGAGCTGAAAATACGCGAACATCAACGTAAAAATCCAGGCGACAACAGTGGGCTGGAATTTGAAGTAGCGATCGTTGTTCATCCGCAGGCTCAGCAGGCCGAGTCCGACGATCAGCAGCGATTCGCCGAGCATGAAAGATTCGACCTCGCCTGTTCGATAGTAGTCGTATCCAAGCGCCACCGCACTCGAAATTATCGCCGCGCATATGCCAGCCTTGAAGCCTTTCAGATAGTCGACCACGATGTACGCGAAGAGGGGTGCGAACTGAAAGAGCAAGACGCTGACGTTCATGGGCGCCTCGGGCGGAGTAGGGTGTGGGATAGCTGGTTCTGCTTCACTGCGCGATGGATGCGTGTGACACGCCGGGGCCAGCCGAAGATGTGGTAGTAGCACTCCATGAGGGCACTGGCGAATTCGGGGAGAACATAGCTAAAAAGTGCGGGGATGATAACGCCAAAAGCCCAGTCGCTCCAGCCGAGGAGAGGAATTGTATCCATCATGGTGAAGTAAGCTAGGGGCCAAAGCACAGCTACGCCCCTTATCAGCTGCTTGAGCTGGGAGGGTATGCTCCCTCTCCAGAGGAAGAGAAGGGCTAGTAAAACGATCAGGATCCCATAGATAGCAAAGCTCCACCTTAGCCCGTTGATCCACCACCCGAGCATGCGACCCTCCCTTACTATTCGACTGAGCCATCTATACTAGCGAATCGAGGCGAGCGGCAAAAGCTCGAATCTTCGCCCGAGTGGGCTAGGTAAACTTTGCAGCGGACGAAGACTCGAGAAAAGCTCGCAGCACCCGATAGGCTAGGGCGAGACTTTTTATGAGGCGATTATGGGCCAAACTGAGATTTATGACCTTATCGTAATTGGCAGCGGTTCAGCTGGTGTCCAAGCGGCTTTAGAGGCGGCCCGCCTGAACAAGCGCGTGGCCCTTATCGAAAAACACCCCGAGCGCCTGGGCGGTGCCTGGATACATACAGGCACCATACCGTCCAAGACCCTCCGGGAAGTTCTCGCCGCTATCCGCAGCGTACAATCGCATCTCGGTCCTCACTGGGTCCAGAGACTGGTCAATAGCCTTTCCAGTTCGCAGTTATCGGAACGAGCACGGAAGGCTTCGATGGATGAGGAGAACATTACCAGGCACCAGCTCGACCAGGCCGGCATAAAGATCTTCAGAGGCTCGGCTCACATTGAGGATCCTTGCCTCGTACGCATCAATCCTCTTGTCGGCGAAAGTTTCACCCTCAGCACCGCATTCATTCTGATCGCCACCGGCTCAAAGCCGCGCCGACCCGCAAATATCCCCTTCGACGGCTGGCGTATCGTCGACTCGGACGATATCCTTCGTCTCGAAAGTCTACCGCGTTCGATCTCGATATACGGCGGTGGAGTCGTCAGCTGCGAATATGCATGTATCTTCGCGGCACTCGGCATTAAGACCTATATTATCGATTCTCGTCCGCGAATTATGCAGTACATAGACAAAGAATTGGCCGAAGAACTGATGAAATCGATGCAGGATATGGGCGTGAGCTTCGAACTTGGCCGGGACCTCGACCATATCGAGAACGACGGCCCTATGGTCAAAGCCTACTATAAGGGTATGACTCTCGAGACTGAGCTTTTCATGTATTCTGCCGGGCGCGAAGCTTGTTCCGAGCACCTCGGACTGGAAAGAGTCGGCGTTCAGCTCTCGGAACGCAAGTTGATACAGGTCAACAAATTTTTTCAAACTTCGCTTCCCAATATCTATGCTGCAGGCGATGTAATCGGACCACCGGCTCTCGCCAGCGTTTCAGCTGAACAGGGACGACTGGCCTGCCGCCACGCCTTTGGCTGCACCGATGTTCGTTTTCCTGAGTTTTACCCTCTGGGTGTGTATACAATACCCGAGCTGTCTTCGGTCGGACGGAGTGAGCAGGAACTCCTGGCTTCTGAAGTACCCTATGTCGTAGGCCGTGCACGCTACGACCAGATTGCGAGGGGCTACATTCGCGGTGATAGTCATGGCCTGATGAAGATACTGGTTTCAGTCGACAGCAAGCGTATCCTGGGCGTTCATATTTTTGGAGCTGATGCGGCCAATTTGGTTCACATCGGGCAGTGCTGCATGCTCAGTAAACTCACGATCTACGACTTCGTGAACACGATTATTTTCAATTTTCCAACTCTGGCGGAGGGTTATAAAATCGCTGCATTCGACGCCATCGCTCGACTGGAAGCGAGCGTCGCGGCTCTACCGGAACACCGTCCTCTGAAATCCGTAGGTTAATAAACTATGCTGAATAATTTTCTGGCTGAAGCTAATCGGGTAGTCATCGGCAAATCGCCCCAATTCCAGTTGGCTCTGGCCTGCTTTCTGGCGGGCGGGCATCTTCTTTTGGAAGATGAACCAGGCATGGGCAAGACCACCTTCGCCAAAACCTTTGCCCGACTCTTGCAGTTAGAATTCAGCCGGATTCAGTTCACGGCCGACTTGCTTCCCGCTGACATTATCGGAGTCTCCATCTTTGACCGTGAGCGGCAAGCCTTCGTCTTTCAAGCCGGCCCAATTTTCAGCCAGCTGGTCCTCGGTGATGAACTGAACAGAGCTTCGCCAAAAACCCAGAGTGCCTTTCTCCAAGCCATGGAGGAGGGAACCATCAGCGTCGACGGTCAAACGCGCGAGTTGGAAAAGCCATTTTTCGTCATAGCCACGCAAAACCCTCGTCGCAGCATCGGCACTTTCCCGCTGCCCGAGTCGCAGCTTGACCGTTTTCTCATGAAGCTTGAGCTAGGTTATCCTTCGCGGGAAGCGGAGATTAGCATACTCGAACACGGCAACCCTTCGCGTATCTTAGGCGAGCTTCGGCCTCTCTTTGATACGGCCGAGCTCATGCACCGTCAGGCCGAAGTCACATCTCTGCATGTCGATTCGAAGATTGTCACCTATATAGTCGCTTTAGCCGAAGAAAGTCGCCGTCAACCGCATGGGCTCTCACCGCGAGCTTCGCTCGGCCTTTTGCATGCGGCGCAGGCTTACGCCTATCTAGAAGGGAGAAAATTTGTGACTCCCGACGATGTCCAGGCCGTAGCCATTGCCGTCATGAGTCATCGATTGGTCAGCGGTGACGAGACTAGACCTGAAATCGGCGTGGAGCGCGCCCGCGCCATCCTGCAGTCTGTCCGGGTTCCTTGAGAGGTTTTATAGCCGATGCCAGTGCTGACTCAAAAACCTTATAAGCCCTACATTGTGCCGACCCTCTACGGACTCGCCTACTTTTTCCTGATTCTGAATATCTTTGCGCTCGGCTATTACCGCAGCAGCAGCCCCTTTCATACGGTAGGTCTAACGATGAGCATCCTCGGACTCGTCGCTATGATACAGTCGAACGACAGCATGAAAAACCTGAGTCTGGATCTGCTGGGAATCGAAGCCGGAGCCGAAGGTTCAAGAGCTCGCCTGCGCTTGTGCTTGAATAAGTCGGATCAGGAGGTGCGCTATCATCTTCAACTCGAAGCCGAGAAGACCCTGCACGCGGAGCAAGCAACCCACGTAGCTCTGCTGGAGGATAGGATCGCCGTTGACCTGAACCTAAGCTGCCGCCAGCGCGGAATCTATTCTCTAGAGCGCATCAAGGTATTCAGTCGGGGGCTCTTCGGACTATTCTATACCTGGACTTGGCTGCCGATTGACGCGGAACTCGTCGTCTATCCGCGCGCCGAGGGTACCCTTCCCCTACCTACTTCCCCCGATGAAAGCTCAGGTGCATCAGCTGCAGGTGAGGATTTTGCAGGACACCGGCCTTATCAGCTAGGCGTTTCACCAAAACATATTGACTGGAAAGCTCTGGCGCGAAGAGATCTCTTGCTAGTGAAAGACTATCAGAAGCAAGGCGAAGGTGCAGTCCACCTCGCCATCGCTGAGATTCCGGGTCACGATACCGAAGCTAAGTTGAGGCAGCTGGCGGCCTGGTGCTTAGCCTGCAGGATGCAGCAGAAGCCATTTAGTTTGGACCTCGGAATCAGCTTCCTCGACCGCGGCTCCAATGAAGCTCATCTGTCCTCCGCACTTCGGCTCCTGGCAGCCTACAAGGCCAGCCGATGAGAGAGATCATGCCTATCGCTCTCCTCATCTACTTAGCCGAGGTCGTCCTGCTTTTGCCGCGCATTCCGCTCTGGCTTTTTATAGTTTGTATGCTCGGACTCTGCTGGAAGGCGCTCAGTCTTCGTCTCGGCATCAAACATCCGCCACGAGTTCTGCTGCTTATTCTCGGGATTATGATACTAAGCCTTGCTCTGATCGACACGCCCCGCTTCTGGCATAAGGAGACCGCGACGGCTGCTATCCTGATTGTCGCTCTGCTCTTCCTTTTAGATCGTCCCAGACCCAGGCAACTCATGCTCACGCACAGTAGCTTTTTTGGTGCCTTGGTGGCTTTGCTCGTGACAACGGGAACCTATCTGCCCCTTTTCATCTATTTTGGGCTGACTTTTCTGATCTTTATCAGTCTCATGCTGCATCACCTCCCAAGTAAGGTCACCATTTCGCCTTACGCTCTTAGCCGCAAACTGCTGAAGACTGCCTTACCCATCGCGACTTTTATACTGCCTATTTACTTCCTATTCCCTGATTTAAAGCCAAATCCTGCAGATCGAGCTGTTACCGGCTTGAGCGATTCTATCGAGCCAGGCAAATTTGCAGCCCTTGCTCGTTCAGAACGCGTAGCTTTTCGCGTGCGTTTTCATGAGCCAGAGAAGCTTATACAGGGGGAAGTTCTGAAAAAAAATCCCCTCTACTGGCGAGTTGCCGTGCTCGAAGAAAGTTTCGGCATGAGCTGGCGTCGCGGCCCCGTGCGTTCGGAAGATCCTTTTCGCCTAGCGCGCAGCAGCACCGAGGTAGTTTATGAGATCATGACTGAGCCACGGCTCGGCAGTGCTTTACCCCTACTCGAGCAAACAGCCTTCGCGTTTCCTTTGCGTAAGACTGAGACCGGCATTTTTTGGAACGCCTCGCAGCGATCGTTTCACAGTGCCCACTCCATTCTCGAAGTTGGCAGTCGACTCGATACAGCTTTCGTACCAGCAGACCCACCCGACCCGCCTAGTCCTAGTTTTGAAACATCGCCACGCGTGCAAGGCTTAGCGCGTGAACTGGCGGCCCTTCCCCTCGACGCGCAAATAGCGCAGCTCCTCGAACTCTTCAAATCTTTTTCTTATACCCTAGAGCCGGGAACTCTCGATAGTGACGACCCCCTCGATCAGTTTCTCTTTGAAAAAAAGACTGGCTACTGCGAGCACTTTGCGGCGAGTTTCGCCAGTCTCATGCAAATGGCAGGGAATCCAGCTCGGGTAGTCAGCGGGTTCAGCGGCGGGTCAGCTTTGGGTGAGAGTGGTTTCTACCTCCTGGTCGATGGCGACGCTCACGCATGGACCGAAGTCTGGACTGGTAAGAGCTGGCAGCGAGTCGATCCCTCTGCGGTAGTTCCTGGTCGCGTGTTAGGCGCAGATTCGGTACGCAAGTGGTCGGCTATTCCTATAGCCTGGCTCGACTATGGCAGTAGGCAGCTGGGAATTAAGCTACGAAATCTTATGCAGGATATCGAGATGGTTTGGCTGCTGGTCTTTTCGCTCGGCGGCCTTCTCCTCGTCTTACAAGTGCTCCGTATTTGGCGCCGTACAAAGATTGAAGCTGTCTGGCAGCGAGAATTGAATCGACTCCTAAAGCGCCTCGAGCAAAAAGGATTCAGCCAAGAACCCTCAGAGACAATGGCTCGCTATCTCGTGCGGGCGTCTCAGGAGCTCCCTCGGCAGCGTGATGGCCTTCTCCTTCTCAAAGACAGCTACGACCAGCTGCTTTTTGGTCCTAGAAAGCAGTATCAAGATGAGGTCGCTTTCAAGAAAGCTTTGCGAGACCTTCACAAAACCTTCCGAAACTGAAATTACACAATCTGTAATACATTGCTTTTATTGAATAAAAAAATAAAATAAATAGATAAATCGCTTTTTCCTAAAGCTTAAATCTTTAGTTCCGAAACTCCATAGGGTTTTTAACTTAAAAGGAGTTTGCATGCTTCGCGGAACAAAAATTTGCCTTGTGATTGCACTCGCATTCACTGGATGTAAGACCAGTGGCGACAAGGGAGGAGCAGATGTTGCTGCGTGGGAACTCGACGGCAACAAGCAAGCTGCCCAAGACTTCATCATCAATACCGTAAATCAGTACTACCAAGACACCAAAAGTCAGCGCGCTTCTGTCGAAGAGTTTGCCTTAGCGTTGGCTGACAAAAAAACTGAGCAGACTGAAAACTCTGGCTACGTCCTCCAGGAATATTACGAACGTTCAAAGTCGGGTACAGCGGAAGGTGAAGCAAGCCCTCTTCAGCAGTATATCCTTCAGCAGTTCGTCATCATGACCAACTACGTTGCCTACAAACGTGACCCAGCAGCTAATCCCCTTAAGTATGCCGGCAACTAATTCGACTACCATTTGACCGAAAGGATCTAATAAGCAATGGCTCAGTATAAGCTACCTCAACAAGATAACGACGCGGCCCGGGCACCGAAAATTGAAGAGTGGCGTAAAAAATCGCCCTTCAAGTATGATATGGACATCCCAGTAGCTGTAACACCACCTGATGAAAACCTGCCACCTCTCGATTACCCTCCTATGGTGGTTAAGGGCTTCGCCAAGCGCCGCTCAGCACTCGCGGCGCAGATCAAAGAATCAGGCTATAACTTTGAAAAAGGGCTTCCCAAACTCCGCACCGTGAACTTTGCTGCAGTTGTGGTTGATGGCGATCTCGCTCCCCTTGTTTCCCACTTCATGGCGGACCTCGGGCCCATTCTTCCCAATGGCCGACCAACCTCCCTGAACGATTACAACAAACTCTATGTCAAAGATCCTGTTCCAGAGACCGCAAAAGACGTCGACTCAGATCCAGCGTTTGCCAATACCTTTCTGGGCGGTTCTGATGCCGATGTCCTGCAACGCATGATGCGCGTCCCTGAGAATTTCCCTATCACCAACGCTCATTTTCAAGCGGCGCCTGAGTTCGCCTCGGATAACCTGCAGTCTGCTATCCAAGAGGGCCGGGTTTTCTTCGTCGACTATACCAAAATGAAAGTGCTGAAAAACGGCAAGCATCCACAGACACAGAAGTATATGTTCGCACCACTTGCTGCATTTGCTGTACCTCGCGGCGGTGGACCCCTGGCTCCCTTTGCGATCCAGACGGGACCTACTCCTCAAGGTCGTGAAATTTACACTCGCAAAGATGGATGGTCATGGCGCCTGGCGCGCAGTCACGTCCAAGTCGCGGCTAACGCTCACTCGGCGATCATCTCCCATCTAAGCCTCACACACCTCTTGATCGAACCTATCGCGATGTGTGCTTACCGCAATCTTTCTAGTAACCATCCGGTCTTTGCTTTGCTGACTCCACATATCAGCAACACCCTGCACATCAATAGTGCAGCTTTCAAGTCCCTAGTTGGCCCGGACCAATTCGTGGACCGGATGCTGGGTTCAGATATCCATTCAAATTATAAGCTTATAGCTACGTGCCGTCGTGAGCTTGATTTCAAAGCGCACTATCTGCCCAACAAACTGAGCAAGAATGGAACCCTGGACGCTAAGCTCTTGAGCAACTATGCTTATCGTGACGATGCTGTGCTTATCTGGAACGCGATCAAAGCTTGGGTTTCGGACTTCGTTAGCTTCTACTATCGTTCAGAAGCGGACCTACGGGCTGATGTTGAAATCCAAAACTGGGCTCGCGAAATCGGCTCCCAGTCGATAGGGCAAATTCGCAATTTCGCTGGTAACGGCGGAGTCAGCAGCATCCAAGAGCTCATCGATA
>JBGSTX010000262.1:0-21921 GCA_041736305.1 Oligoflexus sp. | reverse complement strand
CCGATGGTAGGGCTCGTAGTAGCTTTCAATGCGTCGCTGGCACTCCCTGGCATCTGGCTCTCTTCCCGGTCGATAGAGGGCTGTTCCATCGAAGTCGGTGAGCGGAATTGCAGAGGTCTGCCTCCGGCCATCCTGATAGAGAGCAGGGCCACTGAAAGGCCGATTCAAATCGACAAGATAGCGGCTAAATCGTGCGGCTATCAGCGTAATCCCGAGTTCCGGTGCGAAGCTATAGAGTTCGTCGACGAGCCAGTCGGTATCGCGAAGTTCCTGCAGAGGAGCAGGCGCAAATTGATCCGTCAGTTCATGGGGGATAATTACCCCTACATGAGGAGCGCTGATCAATAAAGGGAGTCGCTTCCCAGAGGGGCGTCGTATGAGACTCACATCCATAAAAAGTCCTTGGGCATTGGTATCCGGCAAGTTTTGCAATAGAAAAGCCCCTATTCAGGCGATTCTACCTGAACAGGAGCTTGAAAAAAACGAGAAGAATGAACCTACGAAGTGCTAGAGCCAGTGAGATTCCAATTCGTTCTTAGTCAGAGGGTAAACCAGCTTCATTTCGTCGACGTGAGCTCGAGCATCGGCAAGGTTTTTGGCCCTACCTTGCTCCTCGAGCCAGGCGGCTAGCTGCATCAACCATATGGCACCGAGGTGTCCAGCAGTCCCTTTGAGAGCGTGGGCGCTCTGTTCAGTTTGTACGCAATCGGCAGCATCTACAGCCATTTCTAGCTCACTGAGGAGGTGAGGCACCCTCTCAAAGAAAATGCCGAGTAAATCTCGAAAAAAGCCGTCGGCATCATCGGGCTCGCCCAAATCACGTATCAACTGCAGCTTCTGGCCGTCGATAAGCGGATAAGACGCGTCCAGTTTGGAGGCTAAAGCCATTCAGAAACTCCTTTGCTATGCGCAGGCCTAAGCTTACGAAGCAACATGGAGCTGCTGACGCTGCTCTTCAAACTTCAGATAGAAGCCAACCCCATATTTGGTTTCGATATGGACGCTAGACGAAACATCTTTCAAGAGCTGACGTACCGCATGCAATTTTCTATGCAAAGCGTTATCGGTGACCTTGATTTGACCCCAGCAGCGCATTTTCAAAGCATCTTTCTCGACTATGGCACCTTCAGTATTGGCGAGACAGGCGAGGAGGTTGATTTCGATGGGGGAAGCAAAACGCTTGCCGTGAGGACCTTCGACCGTACGGTGCGCAGAGTCGATAGTGATGTCGCCGAATTCGACAACTTCCTTAGCCGCCTTCTGGGCTGCATCAGCCATCCGCAGCTTAAAGCGAGCATCGACTTCGTCTGGAATGAGCGGCTTTCTGATGAAATCATCGGCCCCAGAGTTCAACGCTTTGACAATACTTTGTTCAGCTGGGGTTCCCGTTATCACCAAAATTGGGCAGAAGGGCCAGTTAGAACGCAAATGAGGAAGTATCTCCAGCCCCGTCCTACCAGTCCCTAAATGGATGTCTATGAAGATAGCAATAGGATGCAACTCAGCCAAACGAGTCAGTAACTCTTCAGGATCCTTGATCCCGATAGTCTTGATTTTGGTGGAGCGCTCAATAATTTGGTGCACCATCGTATCGTCGTCAAGCGTGATCGTGTACGTATCGCCTGGGTTGCCTTTCATATCCACTTCCTTACTTCTGATGAGTTAAATCTCTTTGTAAGAAATAGATCGGCGTCTCCCCGGCAATTTTTAAGCACCGGAATATTTTTCCTAGTCAGATCTTCCTGCCATCAAGGTAACAATCTGGAATTTTTGAATTATTCAGGGAATAAAAAATCACCCAAAACGGCTAAGTGGTAAGTAATTGCCGAGCTGCCTCAGAAACGGTAGTTCCCCCTAACTTGGACAAATTTGGAAAACCGTCACATATATCTATATTTACAGATGAAATCAAATTCACGGAAAAGAGAGTTGGCTTTTTCGACTCTTGGCGGATCTTGGCATTCTAGTTGCTAAGTAAGAATTGGGTTACTTGTGCTCCTGTTCTCGCTCTTGTTGGACCTGCTGTTGAGGAAGTTGCTATGCTGCTCCGCACCCATCCTGTCTTGATTATTCTGCTTTTTTCCCTTGGTTCTTTTGCCTGCCGTCAGGAAAAGACTGTTGAATCAAGGAATTTCCGCATTTTCGTGGCCACCGATGACCCTGCTCTGAAGGAGACGATTGAAAGGCTAACCAAGCACTACAATCAGGGTATGGCGGGGAAAGCCCTCAACTTGGTCGATTCAGAGACAGAGAGTAATTCAGTCATCAGCTTCCAGGATGACCTTCGTATGGATGGCCATAAGTTAGGCACCGGGCAGTCGATTCAGGCAACGAGACCCTCAAAAGCCTCTAACCTACCCGGCGAAACTGTGACCTATCATGTTGATTATGGGATGAGAATCATCTTCGATGAGGGTAACTTTTTGAGCAAAGCACCCAAGTCTACGGATCAATCATCGAACGAGGCCAAACATCTCTTTCATCTTTTCTGCCATGAGATTGGTCACGGCATGGAGATGGATCACGATGATAATAAACTGAGCGTAATGTATCCGACCATTCCTGAAAAACCCACGCGCGAAATTGATTTCAAAGCTTACTTCGAACGCGCCAGCAACTTTTTGGGTAAGGCACCTGCCTTACCACCAGAAGCAGCTCCTGCAGCGACGGGCGAAGAGTCTGAGCTAAGCGAGGAAGAGTAAATTATCAGTAGGCATTGCGCCCTCTGAGGACCTCGTCGAGAGTCATCAGAAGAATTTTGATGTCGAGCCAGATAGACCAGTTTTGAATATAATAGAGATCGCATTCAATGCGCTTTTCGATACTCGTGCTGCCGCGCCAGCCGTTGACTTGCGCCCAGCCCGTGATACCAGTCTTCACCTTATGCCTAAGCATATAGCCAGGTACTTCCTTCCGAAATTTATCGACGAAAACGGGCCGCTCCGGGCGCGGTCCGACCAAACTCATGTCACCAAGAAATACGTTGATCAGCTGTGGCAGCTCATCGAGGCTCGTCCGTCTGAGGAATTTGCCGAAGGGTGTCGCTCTCTGGTCGCCGGGTTTGGCCCAGACTGCCCCTGTTTCCCGCTCGGCGTCGAGCGGCATCGAGCGAAATTTTAGACACTGAAACCTTCCTCCATCCAGGCCCATTCTCTCCTGGCGATAGAATATCGGGCCAGGAGATGAGAGCTTGACGAAAACAGCAAGAATCGCCATGAGCGGACCCAGGATGAGCAGTGCAGAAGCTGCCCCTAGTAGATCGACGGCTCGCTTAGCTACAACATTAAAGCCGGAAAGAGGGCTTTCGTGGAGGCTTATGGTTGGAATTCCTTCGATTAGCTCAATTCCAGGAGTCAAACGGGTGAAGCGCCAAACATCCGGAAGAATCTGAATATCGGCCACTTGATCAGCTAGGCTTTCGAGTTGCTTTTCGACGAAACCATATTGATGATGCGGTAAGGCGATAACCACAGAATGAATTCGATTTTCAGCAAAGAACTCTGCCCAATCACTCGGCTCTTCGATTATGCTGAGGCTGTGACGCCTGCAGAATTGGATATCGGCGTGCCTATCTTCGTCTCCCGGCAAGAGGACGCCTGCCACCAGACTATTTTCGGGCCCTAATTTTCTGCTCACCTGCATAGCTTGATCAATGCCGGGTCCACGGGCGATGAGAAGTATACGTCTGGGTTCCAGCCGCCGGCGATAATAGCGGAAAAAACTTCTTACTGTAGCGCGTCCTAGCAAGACGCAGACTGGCTGCAGCGAGGCAAAGAATAGTAAGGTAATGCGCGAGTAGCGATACTCCTCGTAAAAATATGAGAATGCGATCAGTCCAAAGAGGGCGATGACAGAACTTGGCAGAACATCTAAAATTTCAGCAAGAGCTGACTTGTGCTTACCTGTACGACGAAGCAAGCCGCTGGCCGTCGCAGTAAGGAGCCAAATGCCGACGATGAAGGGAAGTAGCTTCAGATAGAGACCGATCGGCGGGATGCCGAGAGGCACCTCTAAATTTGTATAAAAACGCAGTCGAAAAGCAAGAAGCCATGCCGCCCCGACCATCAACAAGTCAGTGATGATCAGAGCGGGCGCTAGAACTTGATCCTCGCGCCGACTCATAGTCGTGCTCCTAGGAGCTTTTGTATCTCAGCACGCATCTTCTCCAGGAATATGGATTTCTGAAAGCCGGCCGCATAACTTGTCAAGACATCCGCACGAAATTCCCGAGCATCGAAGCGGGATAAAACTTCGATGAGCGACTCGACACTTGCTTCTGAGAAAAACAAACCGGTTTTCCCTTCTTGGACGAAATCTAGGGCGCCGCCGGCTTTAAGAGCGATAAGCGGGGTACCAGCTGCCAGTGCTTCGATAGCAGTGATGCCAAAGTCCTCGACTCCTGGAAAGAGAAAGGCATCAGCCCCACGAAAAAGTTCGACCCATCGCGCTTCCGAAGGGCGAATCACAAATTCGGTGTGCACGCCAGCTAGTTGTCTTAAGTTTTTTTCTTCTGGCCCTGAACCTGCTACGATCAATTTTCTGCCTAGCTTCTCGCAGGCTTGAATCGCTAGATCATAGCGTTTGTAGGCGACGAAGGCGCCCGCAGCAAGCAGATAGCCGGGCTTTTTTAAGACTGGTTCCGCTTTCAAGAAACGTTCGACATCGACCGGCGGATGAATGACTTCCGCATCTCGCCCATAGTAGCGGCGGACTCTCTGCTTGACAAAATCGCTGTTAGCGACGAATCGATCAATGCGATTATTAACTGCGATGTCCCAGATGCGCAGTCTCTGGCTGAAGATATGAATCAGAATCTCGCGCGGCGTGAAAGCCCGTTGGGGCACGAGGTAGTGACGCCGCTGATCCCAGATGTAGCGCATTGGGGAATGGATGTAGCAGATATGTTTACTGCTCGGCCCTACCATTACTCCTTTCGCTACACAAGAGGATGTACTGATAATGAGGTCATAATCTTCAAGAGGTAAAGATTCGATTGCACTCGGCAGCAGAGGTAGTAGCAGTTTGCGAAATACGCGCAGCGAGTTGAGCCAAGACCCAACTCTAATATCCCGCGAGCGGATGCTCGCAGGCATTGTTTTCTCGTCGTAAAACAGGGTAAATATGGGAGCTTCGGGATAAAGTTCGAGTAATGCTTCAAGCACTCGCTCACCACCACGATAGCTCACAAGCCAGTCATGTACAAAGGCCACACGCATTTCAGAATTACACTCCTGAAAAAATATCAGGTCCCTATTTGCCTACAGCCAAGTTTTGCTTTTGCCAGCAAAGAAGGAGGAATTATGCGCTGCTACGGCAAAAAACTCAGTAAAAAAATTGGAGCTGATGAGTAATTAACTCTAGGATTGGCGCGTGCTGACGCGCACAGAAAGGCGGGGTCCCTTGCGAGTCTGGGGAACACGATGTTAAGATAAGAGTGTAGACCCCAACATCACTGGATTTCACGTGCCAAATGCAGCCACTCAGGCTCTCTCCCTTGTTTTGACTGATGATGGTTTTTCGCTCTTTCACCAGGAAAAGCGCTTTCCCCGACGCAATTTAAAGGCATTTCAGGAGGCTTCAGCTTCGCTATGAATCAGCGTAATGTCTACGATGTTAGCTTGGCTCCAGACTTTCAATCCCACATGCTGGATCGCGATGCGCCATTTCCAGCCGGAGCTTGGCGTCAAGCTTTAAGCGAAATCGTAGGGAAAAGCGAAGCGATGGAAAAGGTCCTCCACACCTTGGGAAAAGTCGCACGTTCAGACTCTCCGGTTCTTATCAATGGCGAAAGCGGTACCGGTAAAGAGCTGGTGGCCCGCGCGGTCCATAGGCTTTCAGGGCGCGCATCTAAGAGGTTTCTGGCTATCAACTGCTCGGCGATACCGGAAAGCCTTTTAGAATCCGAGCTCTTCGGCTTTGTCAAAGGCGCCTTCACGGGGGCCGATCGCAGTCGCAAAGGGTATTTTGAAGAAACCTCAGGCGGCACCCTTTTTCTTGATGAAATCGGGGAGATGCCGGGACGGCTCCAAGCCAAACTCCTCCGAGTATTACAAGAGAAGCAGTTCTCTCCCGTAGGATCCAATGAAGTCAAGTTTGCCGACGTTCGCGTCATCGCAGCGACCAACGTAGATCTCGAAGAAGCCGTTGCCAAGGGTGTATTTCGACTAGACCTCTTCTATCGTCTCAATGTGTTGCCGGTAACTCTTCCTCCGCTGCGCGAACGAAAGAATGACATCCGGCAGCTTCTCGATCATTTCCTGGACCATTCGAATCAGAATCATCGCTTGCTCAATCCTTGCTATCTTTCACCTGAGGTCTACACCTGCCTCGAGCGTCATCCTTGGCCTGGTAACGTGCGAGAGCTGCAAAACCTCGTAGAACGCGTTGTCGTAATGAGCAGCGGTGGCTCGGTGACTCTTGAGCAGCTCCCGCCCGAATACAAGGTTCTAAAGGCCGGCGCCAGTTCACTCGTCAGTGAGCAGGCATTCGCAATAGCAAACCGAGCTCCCGCAGCCGAACTTGCTACCGTCGACGCCGAGCATAGAAAAGTCGACATCCTGCCACATGATGGTATCGATCTTGAGCACTATATCGAGCAGCTGGAAAACGCCCTTATCATGCAGGCGCTGGAACGCACCGGGCATAATAAGAATCAAGCAGCGAAATTATTGGGTTTGAATCGAACGACTCTGGTGGAAAGAATCAAGAAGCGCAAGCTTGCGCCTCTAAATTCGCCGTCGAAGGAACTCTGAAAGAGGGAAGAGGGTCAGCTGTTCCCGATGAATCATCGGGGCGCCTACTCCTCACATCGTCATGATTTCTTTTTCTTTTTTCGCCATTTTATCATCGAGACTCTTGATCGTGCCATCGGTCTGCTTTTGCACATCATCCTGAAAACGCTTGCTCTCGTCCTCAGTAATCTCTTTGTTCTTTTCAGCTTTTTTAATATCTTC
The DNA here is from genome assembly GCA_041736305.1 of Oligoflexus sp. Classification (GTDB taxonomy): domain Bacteria; phylum Bdellovibrionota_B; class Oligoflexia; order Oligoflexales; family Oligoflexaceae; genus Oligoflexus. The sequence goes on along the minus strand of JBGSTX010000262.1, from coordinate 14,968 downwards.
GTTAATATCGCGACGAACGTGCCGTACGTTCACTTTCGCTTCTTCGCCCATTTTCTTGAGCTGTTTCACAATATCTTTACGCCGCTCTTCGGTGAGCTGTGGAATCGGAATCCGAACCACAACACCATCGTTATTTGGCTGAAGGCCCAAATCGGCTTTCATGATCGACCGTTCGATTTCTTGGATCAGCTTTTTCTCAAAAGGCGAAATGATGATCGTTCTTGCGTCCGGCGTGGAGAGCGTTGCGACCTGGCTCAGGGGACTAAGGCTGCCGTAGTAGTCGACTTTCACGCCATCGAGTAAGCTAATCGATGCCCGGCCCGTCCTGACTCGAGTCAAATCCTTATCAAAAGAAGCTAAACGCTTTTGCATTTCATCTTTGCATTTCGCTACATAGTCTGCCATGTTAACACCTTAACCAAATTCAGTCCATAATGCCCATAGGTTTCGCCTAGCGAACCAGGGTTCCGTCTGTTTCTCCGGTCACAGCTCGCCATACGCAACCGACGTCTTCTAGCTTGAAGACACAAATTGGAATAGCGGCTTCCATACACATAGTGATGGCCGTTGCATCCATGACCTTCAGCTTTTTAGAAATAACATCGAAATAAGATAGTTCTTGGAACTTTACCGCATTGGGATCTTCGTTCGGATCCCGATCGTAGATACCATCGACTTTGGTGGCCTTTAAAATAATATCGGCACTTACTTCGCGGGCTCTCAGACTAGCGGCGGTATCCGTAGTAAAATAGGGGTTTCCCGTGCCAGCTGCAAAAATAACGACGCGCCCTTTCGCAAGGTGCTTCAGAGCTTTGCGACGGATGTAGGGTTCCGCAAGTTCCTGCATGTGGATCGCGGTCATCACGCGACTGAAGACATTGTATTTCGTCTCGAGAATGCCCTGTAAGGCGAGACTATTGATAACTGTAGCCAGCATACCCATATAGTCGGCATTCGCCCGATCCATTTCCCAGCCAGCAGCTCGCGAGCCCCGCCAGATGTTGCCGCCACCGATGACGATCGCAACTTCAACACCGCGCTTTTGAACTTCAGCCACTTCGTGGGCGACAAACTGCAGAGCTTCGCCTTCGATGCCGAACCCACGCTCTCCACCAAGCATTTCTCCTGACAGCTTGAGCATAATTCGTTTGTACTTCGCTTCAGCCATTGGTCTCTTCCTAAGATGCGATAGAAGCCCTAGATTAAGGAGACGCTCAATCAAATAAAGAGTGTCGAGAAACTGTCTCAGAAGAGGCAGTGCTCCCTCTTTTGAGACAGCTTCCAGTCTTAAAAAACAACCCCGCAGAGGTGCGGGGTTGGATAAGTTTAAGACCTTAGCTGAGCAGCAACTTCATCAGCGAAGTTTTCTTTCTTCTTCTCGATTCCCTCACCGAGCTTGAAGAGGTGGAAACCTCCGAGCTTGGCGCCTTTGCCCTTCTCGGTCACGAGTTGCTTAATGGACAAGTTAGGGTCTTTGACAAAGGCTTGCTCGATCAAGCAGACTTCTTTATAGAACTTGCTCATCTGACCGGCGAGGATCTTTTCGATCATGTTTTCTGGCTTCTTCTGCTCGATGAGCTGCTTTTTAGCCAGTTCTTTCTCTTGATCCAACTCGTCGGTGCTCACTTCACTGCTCTGGAGGTAGCGAGGATTAGCTGCTGCAGCATGCATGGCGATGTCGCGGCCGAGTTCTTGAACCTCAGGACCTTCGGCGCCCTCAAGCAGAACCAGCGAGCCGATTTTACCGCCCATATGCGTGTAACCTGCTACTGTACCCTTGCTGGTACTGAGCAGACCCAAACGGCGCAAGCGCATGTTTTCGCCGATTTTAGCGATGAGATTGCTCAAAGTTGTATCGACCGTCTCAGAGCCCAGTTTGAGTCCTTTAAGAGCTTCAACATCGGTGATACGCTTCGACAAAGCCAGCTCAGCCAAGTCTTGAGCGAACTTTTGAAAATCTTCGTTCTTGCTGACGAAGTCGGTTTCACAGTTGAGCTCGAGAACGACTCCAGAGCGCGCGTCAGGACTCACGAGTACTTTGACCAGCCCTTCAGCTGCGATGCGATCGGCTTTTTTCGCGGCGCGGGACAGGCCCCTCTCACGTAGCCAGAGGATGGCCTTCTCTATTTCGCCTTGGTTTTCTTCAAGTGCTTTCTTGCACTCTAACATTCCAACTCCGGTTTTTTCACGGAGCTCTTTGACCATACCGGCTGTAATTGTCACGTGTAAACCTCCCAGTTTACGATGATGCTCATATCGAGCAAGGGATCGAAGATCCCTTGCGATGACTGCTAACGCTTGGCTCTATCTACGCTCAACATTAACTCGGTTGCCCTTGTCATCACGGAAGCTGCCTTCGGTGATCCGTGACTCGCCGCGCTCTGGCTTCTCAAAGTCGCCATCTTTATTGCGAACTTTACCTTCAGCACAAGCTTGAGCGGCAGTGCCAATGAAGAGCTCAAGTGAACGCAGACTATCGTCGTTACCAGGGATAGGGTAGTCGATCAGCGTTGGATCCGCATTGGTGTCAGCAATAGCAACGACAGGAATTCCAAGACGCTTAGCTTCGCTAATCGCAATCGTCTCTTTATGAGCATCGACCACAAAAACTGCAGCTGGCAGACCCGGCATATCCTTGATACCGCCGAGGTTGCGCTCGAGCTTCTCTCTTTCGCGCGTCAGGTTGAGAACTTCTTTCTTCGTCAACTTAAGGAAAGTTCCGTCCTGAGACATTCTTTCGATTTTACGCAGTCTGTGGATCGACTGACGGATGGTTTGGAAGTTAGTAAGGGTGCCGCCGAGCCAGCGGTAGTTACAGAAAAATTGGCCTGTACGACGCGATTCGACTTCGACGAGATCGCGTGCCAGACGCTTCGTTCCCACGAAAAGTACGTGGCCGCCGCGAGCTGTAGTGGCTTCAAGGAAGTCGCAGGCGCGCTGAAACATTTTGACGGTCTTTTGCAGGTCGATGATGTGGATTCCGTTGCGCTGACCAAAAATGTAGTGAGACATTTTGGGATTCCAGCGACGGGTCTGGTGACCGTAGTGTACGCCAGCTTCGAGCAACTGCTTCATGTTAATAGTAACGGACATCGAAAGTACCTCGTTGGGAAGGTTAAACCTCGGAAGCGGGCTGCAGCAGAAACGCCTGTTGCATTGACAGCTTAAATAGCTGACCTTCTCTTACCCGCATCCTGTGTAATAGAGAGCGTGTGCTCTCCGAAGAGCCGGAAGACTTTATAATTCTTCTACCCCAAGAACAAGTCTAAACCGCTACTCAGGCAGTTTGAGGTCTTTTAGAATGGCAAATGGATTGTTTTCTGCCGCGCCCTTTTGTTCGTAGACAACGGCTTCTTCAACATTTTCTAAACAGACCGCACAGGCTTTACCGTCGGGAGTCAGCTTGATCAACCGACTGGGGATGGCAGTTTGAACGATATCATTGATGCTGAGCTCGATATCGATCTCGTCATTCTCAATATAATAGTCATCGAGATCTTCGGGTGAAAGGTCTCGCTCAGCCTCAACTCCGTCTTCGTCTTTGAAGGGAAGCAAATAGCGCACATTGAGAGTTCGCTTAATTTCCCAAGGGATCTGGAGTTCACATCGCCCGCAGCTCACTTTAGGTGTGAACGAAATCTCCCCCTTAACGTGAAAAGCTCCATACTGATTGGGTGATATATGGAAGTATCCGCTCAGTCGCGGTTCGTCTTCTCTGCCGTGCAGACCGAAGCTTTTGTAAATAAGGGCTAACCAAGGCTCATCACCCTTGATCTCAATTTGTTTGGGCTCACGCAGCTCTTCTATTTTAAAACGCATACGATCCTTCCTAGGCGGCATCACAGATGGCACGGTTCTACTCTGCTCAAGCCTGCTACGCAAGTCCTTGTATAGACGTGGATTAGAATCCTCACCTTGGCATTTATTCCAAACATTTCAAGCATATATCAGAAATTCTTACATTTTTTACAGCAGAGGCCGATGACCGAATAGGCTCAAAAAACCTCGCTTAGTGATGGGAAGTTCAAGTCTTTATGGAAAAGCGGTGGAATGTTTACCATGGCAACGCAAGCCTTGGCCTGAAAACGGCTAAGGAGATTCGCGAAGCTTTGCGCCATGGTACCCTCTCACCCTTCGATCGAGTCTCTCTAGAGGGCTCTCATATTCGCGAAGATCTCATCGAAGTAGATGAAATTTTTAGGGAAGAGCAGCTCGATCCCGAAGATGAAAGCGTCGACACCGAAGGCACGCAGATTGCTGTTATTCCTTCGATCGCAGCCGCAGCTCCTCTATCGTCCACTCTAAGGCAGGAGCCTGCACGTAAGGCGGTACCCTCTGCGACAGTTCAGCCTTCGCGCCCCATTCCTCCAGAACCATCTTCGACAGCAAAGGGCGCCCTTATCGCTAGCCCCGCCTCTTCTGGAAGCCGCGATAACATAAGTGACACATCGCCAAATGGAAACGAAACGTCCAACTTCAGGCTCCCTGAAAGCGAAGCGATTAAGGCCCCGCTCAAACGCTACTATGTTTTAGATAAGGAAAAAGTCCTCGGACCTTTGAGTGCACTCGATATTCAGGCCCTCTTCAACAGGGGAGTGCTCAATAAGAAAGTTCGCGTTCAGAAAATGGGGAGCAGTCGGGCGGTACCCATTGTTCAGTTCATCGAAGGCTACGCGGGCGACCGACTTAAAGAATTGGCAGAAGACGGCAAGATTCCAAAACAAATAGGAGTGGGAAGCCCTTCTTCTAAAGTTCTAAACGAGCTTGCACGCATGGCCGATAGCCGACGCATGGCCAAAATGCAGCAGAGCCGTGTCTATGCGATTGCTGGCGGCATCGCTTTGCTGGTCTTTCTCCTCGCGAGCGTTCTCTACGAACGCTCAAAAAATAGCTCAAATTCGCCAACGCCCAAAGCTCGGCTAAACGAAACCGAGGAAAGTAGCAAAAGCGCTCCACCTCCTACGAACAAGTCTCAGCGTCCGCGCCTGGTCCAGAAAACTCCGACAAAACAGGCGGATTCTGAAGGAAGTCCCGGCGAGCCTGAACTCGAGCCAAGCCCAGAGCCTCGTCGTGTGGAAACTCCTACTCGTCCGACGTCTAGTCCAAAATCTCTCGCTTCTCCGAAAAATTCAACTCCTGCACCAGCAGTAAAGCTAAATCCGAGACCTAGTCCTACCCCCGCTAACGCGAGACCAGCGCGCAGGGTAGTGAGCAAACCGAACCCAACTCCTCCGCTACCTCCGCCTCCGCCGCCAGCCCCTGCATCAAAGGGGCCAATTGCTAAGGCGAGTGAGTCTACAGGACGTATTCAAACGATAGGACCTTTGAGTTTTTCGCCCGCAGCTCTCGATGCATGCGCGCCTAAGTGTAACCTTCCACTTCGTGACGCAACAGGGGCGAGCATGAAGGCCGTTTTCTTCAAAAGCGCCTACTATGAACAGCTCAAAAGCCGCAGCAAATCTGTCACCCTCACGGGAAGCACAAAAATCGAGGGTGGGGAACTCATCCTCATCATCCAAGATCTTCGGTGACGATTTCTTCAACTTCCGCTGTCCGAAAGCAAATTTTTTTAGCGTGCTTTTGCTCGTCGACAAGGGGGTAAGTCAGCTAGTATGGGCTTGACCAAGGAATCTGCAGGCGGTAATAGGATAGGTTCTAAAGAGCAGCCCACGATTTCGCCTGCGGGTGGTTAGAGGAGTAATATCAGATGGCAGTACCTAAGACCAGAACTTCAAAATCTAAGCGCAACCTACGCCGTTCTCACCATGCACTAAAAATCCATGGTGTTTCAATCTGTTCAAACTGCAGCTCCGTTAAGCAACCCCATGCCATCTGCGAGTCTTGCGGACATTATCGGGGCCAACAGCGCCTAGAGCCAAAGTCTAGCTCTGCAGCCGATACCAGTTTCAACGCTGAGGGTTAAATGGGGCCGATCCTTGCCATGTTTCCTGGTCAAGGTAGCCAGTATGTAGGGATGGGAAATCAACTCATCCAAAGTTTCCCCTATGTGAACGCTGTTTTCGAAGAAGCCGAAGAAGCTACAAGCCTGCCACTACGGCGCTTATGTGCCGAAGGACCTGAAGCAGATCTCAAGCTCACAGCCAATACCCAACCTTGTTTGCTGGCCGTGAGCGTGGCTTATTGGAAAGTTATTAAGCAAGAAACAGGCATCGTCCCTGCTCTCTTCGCAGGTCACAGCCTGGGTGAGTACTCTGCCTTGGTGGCAGCAGAAAAGCTGAGCCTCGGCCGTGCAGCTTTTCTAGTGAGTCGGCGCGGCATTGCCATGCAAGAGGCTGTTCCTCCCGGTGTTGGCGCGATGGCTGCCGTCATGAAGATTCCCGCCGATCAACTCGAAAAACTCTGCACAAAGCATTCGAGCCGAGATAGTCGCGTCGAAATAGCCAACTATAATAGTGAAGCCCAGCTGGTCGTCGCCGGTCACACTTCTGCAGTCGCAAGTCTCTGTCGAGAGCTCCAGTCTCTACAGACACGCTTCGTCGATCTACCGGTAAGTGCCCCCTTTCATACAAGTCTTATGCAGCCGGCTCGGCGTGATATGGAGCCTCTCCTCGAACAAAGTTCCTTTCAGAACAACGAGAACCGTATTATCGCTAACCTTACTGGCGAAATTGTCAAAGACTACGGTCCCCGCTATCTGGCTGAGCAAATTGATCATCCGGTGCGCTGGATTCAGTCTATTGCTACAGCTAAATTGGCCGGCATAACCCAATTCCTTGAAATTGGCCCTGGGAAGGTTCTCTTCGGGCTGGTACGACGCATGCTACCCAAGGATCAGGCTGAAGTCTTTGCGAGCGAAGATATCGATGCCGCTCTCAAACTACCTTTTCTTAATTCCTGAGCACTTATCTTTACGTCTTAGTGGAAGGCTTTTAAAAAGTCTTCTGCCCACTCAGGTTTAAATCCGTTTTCACGGTATACCACCCCCAGTCGAAACTTTTGAAGATAAGTTTGAGCTGCCTTCTGCACCTCTTCGGGCGTAATCCGGGCTAGGAGCCTCGGCATCTCGTAAAGTCGATCAGCACTATCAAAGTAGTGGACGCTCGATCGCAAAGAACTCGATAGGCTAGAGTGCTCTTCAAGCTTGAGAAAATAGCTCGTGGCGAAAACGGTCCGATAGCGGTTCAGCTCTCCGACACTGAGCTTTTGCTTGCGCAACTTATCGATGATGATCCTCAGCGCTTCCATCGTCTCCATAGGCTTAGAACTCGAAACATGAATAACCCCGATGCCAGTAGTATAAGGCAGCACCTGGGCATAGACTGAGTAGGAAAGTGAGCGTTTGGTACGGATTTCATTCTCTAGCTCTTCACTGAGAATATGCACCATAAGTTGAGTCGCGATGAAGTCAGCATCTTGGATCCCTGGCGCTGAAAACTTAGCGCGGATGTAAGAAGTCGGAATCGCGCGAGCGGCAATTTCGTAGGCGTGCTTGGGATCATAGACGGGAGCTTGGACCTGAAGTCTTTTAGCACTAATCTCTGGGAGAAAGCTGAAATTCGCTTCTAGAAGTTCCTTCAAGCGGGCTAGCGGCAGCGAACCTACGACCACAATATGCTTGGGTACATCGGCAAGAAGCCGTGCATGCAGTCGTTTCAAATTATCGAGCTTGATCTCATCGAGATCTTGAAGTCTGTTTTTCTGATCCGTCCAATAAGGGTGGCCATCACCATAAAACACCTTGTTCACCACTTCATTCACATAGGTCTCAGGATCCTGAAGTGCTGCCGCTTCGGAAGCTTTTTCCTGCTCAAGCACGAGTTCAGCTTCGACGCTATTCAAGTCTGGGTCACGGATGACGCTCGCAAAAGCGGGTAAGAGTTCGGGCAAGGAGCCGCTAAGGGTCGCCATACCGCAGAATCCTAACTCAATCCCAAAAGAACAGCTGATACCAGTGGAATACTTTTCAAGGAGCTCAGACAGCTTCGGTTTTGGATAACTCACACTACCTCGCTCCATAAGCTCTGCGAGCGCACCAAGACCTGGGCGGTCAGCCCGTGCCAGGGATGCTTCTCCCTGGGTAAAAGCCAGCTCTACAACGGCAATTTCCGAATGAGGAATCTCCCGGTATGTGACCAGAGTATTGTTCTTGAGTTTAAAAGTGATCGTACTATCTTTCTGCAGTTTGATCGTTTCACTGCTTACAAGCTCCTTCGCAAGTACCTCAGTGGAGGTCCATAGGAGGAGCAGAAATCCTAGGGCTATTATCCTTATCATAGATCTTTCCCTTATGGATTGGGCTCAGGACTATCCTTGATTTTTAGCGCGCTAGCGTCACTGGGCGAAAGGAGAATAGAAGTCACGGTACTCTTATCGATAAGGTAGCGGCGGACAAAATCTTCCACCTCCACTAGGCTCACTTTGCTCAGAGCCTCGATATAATCATTATAGAAGGGCAGACCCGTGATCGCCCACCAGAAGCCTAGGTTTTTCACATATTCACTCGGTCGGTTCTCATCGAATGCGCGTTGAATGCGAAGGGAACGCCTTACATCTTCCAGTTGAGATTCGCTGAACGCGTCTTTATCACCCCAGCGCTGAATTTCTTTTGGAAGTTCCTCTCGAAATTTTTCGTAATTCTTAGTGCTCGTCAAAGCGCTGATCGTAAGCTCGGCAGCCTGTGACTGCGTCAGATAGCCAAAACCTGCGCCATAGGTCAAGCCACTGTCAATGAAATGCTTGACGAACCCGCTGAGGCGATGATTCACCAGCCCGGAGAGAACATCGGCTATGTAGGCATCTTTCGGATTGGTCTGGGCTTTTGGCCCTTTGAAGACAGTGGTGATAGAAATATTGCGGGCATGGAGGTGAGTTCGTACCAGTTCGAGAGATTGTTTTGGAAACTCCGGCAGCGGGGGAATCACGGGTGAACGCCACTTCGGTGGATTTTTCCAGCGCGAAAAAATCTTAGCAATCAGCTCACGGGCCTCACTCGCTTTGAAATCTCCCGCCACCAAAAGTGCGGAGTTTTTTGGTACGAAGACCTCATCTTTCATCTGCATGAGAGCCTTACGGTCGGCAGTTTCTATATTGGCGCGCTTACCGAGTGGATCGCGAAGGTAGGCGAGGTTACCGTAAATAGTGGCTTGCCTTAATTTATAGAGTTCAAAGCCAATCTGCGAGGCGTTGCGGTCATATTCATCAAGTACGACTTGCCGCTCCCTTTCAAGCTCTTTGACGTCAATCAATGGTGTTGCGATAGCGTGATACATGAAGTCCAAACCTTCAGCAAGGAAGGCCGAAGGCAGAGTGAAGTAATATCTAACCATCTCTGCATGGGTATCCCCATTATAGATAATCCCCAGTTCACGAACGCGGGTATGAAAGGCTTCCTGCCTAGGTACCTGCGCGTTGCCTTTAAAAAACATATGCTCCCACAAATGAGTGAGGCCATTTGTTCGAAGTTTTTCTGTGAATGCACCTGCTTTCACCGTAAGGACAATAGTGACCAGAGGTACCTTGCGGGCCTCATAAGTCACAAACGAAAGGCCATTGGCAAGAGTTTGCACTTTGTGTTCATCAGCGCTTAGGAGAGGAGGTATGAGGCCGGAAATTAGGAATAAAGTGAGCAGCGCTCTAACGACGCGTATCATCCCATCCTCACAAAAAAGGGCTTAAAGCATTCAGCCTAAGCCCTTTTTGAAGGTCTGGCAAATTTTCTACTATCGAATCGACTCAGCGACGATTTCTGCGATGTCTTTAACCTGCATCTGTTCTGACTTGCCTTCGGCTTTGACGCCATCGTTCATCATAGTCATGCAGAACGGACAAGCTGTAGCCACTGTCGAGGCCCCAGTCTCGATAGCCTCCCGCGCCCTGTTTTCATTGACGCGGCTGCCGATAGTTTCCTCGAGCCACATACGTCCTCCACCCGCTCCACAGCAAAAGCCTTTTTCTTTATTGCGGGGCATTTCCTTAAGGGTCACGCCAGGCAGCTGAGAGAGAGACTTCCTTGGACTTTCATAAACTTCATTATGACGTCCCAGATAGCAGGAGTCGTGGTAAGTCACATTTTTGGCAGCTTCTGGCACCTGGCCGGCATTGATCTTGCCGTTCTTAACGAGATCTGCAATCAGTTCGCTGTGATGCACGACCTCTGCCTCAAATCCAAAATCCGGATACTCATTTTTGATCGTATTGAAGCAGTGGGGGCAGCCGGTAACAATTTTTCTAACGCTGTACCGCTGCATGGTATCGACGTTTTCGCGAATAGCCATGTCTGCGAGATACTCATTACCGAGGCGACGAGCCGTGTCTCCGTTACACTTTTCTTCGGTGCCCAGGATAGAGAAACTTACATTGGCTTTGTTGAGAATCTCGACAATCGAACGAGAAACGTTTTTATAACGCTCGTCAAAGCTCCCTGCGCAGCCTACCCAGAAGAGGTACTCGACGTCACTTTTTTGTGCCATTGTCGTAACAGGCAGATCCTTTGCCCAGTCCGCCCGCGTTGAAGGCGAGAAAGCCCAGGGTGTGCCGTTATTTTCCAGATTTCGGAAAGTTGTCTGCAGCTCTTCGGGAAAACTCCCCTCAGTCAGCGTCAAGTAGCGACGCATGTCCACGATCGCTGGGATATGCTCGATATAGAGTGGACAAGCTTCCATACAGGCACCGCAAGTCGTACATGACCAGAGTTCGTCGGTCTGCACAAAGTCGCCAATAAGAGCTTTCCTATCCTTCTCTGGCTCATCGAGTTCATTGAGAAGCGAGTACTTGATGTCGTGCATTATTTTACGGGGATCCAGAGGCTTGCCGGTGTTGTTTGCCGGGCAGACTTCGGTACACCGACCGCACTCCACGCAGGTAAACGAATCCAAAAGCTGCTTCCAGCTAAATTCGAGAGGCTTGCTAACCCCAAAAGACTCAGCGTTCTCATCGAAGACCATAGGGCGAAGACGACCGCGTGCTTTGTGACTGCGGAAAAAGATATTCGGCCATACCCAGATCAAATGCTGATGCTTTGAGTAAGGCAAAAATGTAGTGAAGCTAAAAAGCACAAAGCAGTGTGCCCAGAACATAGTTTTGTCAAAAACATGCCAATCGTCGACAGCGAAACCGACGACCCGAGCAAAAGCTCGTGAAATGGGGACTGAACCATCCGGAAGGAGACCAGCATACGAACGAGCTCCCAGACTGACCAGCGATGTGAAGACCAGACCGCCGATGAAGACGAGCACGATGAGAGCATCTGTCTTGGATGCCTGTCCCAGAACAAAGAGTCGCCGAGGAGGAAAATAGAGTCGCCGCAGGACGGCATAAACGATGGCCACAAGGACCAGGAGGTTGCCGACTTCTTGAGAAAAAAGGAAAGTTTTGTAAAGAGCTCCATTGCCAAGTATCAGACCAAAACTAAAGTCCTTGAAGAGTCCAGTAAAGATGGTCTCTATCGTACCTATACTGACAACGACGAAACCCCAGAATATCAGCGCATGCATGATCCCTGAAACGGGATCACGGAACATACGCTCCTGTATGAAGCCGAAACGCAGCACTTCCCCCAACCTCTGTGGAATGTTGCTGAGCCTATCGTCTTCCTTACCGTGTCCTTGATTGATTTTGACCCAGGTGCGGAGCAGATTGAAACCGAACAGCGTGAAAACTGCTGCGGCAATGATAGCAAAAATAATATTACCGAAATACTCCACTGAAAGTGCCCCCCTCGACGGTACGATATGCTGCTAAATCTTGCCGATACTCGACCGCTCAAGATAAACAGTCCAGGGGCCCCTTGTCGAGAAAGAATCCATCATTTGTTTGGGTGAGAAACGTGCCTCTGCTGTTGGCTTTCACTTCGATCTTGGCTTTTACTTTTAGCGTGGCTTTGGTTTTGGCTTGGTAAATTCTTTAATTTCTGGGCTTGAGCTAGCTGAACCTTGGCCAGGGAATTGAGCGATTGCCAAGCCTGCAGCAGCATACGGTGCGTTTCATACTGCACGCGTGCCTCCAGGCCGGCATGATAAATCTCTACATATTCGTTGACCTTCTGGAGATAGCTGGGATCGTTAAGCGCGTGTCGATCTGCTTCAGCACCCTTCCAACGCGCATTTAAATTGCGTTTGGTAGTCTGCAGGACTTGAGGCAAGAGGGTTTTAAGCCGCTCAGCGATCTGAAGGCTTTCGCGGCTGCGGAATGCATGACGTCTTAGCAGTTCAAGAATTTGATCAGGATGCATAATGTCTCGTCCTAGCTCTCCCTTTAAGGCGTAACAGAACTTAGCTTATATGGGCAGTTAAAACTGAGAAAAAAACATCTAAGAAACCAATATTGATATTTGTGTTTCATACGTCGTATTAACATATTAATTCTCTATTTTATCTTATTGATTTTATTGTATTTTTTTTAAATAGAAATTGTTTACTAAATCGGTAAACTTTTGATCTAGGAGTTGCCTAATGTATAGCTTTCCGCTAAACATTAACGCTTCTTGGACAGGAAACTCCGTCGCAGTCGAGGCAGCAGGAGTCGGCATGAATCTCACATCCCGCAGTCGTTACGCCCTCAAGATCATGCTTGATCTGGCCCACCGGCAGCATGAGCCTTTGGTTCGACGTCAGGATATCGTTAGAAGACAAGGTATCCCCTCCAAATACCTCGATCAGATTCTAGTCCGTCTGCGCCGCGAGGGGCTCGTCGTAAGCGTCAGAGGCCGTACCGGTGGTTACCGTCTAGCCCGAGATTTTCATGAGATCTCTATCTGGGAAGTTTTTCGGGCCGTTGAAGACGGAATTTATCCGGTAGCCTGTGTCGATGAGCACCACGACTGTGACTATATCAAGGCCTGCGTTGCGAACGAACCTTGGCAGGTCATTTTCGATAGCTTGCGTCTCTCCTTACAGAAGATTACGTTAGCCGGCTTTACTGCCCAGTTTGCTCAGGAGGACAAGATGTGTCCATTAGGAGGCCTGAGAGAATGTCGACCCGGGCGCGAGCCACTTCGACTTATAAAACCTGAGGCGGATCTGTCAGCCTTGAGTGCGACGGTCCAGTCCCAATCCTCAAGCGTTTAAGAGACGCTTTTTGAGATCCGGAGTTCAGCGATGTCAGACCAAGCCAAGACCCAAATACCGGCCCGTGAGTATAAATACGGCTTCGTCAGCGAAGTAGAGGCCGAAGATTTTCCAATAGGTCTCAACGAAGACATCGTCCGTCGCATCTCAGCTGTTAAAAACGAGCCGGATTTTATCCTCGAATTTCGCTTGAAGGCCTTTCGCTACTGGCAAACCCTCGAGGAGCCTAAGTGGGCTCACATTAAGTACCCCCCTATCGACTATCAAGCGATACAGTACTATTCGGCACCAAAGAAAAGAGGGGACGGCCCCAAAAGCCTCAAAGAAGTCGACCCCGAGTTGCTCGCCACCTTCAATCGTTTGGGCATCCCCCTGGGTGAGCAGCAGCGCATCACCGGTGTCGCCGTAGATATTGTTTTTGATAGCGTTTCGATTTCGACTTCATACCAGGAAGAGCTCGAAGAATTCGGTATCATCTTCTGCAGTTTCTCCGAGGCTATCAAAGAGCATCCGGAATTGATTCGAAAATACCTGGGCCGCGTCGTTCCCTATAAAGACAACTTTTTCGCCGCACTGAATGCGGCCGTTTTCTCTGACGGCTCATTTTGCTATATCCCTAAAGGCGTTAAGTGCCCTCTCGATCTGAGCACTTATTTCCGCATCAATGCCGCGGGTACCGGTCAGTTCGAAAGAACCCTTCTCATCGCCGAGGAGGGCAGTACCGTCAGCTATCTCGAGGGCTGTACCGCACCCCAGCGAGACGAGAACCAGCTTCACGCCGCAGTCGTCGAACTGGTGGCACTCGATGATGCCACTATAAAATATTCCACAGTTCAAAACTGGTATGCCGGTGATGCTGAGGGACGAGGCGGGATTCTCAACTTCGTGACGAAGCGCGGCCTCTGCCTCGGCAAGAACTCCCATATATCCTGGACCCAGGTCGAAGCTGGATCCGCGATTACCTGGAAATATCCGAGCTGCGTGCTGCAGGGTGATGGATCGCGTGGCGAGTTCTATTCGGTGGCCCTGACCAACCATCGGATGCAAGCCGATACTGGCACCAAAATGATTCACATTGGCAAGAACACTCGCAGCCGCATTATTTCTAAGGGAATATCTGCCGACCATTCGGTGAACACCTACCGGGGGCTCGTCAAGGTGCTGCCTTCGGCTGAGGGAGCTCGCAACTATTCGCAGTGCGACTCCTTGCTGGTCGGCGATCGTTGCAGTGCCAATACCTTCCCTTACATAGAAGTGAAGAACAAGAGTGCCGTGGTCGAGCATGAGGCGTCGACTTCTAAGATCAGCAAAGAGCAGGTTTTCTACCTGAAGTCGCGCGGCCTCGACGAAGAGCAGGCGATTGGTCTCTTGCTCAACGGTTTTTGCAAAGAAGTTTTTAAAGAGCTGCCGCTCGAGTTTTCGGTGGAAGCCGTCAAACTCTTGGAAATGAAGCTTGAAGGCAGCGTAGGTTAATACTCCTAGGAGTCGAGATGTTAGAGATTTCCGCTTTGCATGTGAAAGTCGATGAGAAAGAAGTCCTGAAGGGCTTGAATCTCAGCATTAAAGCTGGCGAAGTTCACGCTATCATGGGCCCTAACGGGAGTGGCAAGAGCACGCTATCGAAGGTTATTGCCGGGCACCCCGATTATGAAATAACTTCGGGTCAAATGCTTTACGACGTTAATTTTCGAAGCAAAGATTTGTCCGATCTGGAGCCCGATGAGCGAGCCCGGGAAGGGATTTTTCTCGCCTTTCAATATCCGATGGAAATTCCTGGCATTCCTAACGTCGAGTTTTTGCGAGCTTCCTTCAACGCTGTGTGTAAGCATCAAGGCGTCGAGCCCATGGATGCGGCCGCTTTTGAGCAGTTTGTGCGCGGCAAGGCCAAACTTTTGGAAATCGATAGCGCCTTTCTTCATCGTGAGCTGAACGTAGATCTTTCG
>JBGSTX010000213.1:0-5154 GCA_041736305.1 Oligoflexus sp. | reverse complement strand
GCCGTCTCTCGCAGAGCCTGAGACTAGAGAAGTATGCCAAGGTGCCTATGTCATTCACCAGTAACGTAGCCCTGTCGCCAGGGCTGAGACTAATCAATCAAGAGCTTGGAAATTCGCTTCCTCCTTTCCAAGCCCTACCCATACCCGTCAGGGTTGGGTGGGGTGATTGACTTTGTAAGCCTGTGCGAAATGAAGGACGAGTCCTCAGATTTTTAGCAAGTCGTTAAGCCGGATTCTGTCTAGCTCACCGAAGCGAGCCGAGACTGTCATTAATCTGGGCCTGACGTTGCCGTCAGGCTCGAGCGGCCTACCCAAGAGCCAGCCGGGCAGACTGTGTTCACCTTCTTGCGAAAATGAACCCTCTTTGTTTGGCCTTGCATCGAATGGGGTTTACCTAGCCAGTCTGTTACCAGAACTGCTGGTGAGCTCTTACCTCACCGTTTCACCCTTACCACAGCGAACCGTGGCGGTTTCCTCTCTGTTGCACTTGCCGTCGGGTTTCCCCGCCTGGCCATTAGCCAGCATTTTGCCCTGTGATGTCCGGACTTTCCTCACCCTAAGTAAATAGGATGCGACAGTCTAACTCGCATGAACCTGTGGACTCGTCGAACGGTCCATTTTCTAAGGAATTGAATGGCCTCTGTCAATGAGAAGCTCGCAAGACCCTGTTTATGACTTCGCGGATAATGTCAGAATGAGCTGGTAGTCGTCGGCAGCGTAGGGGTCATCGAGCAGAGCTATCGTGCGGTTGCGGGCCTGACAGCGTTCGCAGCGAAAGTGCAGCATAAGCCCTTTCTTGCTGTGAAGCTCGTAGGCTATTGGTTTTAGAAGGCCCTGGCAGCTGTGCGCCCTGTCGCCTGGAAATATATCAACATGGCGCGAGTGAAGACAGGATGGGCAATGGTTGCGGCAGGTTTTCTTAGCCGGAGGAACAGCAGACCCGCAGTGCAGACAGGTAAAACTTTCATTAATCTTATGAAACCGCGCTTTAATTGGTAATTCCATGAACTTCCTTACAAGCTGCGCGCAGCATTCATCCAATATCTAAGGCCGATTCTTAACTTTCGGTTCTAAGTGCCGAAGCTTTCTGAAGATGAGTCACGGAGTGTTTTTAGTGAATGCTAAGCCTTTAATCAAGAGAAAGATCTTCGCGTTGCAGCTCGTCTTGCTGCTGCCTACGCTGCTCCTTGGCTGTGGGAAAGGCGAAAGCGATGATGATGCCGTTCCGGAAGATCTGGCGAACAAAATCATCACCGGATCAATCAAGAGCATTACCGGCACTCAGTCTGAAATGAATCAGTGGGTCTTAGCGATGATCGAGCGCGATAGCGGGATCACCCGGGCAGCGGTTGTCAATGCGGTCGGTTACTATACGATCGAAGGTATAGATCTAGCGAAAACTCACACGATGGTGCTCCTCGATCCTCAGTTTCGCTTCTCTG
Organism: Oligoflexus sp.; assembly: GCA_041736305.1. Lineage (GTDB taxonomy): Bacteria > Bdellovibrionota_B > Oligoflexia > Oligoflexales > Oligoflexaceae > Oligoflexus. Next base: position 3,712 of record JBGSTX010000213.1, on the reverse strand, counting down.
CTGTACTCACCTATGCTGGGCAGGAGGTGAATTCTGTTCGCCAATACTTTCGGACTACGCAGACGCTCTTTCCTACGATCGTTCACAATGGTCCCATCATTAGCTTCACCGATGCCAGCTCTATGAAATGGCAAGATAACCGCGCTTCCGATAGCGATGGGGATCAAATTCCGGATGGGACAGAAACCGTGGGACTTCGCCTGGCGGCTAAAGATATCGATAATGATGCCATCGACAACAGCGTTGATTCTGATATCGATGGTGATGGTGTCGCTAATTGGTTCGATGCCGATGATGACAATGACGGCATTCTCGATGCATTCGACCCAGATGCCAATGGCAACGATACCCTTGATCTCAATGAGACGGTCGGCGATCTTTACTTTCCTGAAGAAATCAAATACATCGCTGTACAGGTAATGCAAGACGTCCTCGACGATCAGAGTCTAGGAACGACTCTGACTTTTACTGCCAAGATACCTGATGAAGACCCGCCAGAGGGTATTCGCGTGCGCGCTCCTGCTAGTCTGATAGACGGTTCGAGGGCTTTACAGTTCAACGTCGAAAAAGGTGAACTGAATGAAGTTGCTTGGGACGGCGTACTCGTGGATGACGGTTTGAACGAAGACGGCGCTGCAGGGGATAAGACCTTTGCGCGGCGCATCCGGCTGGCGGCTGGTAAAGTGCCCAAGGCCCACCAGGTGCTATTTATCCAAACCGAGAGAGGCGCTGGGCCGGATCTGCGGCGCAAAGAGTTCGCTTACACTTTCCCTCCTATGGTGAGTGGGGCGATCAGTGGTACCTATGCCGCGGATACGCGACTGGTGACGCTGAGCGGAGCACCTTTTGGAGGCATTACAGAATTTCGCTGGTCGGTGCATCTCTACGATGCTTCTGCTTTTAAAGTCTTTTCCTCGGAGCCCATACCTGGCGGTATAGGCAGCTATAAGATCCCGAGCGGAGTGATGGATGCTGGGAAGAGCTACACGGCTCGCATCGTCGCCACTGCCCTGGAGCGGATTCCAAGCTTCCCCAGTTGGGTTATCCGGAGTGCTCCCTTCAATCTCTGATCTAACGACCTTCTAGCGTTAAATTTCAAGTGCGCTCGGAACTCGCAGCGCCTGAATGCTAAAACCCTGCGCCCGCAGGAGCTTCAGTAGGCTTTGCTCACCCCCGAAATGCGCAGCGCCCACAGCTAAGAAGGTGTGCTTCGGGCTGAACAGGCGATCGAAGGATTGGCTCCATCGTAGGTTTCTACCGTCGAGCAAAAGCTCTCGCATCGGCTTCGGCAAATCGGCGAGGAGCGCGGCGATCACTTGCGAGCGGCCTTGGCTATAAGCCTTTTCGAGCTCTGCGTATTGAGCCTTTTCATCCTCGAAAGAATCAATCAAATCGGCAAGTTGTTCGGGAGTAAAAACCTGCTCCAAGAGATCGAGCTGCTCCGCCAGCGATTCCAGAATCGCCACGTCTTTGCCCTCCGACTGCGCACGATCAAAAATCAGTTGATCCATAGAAAGGGTCGGCTCGTTTTCTACCTTTGGCTTTTTACTGCCTTTTTCTCGTTCAACAGCTTCCGCAGCTGCCATCATCAGCTGGCTGGCCGCCATGGCGGGAGATTGGGCGCGCAGCTCGCTGGCCGTCATCTCTGGGTAGGCTTCTTTAAAAATTAGGCTGAGCTTTTTCCAGGTTTTGGGGGGCAGAAGTTTTTCAAGATCATGCGGAGGTCCTAGGACGAGATAGCGCCGCGCAAGATCCGCATTCATTTGCCTAATATCAGTCTCGATGATGACTTTGTCGGCGCTTTCGAAACGCTGCCAGAGCACGGGAGGTATGTCCTGCATCGTGATGCCAATGTGCATCGTACCGAGCAGAGTGAGCACCTGTTCGCCGCGTCGAGCCTCCCAAAGGAAGCCGAGTTGGGATTCATCGGAGTCGACCGAAGCCGTCGGCGTCGTGCAGGCTCCAGCTAAAAGACAGAGAAAGATCAGGGTTCGCAGCGCAGCTTTGATCATCAAGTCCATTCAAAACCATCCTTTCTCTATACTCAGCCTTGCGAGTAGGCAGGGGACCGTCTATACTAGGCCCCTGTTTTTATACCACCGAAGTGCCCAGTTTTTGGGTCCGAGCTGAAGAGGTGCCTATGTTTACAAGCGAAGACTTGCGCATTACGTCTGTGGTCGACTTTCTTGAATTTCTGCCGATCTTCATTTTTGTCGCGTTTGTATCGCCTTTCTTGCTCGTCGCCTACTCGGTCGGTTTTATCTCTGACATGGTTGGCTGGCTCGACTGAACTGTCGAACAAAAAAACCCCGTAGCGGGGTTTTTTAAAAGATAAATTTGCGCTGCTCTAGAACTAAACTACTTAAGTAGCTGGTCCGCATACTTGGCGAGTAATTCAGCCGTCACAGGTCCAGCTTCCTTGTGAATCATTACGCCATTACGATCGATAAAAAAGGTTTCAGGAACTCCAGTTACGCCATAGTCGATAGCTGCCTTGCCATCCTCGGAATCGAGTCCTAAGATATAGGTCTTGCCATAGGTTCGGGCGAACTGAAGCGCGGACTCTGGAGTATCTTGAATCGCGATGCCAACAACTGCGACCCCGCGATCCTTGTATTTCTGCCAAAAAGCTTCGAAATCCCGCGACTCAGCCCGGCAACTGTAGCACCAGCTAGCCCAGAAGTTCAGAATAATGGGGCGACCCTTGAAGTCGGCCATACTGAAGGCGGCTTCTTGGGGTGAACTCAGATGCTCCTTCCCCTGCAACCAGCTCGCTTGGAAGGTCTGAGTCTGCTTGTTGAGCAAAGCCGAAGGAATCTTGCTGTGATCTGTACCAAGGCCTTTCCAGAGGAAAAACAGGAAAAGGCCGGCAAGCACGGCGAACAGACTGAAGGATATAAGCTGTTTTCGAGACGGGCCTGGAAGTGAGATCCTCTCTGTCACAAGCTGTTTCCTTTCTCTTACTGCTTGAAGATCGATTTCTCGAGCAGTTCTTTGTTTACGGAATGCATGGCATCGGGCTTCTTGTATTCTTCAGAGTGCTTCACCATGAGACTCTGCGCCAGCATATTTTTACCTTCCGGATCGATATGTCCTTCGACTACGACTCCTGAACCCTCTTTGAACATGTCAGGAGGGACGCCTTTGTGCTTCACGTCGATGTCGATACCCTTCATGTTCGTCATCGTGAAAGCCAAAGCCAGATTGTCAGGTTGCCAATCTACAGTGCCTGTCTTTACCATACCGCCGACTTTGATCAGCTTGCTGCTCAGCTCGCCGGCCTTCGCGTAGGCCTCGTCAGGGGTATAGAAGTAAACGACGGTGTCGCCGAACTTGAGGTTGCCGACAGCTAGGCCAGCCACCAAAATGATAGCGCTGCCGAAAATCCACTTGAGGGGTAATTTTGTCTGAGTCATATCAGGCTCCTTCTAAAGTGGCTTTTTCTAACTGGCGCAGCTTTTTGCGCAGCAGAACCTGCCAAACCGAGTATCCTATGATCAAAAGAGCAGCCACGCAGTAAGAGGCGAGTATAAATGGACCTGCGTCTAAACCTTCACCCATAGCAGTCTCCTTACGATTGAGCGTTAAAGCTGTATTGATCCAGCTCTTCCTGGAGCTTTAAATTACTAACCCGCAGATGTTGCATCCAAGCCGCGACCAAAATACAGGCTACGATGGAGAAGACCAAAGGATTCAACATCTCAGGGGCCAT
>JBGSTX010000167.1:0-13212 GCA_041736305.1 Oligoflexus sp. | reverse complement strand
CGATGTAAAGCTGGTACGTTTTACCCCTGGGCAAGAAGTGCAGCCCAACCCCGGACTAGAATATAAAGAGGTCCCCATTGATCTCGTACTCAATGCGCCTTTTGCTCATACGATGCGATTCTTAGATAGGCTGGTCCATATGCCGAATCTCACGCACATACGGAATATCCAGTTTGCTCAGTCCGTTACGGTGAGTGACCGTCCGGGCAGTTCACCAGAACTCCAAACCAACGCTAAGCTGATCTTGTTTAAAGGGATGTGAGAAATGAGCCGCTTCCGCCGTATCTTCACCATTCTACTCTTCAGCTGCGCAATCAGCGCCGGCTTCGCGAAGGACGTGCGAGCGGAGAATGGCGAGTCGGCAGCGGCAGGGCCCACCGATGAAAACTGGGAAAATCGCCGAAAAATTGCTCCATCTGGTGATAATTCTATGCGTCTCAAAGAGATCGTAGAACCGAATGCCGAATATAACTACGCTTCTTTCGGTAGGCCCGATCCCTTTATTGAACCCGATCTGACGAGCGGAAGAGCTGTGGTAGCGGGGCCTAGCACGCAAACCATACGGATGACGAGCCCCCTACAGGCTTTCAATGTCACTGAACTAAGAGTTAAAGGCGTGTGGCAGACGAGGGACGGTGAAGTACGAGCCATCATCCAAACCCCGAAAGGCGAAGGGGTGGTCGTGAAAAAAGATGACCCCATTTCATCTGGAAAAGTCTTGAGCATCGATCGCGACAAAATAATGGTGCGGGTCTATAGGCTGAGGTCTGATGGGGTCCGCGAGTACGAAGATCTCCGCATGCAGGCAGGACTGCCGGGCCGGGCTCAGCCTGGGATCATTCAGCTCGAGCCTGGGCAAGCACCAAAATTTATCAATTCTACAGATGGCGTGCAGAGTATTTCTCCCCAGGTCCCAGCAACGGCCACCCTGCAGGGAGCTGTGCCTACTTCTCCAGTAGCACCAGCTGCTGGGACTGCGAGCGGCCTCTTGCCTCAGGGAACGCAGCCTATCCAACAGATTCTTCCCGAACAGCTAAAAAATAGTCAGGGTCAGCCGCTGCCGGTCAGCCTTCCTAATCCGAGAATCGGCCAGTAAAGAACAGCAGAGGTGCTATGATGCAAGAGAGAAACTTCATAAAATTGCTAGGTCCCTTGCTGGTGTTTTCGGGCTGGTGGACCGCGTGTAGTACGTCAGGCGACCCGTCCCAGCCGGCTGATGAAAGTAGCGATATTGCAGCGGCCGACGAGGCCGCGACTGCTAGCACTGGTGAGCAGGAAAAAGTTGATGCCGGCGATGAGACGAGCTTTGAAGAAGACGGCGAGCAAGTCGAAGAAACCATCGCCTTAAATCCTAACGGAGCTGAGGAAGATTTTATTAAGGATGCGGCCGATGAAGAAACGGCAGCCGACGAACTTGCTGCAGCCGCTGCCGCTAATTCCAACGCCAATGCGGTCGTTGATCCCACGGCAAGTTCCGATCCAGCTCCCGGCACTGAGTCGCCCCAGAATCTAGATCCGACGCTACTTGCCGATAATCCCAGCGAAGGCACGAGTCCCCCCTCCAACGCAGACATCTCAGCTGAAGACTTGGACGCAGATGTCGCGGCAGCTGCCCTTCAAGAGCAGATGGTACAGGCAAATGCGACATCCGACGTCAATCCTGTAGGCGTTGGTTCGGATATGGCGCCGCCTGCTTTCGATGGTTCGCCGCCAGCCAACGATCAAGCCGTGGCGCAAGTGCCATCGCCGGAGCTTGCTAATCCAGCCCCCGCTCCCGTGGCAGAAGCAGAGACTGTCAGTAAGGTGCAGAACCTAGACGCTGCGCTAGCTCAGCTTCGGTGGGTAGGCTACCGCATCGATGAAAAGGATCGGCGGCTCAAGGTCGAAGTTATCACCACGGGTCAACCTGAATTTGAAATTTACGAAGAGACCAATCGCGCGCAGCAACTCGAGCTGGTCATTCGCTTTTATCAGACTAACCTGCGCAAGAAGATCCGCTGGTCGATCAATTCTAGTGAGTTTCGTTCACCGGTCGCCTTGATTCGGATGCGGGAATTTCAGGACCAAGGTGTAGTCGACATCGTCCTCACCCACCGCGATAATGTAGTTCCTGAATTTGTCAGCAAAAATGGTCAGATGCAGTTGACCTATACTCTGCCTGATCATTATTTTGATCAAAGCAAGGCGCAGGCACGGGAGATTAAGGAAAGAGCCGCAAGTCTCGTAAAAACTGCAGCACTTCCGCTAGCTCCCGTAAGTCTAGTGGCACGGGGCCAAAGCAAACAGGTCGGCTACCCGGAGACTGGGGTTTTTGGCCTCGATCCCAAGGTTCGCGGACTGCCTCTCAATGAAATTATGAGGCAGCAATCGCTGCAGAAAGTCGATAAGGAAGGTTTGCCCGCCAGCTTTGAGCGACGCTCCGATGCTCCTTCAAAAAAGACTGGCTGGAAATTTGAGCGTCTCTCGCTTATGGCTGTGGCGCAAGACGATGGCGACCTGGATGGAGGCAACGCGGACCTATCGTCAGAAAGCGAAGAGGAAGTTCTCAGCAATGAGGACGCTGCGGCGGCTGCAGCTGAGACCGAGGCCTTACCGGTAGAGACCGTTACGCAGGAAAATGCATCCGTAGTTGAGGAGGCAGTACCAGCAGCAAACTCAAACCAAAATGCTGCTTCGTCGGCTGTTAACACAAGTACTAACTTCAACGCAAATGCAGTTGAGCCTAATGCGGCTGCTGTGGCTCCAATCAATTCCGCTTCTAGCCCCCTTGAGCCAGCAGCTTCGAATGCTGCGGCTGCTGCCGAGGCAAGCCAAATGCCAACAGACCCAGAGCCGGCTATAGCGCCTGCCGCCGCAGAAGCAGTTGCCGAAGCTCCCGCAGATGTAGTTGGTCAGAACAGTGGCGAGCAGCGACAGCAGTTTACTGGCAAAACCATCTTCATGGAATTCTACGATGCTCCTCTCAGCGTAGTTCTGAAGAGCTTTTCGGAAGAGACTGGTAACAACTTCGTCTTTCCTGCAACGATTGCCCAGATCCCTGTCACGATCAGTTTTAAGGGTGTACCCTGGGACGAAGCTCTCAAAGCTATTCTGGAAACCTATAGTCTCGGCATGGTCCGCATTGGCCAGAACGTAGTGCGGATCGATCAGATTTCCAATCTCTCCAACTATCTGCAAGCTCTGGAGCAGGCCCATCAGTTTGAAACCCGTCGCCTGCCGACGAAGGTGCTGGTCTTTCGTCTCAACAATGCCTTGTCGAAGGATGTGGGAGATCGTATCAATGTGCTTCTGGCACGCGATATTCAACTCGACGCTCGTATCAGGGTAACCAACGACGATAGGACTAATGCCATCGTGGTCGAAGCGCCGAGTCATGTCCTGGCCAAAGCCAAGAACATCATCGAGCGTCTTGATCTTGAAACCCCTCAGGTTGAGATTGCTTCGCGGATTGTTGAAGTGGCGAAGACCTCTAACAATTTCTTCGGCGTCGCCTGGCTCAACAATTTCAATTTCGATCCGGGTCGCGCCCTGGGCTTTGGTTCTCTCAACTTTCCCAACTCCCTGGGGTCCAGTTTTTCGGTGGATCCGGCCGTCGGCAGCGGAACTCAGGTGGGGCAGGGTCGCTTCCGCTTCGGCAGCTTGAACAAGTTTGTGGACCTCGATCTTCTCCTCAAAATGGAGGAGAGGAAGGGTTCGAGCAATGTTCTGCAAAGCAATCGCGTATTGGTCCTCGACGGCCAAGAATCGATGATACTCTCAGGTAGTTCGCGCTTCTTCAGACCAGCACCGGGATCCAGTGTCGGCGTTCCGGGTCTGCCTGGGACAGGCGGCGGTGGTGGAGGTGCATCGGGACCTGCCAGCGGATTGTCGGAGGTTCAGTTCAATCTTTCGCTTCGCGTCACGCCGCAGGTCACGGCCTTAGGTTCAGTCATAATGAAGCTTAACATCAAAAGCGATACGCCCTCGGCGGCTACTGGTGAGGTTTTGGCAAACAAGAATACGCGAGAATTGGAAACCCAGATGGTAAGGGCCAACGGCGATACGGGCGTGATCGGCGGGATCTACGATACCACGCGTACGGTCTCTGTGCTAGGAATTCCCTTCCTTGCCGATATTCCTATCATCGGCGCCCTATTTCGCTCGACCGAACACACAGAGACGCAGACCGAGCTGCTGATCATGGTGACGCCGACTATTGTCTCGGGCCTGAGCAAAGAAGCTGAAGCTGCGGAGGAGGCGACCGCCGCGTCTTTACATCCCTCCGATCCCCAGGCTCTTGCACCTCTCAAGACCGACAGTTTTAAATTCTAGGAGGGCAGCTGATGCGCAGACTTATTCTTACGCTCGTAGCCATAATCAGTGCGAGCTGCCAGTACGAACCAGAGCAGCCAGGTCTATGCAAGCTGAGCTGCTCGAAAGCCGCTATCACTGGCAATGACGCCGCTATCCAAATCCAACGCAAGTCGAGCGATTTGGCTTTGACCTGTTCTGCGGCAGCGGAGGGGCAAGATATCGAAGAGCCTTTCGTTGCGCAGTTTCTCATAGGCGAGGTCTTTACTGGGGTGACGGACGATACCGAGGAGATTCGGCCGATTCCATCTGTTTCCTTCGAGCCTATCGTCAATGGTCTCCGATCTGATGATCCTACGCGAAGCCCTAACACGACTATCGTCAATAACCAGATTACGCCCGCACGCTACAAAGGTATCGTGACGCCTAAGGATAACTGGTGTACGGACACCTGTGGGGTCGCAACCATTGAAGTATTTGCTCGTTGTCCTCCGACCGGTGCCACGTCTGAACTTACGGTTCAGATCCACTCGGGAGCGAATTTCTCCGACGACGAAAATACAGCCACTTTTACCGTCAGTACTCTAGAGCCCCCAGATGCGAATCTTAGAAAAGCGGAAACTAAGCCCTTGTCACCGGACGCCGAGTAATTATGCTAATCGAAGCTATACGATCTCTAGAAGCGACGGGGCTCGGTAGGACCGAGCAGATCGCCGTCGACCATTTCAAAAAGAAACCGGATGGTCGGGGCTTTTTCGCGGTCGCTGAGATCCTTGCTAAATACCAGAGAGTCGACGAAGCGATCCAGCTGCTCATGCAGGGTCTCGAGCGTCATCCGCACTACTCAGTAGCTCGGGTCTATTTGGCGTTTCTACTGTTCAACCGGCAGTTCTTTCGCGAGGCCTGGACGGTCTTAGAATCGACTCCTGCATCGCTGCGAACTAATTTGACAGCTCAAGTTTTAAGGCTGAAGCTTTGTGTCGTCTTAAACTTTGAGACCCAAGCTCGGGGACTGGCCCGTGAGTTGGCTAATCAGGAATTTCAAGATTCCGAAGCGCAGATCATAATCAAGCAGATCGACATCAAATCCTTCGTGCAGCTGCGCGAAGACTATGCCCAGCATCTTGGATGGCCAGTGCTGCAGGCACAGGACAGCGGCTCGGCACCTCGTTCAGCCCCTCCTTCTGAGATAGAATATGCACATGCGAAGCCTGTAGCGGAGACACAGCCGGCCCCGTCCAGCATTCCCAGCTCCTGGGCGGGGGGTCTTGCCAAAGAGTCGCTGAACGACAACGCTGATTTTCGGCGAAGGGTGGCTGGCGGATTTTTCTCGAGTCCTCTGGTCGAGCTCTTTGTTAAGAATCAGGGTAATCAGGCTGACCCAGGGAGTCTCGATGAGTTGACCCGGGCGCGCCTTATGCGTCGGCAGGGGCTTTACCAGAAAGCTTTCGACATTTATGAGAGGCTCGTTTATAGCTCACCAGGTAATGAGCTCTTGCGACGCGAGTTCGGCGAAATCCGCGATCTCCGCGACGCGCAGAAAGAGATAGACCAAAAACTCGATCCAGAACTTGTCAAAGCCATGGATCGCGTCCGCGCGATCGACAAGCAGATTCAAGTTCTCCATCAACTCATGGGACGCCTCAATGAGTACGAAGCCGCTTCCTAAAGCTCTGCGCATCCTAGTAGCCCAAGGCGTTAATCTCGATCTGCTCGGGAGCCGTGAGCCAGAGATCTACGGTTATGACACCTTGAGTACGATAGAGGTGATGCTCCGCAGCAAGGCTCCTGAGCTGGCTCAAGTTTTCGGCCTAGCGACGCCTCAGCTTGATTTCTTCCAGAGCAATCACGAAGGTCTTTTTCTCGATAAGCTCAGCGCGGGTTGGGATGGTGCTCTGATCAACGCTGGAGCCTGGACCCATACTTCCTTGGCTCTTGCTGATCGCCTCGTAGCGCTCAAGCTACCCTTTGTGGAAGTTCACCTTTCAAACCTCGCGCGTCGCGAAGACTTTCGGCAGCACTCCTACTCCGCAGCCCATGCCCTTGGCGTCTGCTATGGCTTTGGTTCTGGTTCCTACCTCAGCGGCCTCTCAGGACTCCTTTTTCAGCTGGCAAAAAGCCAAAAATCTTAAATCCCCTTCCGAGCTGTGGGAACGGTGGGAAAACACCAGTCCCAGCGTTTAACCTTGACCAAACTGCCCGAAGGCCGGCACATTTGTGGGCAGCGTAGACATTTAGGAAAGATTACACATGTCGGGAGAGGCGTATGAAACGAGCCGTGTTCAATCAAAAAGGGGGCGTGGGCAAGACTTCTATCACCTGTAATCTCGCTGCGGCCTTCGCCAAAGCTGGCAGAAAGGTACTAGTCGTCGATCTCGACTCGCAGGCCAACTCCTCGCAGTATCTCCTTGGAGCCCGTCTCGATGAAACCAAAAACACGGTAGCTGATTTCTTCTCTTCAACTCTGAGCTTTCGTCTCTTTCAAGAATCCCTCATGGAAACCATTTACGACACAGATTACCCGGGACTTTTTGTTATACCTGCGGATGAAAGTCTGAAAGAACTGCAGCCGAAACTGGAAGGGCGCTACAAGATTTTCAAACTGGGCGAGGCTATCGATGTAGCCTGCGAGAAGATGGGCTTTGATGACGTTTTCTTCGATACTCCTCCGGCGCTCAACTTCTATAGCATGAGTTCTATGCTTGCCGCTGATCGCGTGCTGATTCCCTTCGACTGCGATGCTTTCAGCGAGGACGCTGTAGCCCAGGTTATGGCCGCCGTAGCAGAAGTCGCCGACGATCACCGGCCGCATCTCAAGGTCGAAGGCATCATCGTCAACCACTACCAGAGTCAGGCTAAACTCCCTAAGGCTGCTATCGAACGTTTGGCGGCTAAGGATTTGCCCGTGCTCGAACCTTACCTGAGCACCTCCATTCTGATGCGCGAAAGCCACAGCGCTGGCATTCCTCTGGCCTTTTATAAACCGAATCATAAGCTGACCCAGGAATTTGCGCGCTTAGCCGAGACCCTCTTGAGCCACGATACAGAAAGGCCGATGAGGGTCCCAGCTGCCACCAAGCTTAGCGAAGGGAGCTCAAAGGGGCGTCCTTCCCGCAGTAAGACGCCGCCTGAAATGGAAGGTTGAAGCAGGAAGCAGAAATAGGCTGAAGCAGGCTAGTTCTTCGGCGGCGCTGGAGGATTGGGCCGCAGCCTCCACTCTCTATCCGTGATTAGACGCGAGCCTCGTTTGGAGAACATATAACTCCAGGTCCACTGGGCCATGACGGTGATGCGATTTTTGAAACCAATGAGGTAAAAAACGTGCACCAAGAGCCAACCGACCCAGGCCAGAAATCCACTTAATTTCAAAGAACCAGATTGCATGATGGCGCGATGCTTACCGATCGTGGCCATCTGACCCTTGTCGCGGTAGCGAAACGGTTTCCAGGGCTTATTCTGCATCTTCTTGAGAATGACGTGAGCAGCATAGTCGCCCGCCTGCAGGGCTGCAGGTGCTAGCCCTGGAAGGAGTTTTCCGGGAGACATTTCCATAGAGGCCATGTCGCCTACTACGAAGACGTTAGGGTACGAGGATACAGTAAAATCATTCTGGACTTTAATTCGCCCTGCTCGATCACTTTCGCGGGGAGGAATAAAATTGAGTTTAGCTGCCTGTACGCCTGCCGCCCAAAATACGTTCTGCGTTTTGAGAGTATCGGTTTTGAAGTGCACGCCCTCAGCATCGATTTTCTCTACTGGAGAATTGACTCTGACCTCGACCCCCAGTGCCTTCAGATCGTGGGCAGCTTTGTCAGCGAGCTTGCCGTCAAATGCACCCAGTATTTTTGGGAGGGCTTCGATAAGAATCACCCTGGCTGTTGCTGCATTGACGCGTTTGAAGTCTTTCACGAGAACGGTCCGCGCGATATCAGCGATCGCTCCCGCAAGTTCGACACCAGTGGGCCCGCCTCCAATGACGGCGAAGGTAAGCAATTCCTTCTGCTTCACTGGATCGAGTTCATTTTCGGCATGCTCAAAAGCCAGGAGAATGCGTCGGCGTATCTCCGTGGCCCCCTCGACTATTTTGAGGCCGGGGGCGAAATCTTCCCATTCTGGATGACCAAAGTAGCTATGCATCGCCCCGCAAGCGACGATGAGGTAATCGTATTCGAGCGACAAATCGCCTGAACTGATGCAGTTCTCGTCGAGATTGATATTCTCAACCCGGCCCAGATGAACCTCTACGTTCTTGGCACGAGAAAACTGGGCTCGAATGGGAACCGCAATGTCTGAAGGATCGAGACCGGCCGTGGCTACCTGATAGAGGAGCGGCTGAAACAGGTGGTGATTTTTCTGATCGATGAGAAGCACATGCACACCTGGCTTATTAGCTAGCTCGCGGCCGGCGCGCAGTCCGGCAAATCCGCCGCCGATGATGATAACGATTTTGTTACCTTTACCAGCTGCCGAGTGTTTAATTCTCATAACGCATTATCCTTTTTTTAATTCCCGTCAGACGCCGACTCATCATAATTCAAACGCATGACGCCGTTCAGAGAAATGCACAGTCTGAGCCAATGTCACTCGCTTTTTGCTAAGAGTCCGGTTTTAATCCTTAGGCATGCACGCCAATCTCTTCAGGAGATCCCCAGATGAGAAGACTCGAAAAATATCTGAGTCAGATCAATTGCCTCGAAAGCACCCACCGCGTTCCCCGCTGGGAAGCACGCGGCATCAAGCATGGTTTTGAGGGCAAAGGCTTTGAATTGGATGCTAGTGGGCATTCTTTGCGGCAGATCCACAGCGCAAAAATTGTCGAGTCGCGGGGGGCAATCGTGCCGGAAGAGGGGGATGGGCTCCTTACAAGCGAGCCTGGTCGGCTTATTGCGGTTAAAACGGCTGACTGCGTCCCAGTCCTCATCCATCATCCCCGTGGTGCCCTGGCGATTCACGCTGGCTGGCGTGGGTTGGGATTGGGCATAGTCGCGGAAGGCTTGCGTCTCATGGCAGAACGCTCCTGGGTCCTGCGCGAAGCGGAGATAGCCATTGGCCCCTGCATCAGTCTCGATAGCTTTGAGGTGGGTCCAGAACCTATTGTTGCCCTGCGAGAGGGACCTTTTCAGATGCAAGACGAGGAATTTGCCTTTGCATCGAGTAAAGGTCGGGCCGACCGCTGGCAGCTCGATCTCGGCATGCTCGTAGCCTTTCAGCTGGCACGCGTCGCATTTCCACCTGAGCAAATTACGCTTTTTCGCGGCTGTACAAAGAAAGAAGGCGAGCGTTGGCACTCTTATCGGCGAGAGGGGCAAGCAGCTGGACGCAACTGGAGCTGGATACAAATGTAGTCGCGATCCCTGGAACCCTAAGGGGGGTTCCGGGACAGCTTTTTGCAGCGCAGGCTGCAGATCGAATTTAGATGGAGACGCGAATGCCGGCCAGCGTCACATCGATCTGGCTAGTTTCAACCTTGGCTTCGCCATCGCCTTCGAGGTTTCTCATTTGATAAGAAAGTCCGCCCTCATACCAAGCATTCTTAGCAAGAGAGTAAAAGAAGAGAGCCTGGACCTTGATATTGCTTCCATCAACTTTGGTCTTAGAGCTAGGAGTAGTGGCTGTAGCCCCGATTTTGTTTTCGATATTGACCATGTCGAGGTTAAGGGTGGCTTCGAGATTCCATTTGCCGAGAGGCTGGTACCAGGTTGCAAAAAGACCGTAGAGGTTTTCAGTCGTTTCGTCTTTTGATTCATCTTTTTTAGTATTATTGATGCCGATATCCAGGCCAAGTTCCAAAGCGTCAGTGAACATGTAGCCTAGATTAAAAAGTCTAGAGCTTTCCGTGAAAGGATTGAAATAGAGATTGAACTTGTCGATGGTAACCCAGAAAAGTGCATCGCCGAGTTCAGAGGTTTTGAGGGTGCTGGTCGTCTCTTTGGACTCAGTTCCGGCGGAATCGGTAGTATCTTCATCTGCACTCGACCACTTGAGGCCCGAGAACTGCAAGAAGAGACTTGCGTTGCCGTCAGCCGCTGATGCGATACCCGCGATGCCGAGGTTAGCAGCCAGAAGACAAGTAGGTAAGATCGTCTTTGAGCTCAACATAGGAATCCTTTCCAATGGGCCTCAGTAGGTGCAATAAGGCACCCCCAAAGCAGCTGGGAGAAAATGAACGATGAAAACAGTGTCCTTAACATTACTTGTATCATAACTGTAACTCGTGACAAACGAAGCTTGCGGTATTTCTGCAAGAAGAAGATTGTCACGCTGACTAGGTAAGAGGGCGTAAGCCCTGCGCCCGGGTTCCAAGTTGGTGAAAAAAAATTGAGCCGCGAGAGGAAAGTTCATGTCTGTGATGATCAGCTGTCAGGGAATTAGCAAGGCGATGACTCACAAGGTCCTTTTCAAGGATCTCACGCTAACGCTCGAAGATGGCGAAAGACTCGGCATAATAGGCCCGAATGGCGCTGGAAAATCTACATTACTCAAGATGATTGCAGGGCGCGAAGCCATCGACTCGGGGCAAATCGTGCAGCGTAAACAGCTCCGCGTCGCCTTCGTCGAACAGTCACCTCAGCTCAATCTAACTCTCACTCTCGAAGAGACGATGATGCAGGCGGCCGAGACGGCCGGACTGAGCTGGGATACGGCACAGGTGGAGGGCCACCGTATCTTAAGCCGGCTCGGCTTTGAAGAAACCCACGTTCAGGTAGCGAAACTCTCCGGTGGCTGGAAGAAACGCCTCGCTATAGGAATTGCCCTACTCAAAACACCTGATATCGTGCTCTTCGATGAACCTACTAACCATCTGGATATCCGTTCCGTCTTGTGGCTCGAAGAATTTTTGCGTCAGGCACCTTTCGCTTGGGTCGTCGTGAGTCACGATCGTTATTTTCTCGATCGCGTCGCCCAGCGTATCCTCGAAATTCATCCGCTGTACCCGGGTTCGCATCGCATCGATAGCGGAAATTATACGCAGTTCATGGAGAAAAAGCGCAGCTATCTCGAGAACACGCTGAAAGAGCAGCAGTCGCTCGCCAACAAATTGCGTAAAGAGGACGATTGGCTCGTTCGGCAACCCAAGGCACGGGGGACCAAAGCCAAGGGACGGATCGACGAAGCTATGCGCATGAAGAGCGAAATGACAGATCTAAAGCAGCGCTTGGTGCAGTCGAGCAGCGATATTGATTTTCAAGGTTCAGGTCGCAAAAGCAAGCAGCTGGTCGTGCTGAACGAGCTGGGGCAGAAATTTGGCGATCGCCAACTCTTTAGAGATCTGAGTCTGGTGATCAGTCCAGGACAGATCATCGGTGTGCTGGGAGACAACGGAACGGGGAAGTCGACACTGCTTAAAATTATAGCTGGCGAAATCAGTCCCAGCGCTGGCAGCGTTTCAAAAATCCCGCAGCTGGAGCTGGTTTACTTCGATCAGGGTCGACAGTCTCTCGAAGAGGGCGGTACGCTGAAGAAAGCTTTGAGCGAAGGACAGGATAACGTCATTTTCCAAGATCGTCCGATTCATGTTGTTTCGTGGGCGCGGCGCTTTCAATTTCGCAGCGAGCAATTGGATCAGCCTCTTTCTATGCTCTCGGGTGGAGAGCAAGCTAAGGTTCTCATCGCTCGACTGATGCTGCGTAAGGCCGATGTCCTCCTGCTCGATGAACCGAATAACGACCTCGATATCGATACCCTCGAAACTTTGGAAGACAGTCTGGACGATTTCAAGGGAGCGATAGTCCTCGTCTCCCACGACCGTTATCTGCTCGATCGTCTTTGCACAAGTTATCTTGGGCTTCTCCGTGATGGTGGTATCGAGGCCTATGCCTCCTACGGTCAGTGGGAACAGACTCTGCGCGATGAGCTGAAAGGTGGCAAGAGAGAGAAGGGCTTGCCAAAAGATAAGCAGAAGGGCTCTTCTGCTCCTGCGTCTACAAGTGCCGATAAGCCGCGCGCCAATAAGCCTGTAAAGCTCTCCTATAAAGAGCAAAGAGAGTACGACACTATGGAGGCTACTATCCTTGCGGCCGAGACGGCCTTAGCCGAGGCACAGGAGGCTATGGAAGAGGCGGCGGGACATGACGATCCGCAGCAGATTATTCAGGCCAGCGCCCACATGCAGAAGACCCAGAATCAGGTCGATCGGCTCTACGCGCGCTGGGGTGAGCTTGAGAACAAGGTGAACGGAGCGGTAGAATAGCGAGACTCAGCTTGCCTAAGAACTTGTTCAAAAAATAACTGGGCAGCTCTTTATAGTAAATGCAGCTGCCAGCTTCCAATAGACAAAAGAGAAAAATAAATGATTTCTTCATAAATAGGCACAAGTCATTTAAACAAGTCCTATCATAAACCACTTACTTAGTTTGAAGAGCTAATCAGTTACACCCACTGTTGCCCCAGATCAGAACCGCCCAGAAATGAAGAAGGCTATCGTGGTAGGCCCGCTTTCGTTCATATCTTGTAGCAAGGCCTCTAAATGCATTGATCCAGGCGAAGGTCCGCTCGACCTTCCATCGTCCGCTGATGTCGTAATGATGTTTCTTCTGATTATTCACTGGGGGGACGTTGACGGCGATCCCGAACTTTCTTTCCGACCATTCTCTTATTTCCTGTCCACTATAGACTTTATCCATTTTAAGAATAGCCCCGATTTTTAGTGTCACCACCGAATCGGTAAGTGTTGCCACGAAAAGTTTTCTATCGTCACGGTTGGCCTTTGATGAAAGTATCGCCAGTGGCATACCGTTACTATCGGTCAATAGCGACCTTTTGGCCCCAAGTCTTCCTCTGTGAACTGGCGATTTGCCCGTGAAGTCTCCGCCAAGAGGGGCTTTAATAATAGATGTATCCAAGAGGCAGCAGTCATCCTTAAGCCGTCCTTCGGTCTTGGCTTCATGGACCAATTTCCTCCAAAGTCGTTTCATGACTTTT
>JBGSTX010000162.1:0-15595 GCA_041736305.1 Oligoflexus sp. | reverse complement strand
AGACGAGGCCTACACTTCAAAGACCAACTGCATCTACGGAGATGTCTTACGAGCTCAGAAAGAGCTTCGTCGTCGAGATAAAAAATGCCCCGAGATGAAAGCTCTATCGGCTACTGTCTTCCATGGAAGACGGCTAAAGGGGGCTTTTATTTGCCTCAAGACAAAAATGGAGTGGCATTCAGACCTTAATGCGGCCCTCAATCATGTTTTTGTGCACCTTTCTTCGAGAGAGCTTTTGAAGCTTGTGGAAGACAAAGCTTTTAAGCTGCATTCTCCCCGAGTCTTGAAAGGATCAGATCTCTTTCAGTGGCTTGATGAGCCTTATAGGAAAGCTGCTTAATTTAAAGCCAAAAGGTTGTTAGATGCACATCTAGCAGCTCGTAGGATACCAGATGGGAAGAAACCTTTCTCCCCATACGCTTTAGCTGTTTGCTATTTTGCCCTTAATCTCATGCTATAAAATTGCTAGCCGTGAGTAGGTTCAAATAGACTTTCTAAAGCGGTAGTAGTTGAAATAATCCAACTCGACCAGCGAGCGACTGACTTATTCCTTCAATGAGAAGAAACTGCGCACTTCCAGTGAGAATAAAATGTCCTTTTCTTTTTTCCTGATCAACGATGCCCTGCAAATAAGAAAACAAGGGAGGACATCTTTGCACCTCATCAAGGATCATGGGACCTTGTGACAAAAACGACCTAGGATCATCACTCGCCAAGCGGAGGATGTCAGGAAACTCGAGCGAAGCATAGATATGGTTGGGAAACAAATGTTGCGCCAAAGTGCTTTTACCCGACTGCCGTGGGCCGGTTAGAGCGAGGATGGGAAACTGACCAGCAGCAGCCTTCAGCCTTTCTTCTATTTCTCTTTTAATATAAAAGCTTATGCCCTTTTATGTAATTTGCAACATAGATATAACAAATTACATAATAACCCATAAGTTATTGAACTTCCTATACAAATAACAAAGGATTAATTATTAGGAACGTGCTTAGATCTTGAGACTCTAAAAAAATCTTAAAATTCGCTTGCTGAGAGTCAGGCGAGACTTTAACAGTGTGTGAGTCTTCCAGCGGTTTTTCCAGGCGCTTTTTTCCAAAAACCATAGGAGCATCTCATGTTGAGCAAAGACTTGGCCGCGATCCTTTTTACCTTCTCCTCTATGGCGATCGGCTCCCACACGAGCTTCGCTGCCGAATTCCGCCTTACTATCCACAAAGACAATCTCGCTGCCGATACAAAGTCACGCAAAATAGCGACCTGCAATGTCTATGCAGACAGGGGAGATTACATATATCAGAAAGGCGAGACCGGCGCCGGCCCCAGCTTCAAATACGATCTACCAGCTGAAGAAGTAGCAGCTATTCTGCAAGCTATTCCACTAGCGGCTAAAGGCAAGTACATCCAGCCGAGTTCACTGAAGGGCAAAGATTTGATTGAAGTGACAGCCACAGTGCTCGATGCCAAGCAGGATGAGCAAGAGGTTCTACTCTTGAGACGCGGACCAAATCCCTATCTCAACTCTTCTGCTTCTGCTGCAGCTCTAGTTAAAAAAGCTGAAGAGCTGTGCCAACTTTCGACAGATAACTTTGACGAGGACTTTTGAACAGTACGGAGAGAAATTTAAGCATTAATGCCGTCATATTTGCGAGCTTGGACTTCACACGAAGACTTGTGGAGTCCGCCCTTATGAAGTAAACCTAGCCGGATCGTCTTTAACCTCCGAGCCCAGGACGTCCGAGCTATGGAAAGTAAATACCTGACCAGCGCCCTCAAACCCGAACAGCTCCCCCCTTTCGAGCTGCCCGAGGTGGCGTTCATCGGCCGTTCTAACGTCGGTAAATCCAGCCTGATCAACAGCTTAACCAATCAAAAGAAGCTGGCCCGCCACGGTAGAACGCCTGGCCAGACGCAAATGATCAACTTTTTCAGCATTGCTGACCGGCTTGTGCTCGCCGATCTTCCGGGATACGGATTCAGCGCTGTTGAGAAAGACGTTGCTAAAAAATGGCAGCCTCTCGTCAACGCCTACGTTGAACGTCCTAATATTAAAGAGTTTGTTCTGCTCATCGACTGTCGCCGCGAGCTCCAGGAAGACGATTGGGAACTAGCCTTCATCCTCGGACGCAATCTACCCCTCTATGTCGTCCTAACAAAAAGCGACAAACTTTCGCGTCAAGCCGTACAAAATCGGATGAAGCAACTCTCTCAGGAGATGCTGGAACGAGGAGTGGAAGTGCGAAAGATTACTGCTATTTCTAGCTTAAAAAAGGCGGGAATTGCTGAGCTGCGCGAAGATTTGCTCGCGCATGCTCCAGAGACAGAAATCGAACCTAGCTTGCACTGAAGCCCTCGTTACTCGATCTGAGCCTGCCTTTTCATAACCTTTTGGCAGACATACCAGAGTTCGGCCTTCTCATCGAGATGATTCATAAGAGTACCGAGTCTGTGGGAGAGCACGCCGACCAGCTCCCGGGGATCGACATCTTTATCACCGAGGTGGCGCATGATGAGACTGTCGATCTCATCAGCCATCTTCACAAGCTTAATAGTCACTTCCTCTTCCCGACGTTGGCCACGCGATTTAAATTCTATGAGCTTTCCCATGAAACATGCTCCTTTCATCTGTGTAGCAGCCTGAAAAAGTCCTTGTTGTTTCTGCTTCTTAAGCTTCCCTAAGCAAAGCCTCCATGAAATCTGCTGAGAAGTCTCAATTGCGCCTTTCCAGGGCTCCCTTTGCTTATCGGCACAAAGCCCTATCCTGCATTAATTATATCAAAAAATTTCTTTAAGCTTGACCATTTATTGGTGTAGAGTTCCCCTTCTTTTGAACGGGACGGGTTCCCAAACACCTGAAACAGGAGAGCATCCATGTCGACATCCTTTGATCTCGTAGTGATAGGCTCAGGACCTGGCGGGGAAGTCGGAGCCATCAAGGCTGCTCAACTGGGCCTCAAAGTCGCCCTCATAGAGAAAGCTGAGCATCTCGGCGGTACCTGCCTTAACTGGGGTTGTATACCCACCAAAGCACTGCTTCACTCAGCGAAGACATGGGACAAGCTGCAGCACCTCGAAGAACAGGGTTTCAAACTCGGCCCGATCTCCTTCGAATGGAACAAGATTCTCGAACGCAAAGATAAAATAGTCGATCAGCAGCGCAAGGGTCTGCGCTTCCTCATGAAGAAAAACAACATCACGGTCTTCGAAGGCCACGGTCGTCTCGAAGGCAAGACCAGCGTCAGCGTCACTGATAAAGCAGGTAAAGTCACCCGCCTCGAGACCAAGAGCGTTCTACTGGCCACTGGCTCGCGCGTGAAAGAGCTGCCTTTCGCACGTTCCAATGGGAAAAACATCCTCAATTCAGATCACATCCTCTTCATCGATCACATCCCTAAAACATTGGCCGTCGTAGGCGGTGGCGTGGTGGGGACTGAATTCGCCTCGCTCTTCGGACGGATGGGCACGCAGGTTATCATCGTCGAAATGCTGCCGCAGATTCTGCCGACCGAAGACAGCGAGTGCGTGAAAGAGGTCGAGAAAAATCTCAAGAAGCAAAACATCACGATCGAGACCGGCACTAAGCTGCTCGGCTTGCAGGATGATGGCAAGCGCGTGAAGCTCTCGGTTGAGGGCAAAGAAGATCGTTATTTCGACAAAGTCTTGATATCGATTGGTCGCGAAGCGGTGACCGACGACATTGGACTCACCAAAGTCGGGCTCAGCAGCGAAAAAGGCGGCTTTATCAAAGTCGACGAGCACTACCGGACGGCGGTTCCCAATATCTTCGCGATCGGCGATATCATCGCGACTCCGGCCCTGGCGCATACGGCTTCAGCCGAAGCCTATCATGCAGCCGAAGTCATCGCCGGGCACACACCGCCTACCATCAATTATGCAGCTAACCCGAACGCGATCTACTGCTCACCCGAAGTTGCGAGCATAGGTCTGACCGAAGACAAGGCCAAAGCAGATAAAGTTCCCTATCTGGTGGCGAAGTTTCCTTTTGCACCGATGGCCAAAGCCAAGATCGAAGACGCGACGATAGGCTTTGTGAAGATCATCTACGAACCGAAGTACAAAGAGATTCTCGGCGTCCACATCGTCGGTGCTACAGCTACAGAAATGATTGCGGAGTTCGCCCTCGGCAAGGTTCTCGAAACCACCGTAGACGAGATCGCGCTCACCATCCATCCGCATCCCACCATTTCTGAAACCATCATGGAAGCTGCCCATATGGCCAGTGGTGGCGCCATCCATATGTGAACGAGGGGAGCGAAGCATGTCCGATTTGATCGAAGTCCTGATGCCTCTGATGGGAGAAGGCGTTCACGAAGCGACTCTGACCAGCTGGCTGATAGCCGAAGGTCAGCGCGTGGAAAAGGATCATCCTTTGCTCGAAGTGTCGACCGATAAGGTCGATACCGAAATCCCTGCTCCGGCTTCCGGTTTTCTTGTCAAGCTGCAGGTTAAGCCCGGAAGCGTCGTCAAAGTCAATCAGTGTCTCGGGTATATAGCGAGCCAGGCAGATGTCGATCAGGAGGCGATAGCGCCTAGTCCTGTGCAGGCTACGGTGTCAGCGCCTGAGCCACCGGTCGAAAATAAAAGCTACGTCTCTGCCTCTCCAACGGCTGACGGTCTGCAGCGCTCCTCACCTCTCGTGAGAAAAATGGCGAAGGAAAAGGGCATCGACCTCAGCCAGATCACCGGTTCGGGTTTGCATGGCCGCATCACCAAAAAAGATATTGTCGACTTCGAAGCGGCTCCTTCGCTGCCTCCAAGTTTGGCAAAAGCCTCAGGCGAAGCTCGGCTGCTCCAGAAGTTCGGTAGTTCAGCAGAAGGCCAAGAGACGCTCGAAGGAGTCCCAGTCTTCCGCGAGACTATGAGTCGGATGCGGCAGCTGATTGCCGATCACATGGTCGAATCGGTCCGTACCTCCCCGCATGTGACTACGGTTTTTGAGATGGACCTCCATCGCATCGTTTCCCTGCGCGAAAAGCACAAGGACGCCTTCCAGAAACAGGAGGGCTTCAAGCTCACGCTGACCCCCTTCTTTATTCATGCGACGGTAGAGGCTATTAAGCGGCATCCCATCGTCAACGTTTCCGTCGACGGTTACGACATCCTTTGGAAGAAGGATATCAACATCGGCTGCGCGGTAGCTCTCGATAATGGTTTGATTGTGCCCGTGATTAAGCAGGCTGGAGACCTCAGCCTCCTAGGTGTTGCGCGTCGTCTCAATGATCTTGTGGTCCGTGCTCGTTCGAAGAAACTCAAACCTGACGACGTTCAGGGCGGGACTTTCAGCATCACCAATCCCGGTGGTTGGGGCAGCGTCCTGTCCAATCCGATCATCAATCAGCCTCAGGTTGCTATTCTCGGGATCGGCGCCGCGGTGAAACGTCCGGTGATAGTCGATGAAATGATAGCGGTGAGACCGATGATGTATATGAGTTTGACTTTCGATCATCGCGTGATCGATGGAGAAGGGGGATCCAAGTTCCTTGCGACCCTCAAAGAAATTATCGAAAGCTATCAGCACCTGCCACTTTAAAAAGCAAATGCCGCTCTTTAGCTAGCAAGAGCGGCATAACTAATTTCAATGTAACTGATTACTGATTACCGCACTTCACGAAGGTTACTAATTTTGCACCTTCACCTTCTTTGTGATCATGACAGCCATACATGGCCCAGTTCATGTAGCCACCTTCACCGCGGTTCTCAAAAGTACCTGATACGAAACCCCAGACGCCGTAAGTTATGCCTGTTTTTTCGTGAGTGAATTTATCGAAGTAGTGAGCACTAAAATTTTTTGTATATTTGTTGCCTAGGTTGAAGACCAACACATTGTATCCATATGACAAGCCCTTTTCACGAGCCTGTCTATTGAGGTGGAAGTGAGCAGTTTCCACAAGACCGTTAACAAAGGATTCGCGGCTATTCCTGTCTGTGCGAGCTTCACGAATCAGCCTCGTGATGGCGACTGGATCGATGGCACCACTAGCGCTAGCGCCAACTGTAGGTGTAACTGCTTCTAGATCAGAACCTTCTTCGCCGCTCTTTTTCGTTACAGACTGGCAACCCATCGCAAAAGAAAGCGCAGTGATGGCGAGAATAACTTTCGAGAACAATTTCATAAACTCTCCTATATGAATTAAGATCCAAACACGATCCGACTCAGATAGTGCATGACTTATACCAAAGATATATTTCAAACTCGTAGAAAGGGCATCGCGCTGACTTTTTGGAGCTAATCCAGCGATAGTCCCTGGAAAAAATGAAATGCAGAATGATTCGAGTTTCATGGCAGCGGAGGCATTCGTATTCAGATTTGTCATTTCAGCTATCGCTATTAAATTTGAAGCAAGGACTTTCCAGAAAAGTGCCGATTATTCCTCAACAATCACAGAATATCAATTTTTGACACCTGTCGACACCTTACTCGACCACCATAGGGTACTCGCTACGGGCCTCGATTTTATTATCGAGCAGGTACCAAAGATCGGTGTAGAGCTCATCAAGTAGGGCACTTAGCTCGCTGAGGCTGACATCCGCTCGATCGAGGTCGCCGCGGCCACCCATCGATTCTATCTCAGAGGCTTTAGCAATGATCTCCCTGGCGCCGTAGGGCTGTACAGAGCCTTTGATGGCCTGGGCAGCATGTTCAACCGTGTAGGCATGTTCGAGCTGAATGGCCTCCTGCAAGGAGCGCAGGCGATCGGGAGTCGTATCGAGAAAGCTTTGTATAAGCTCCTTTACAGCTTCATGGTCATCTTCCGACCGCTTGAGGAGCTTTTTCCAATTGATATGCTTCATTTCTCTCGTTCTCCCAATAAGACAAACTTACCCGAAGGCAGAAACCAGAAACGCAAACGCCCATCGTGATTTTTTGGTCATCATGGCACACAGGCTGGGTCACCCTTCGGCACCTTCAAGAATAAATTGAGGGCGAAGCCGCACTTTTTTCATAAAAATTGCGACCCGTAATAATTTGCCGGGATAATTTGCCGCCTTTTTAGTCTGAGCTTAGATATAATCAGGACTCGAGATACAGGCGCGCTCTAGGCAAAGCTTACCTAAGTTGCCATCTGCATCTTGAGGGCAGGATCAGTCTGTGCCATAAGATCCAAGTTCTGGGCTCGTGCGCTACTTAAGAGGAGACTGTGTTGAACTTCTATCATCTCGGTGTGATCTCGGCCCTCATAGCTTTCGCATGCTCGTCGGGTCTCTACCTTCATAGTTTTGCGACGCATAGGACGCGCGATATCATCAATCGCAGCGCTTATGGCTTTATGTTCGTGGCCAGCCTCCTCATGGCTTTCAATACCTATAATGCCTATATCCACGATCTGACTCACACGACGAGCAGTTTTGTGCTGGTGACTTTTCTGGGTTGGATAACGATTCTCGCTCAGATGGGATTCGGAGTAAAAGCTCTGGGGAGCGTAGTAGCTCCTGTTTCTACTCTGATTCTTCTCTTGCAGTTTTTCTTCATTTCACCGCACACGACGACTCTGGGAGCCGGTCCTACCGGCCTGCTGAAGGCTCATATATTGACCAGCGTCCTCGGCGAAGCCTTCGTAATCATTGCTTTTGGAGTAGCTGTCTTCTATTTACTCCAGCAGCGTGCCCTCAAGAACAAACAGATCGATCTCTTGCAGCACACCCAAGTCTCCATCAGTAAACTGAGTCAGGCTCTTATCATCACGATTTGGGTTGGGTTTATTCTCCTCACCGGCGGTCTGATTCTGGGGGCCATCTTCTGGCAGTTTTATTTCGATGGCGATCGGGCTGATCTTCTGGGCAAAATCTTATGGGCGATAATTGTGTGGCTCTGGTATCTATCAACTTTGATAAGCCGAAATCTCTTTAATATTTCGGCCAAGAAATTGGCTTGGATGACAATCGCTGGATTCGTTCTCCTGTCTCTTGGCCTCTTCGGAATCTATAATTGGAGTTGAACCCTTGACTGACAAGGCTTCCAGAATCCTCTCCGGAGTTGAACCTTTGCGCGACAAGGCTCCTGTATTGTTCTGCATCGGCACTAACCACGAGTCGGCCGGGCTGGACTTTAGAGAGACTCTATTCCTCAGCCGCGAGGATATAGAGGCATCACTGCCGCGTGTAATCGAGAAACACCAAATCAAAGAGGTGCTGGTCCTCTCCACCTGCAACCGTCTGGAAGTTTATGGGGTTTTGGAAAGTACCGAGATCACGCAGAACCATCTGCGCGAAATCTTTATCGATCTTCAGCTTTTTGGTCCTAGTCCCAAAGCTGACCTAAATGATGAAATTAAAAATCGCAGCTACGTCTACCTGCAAAAAGAAGCGGCTCGTCACGCTTTTTCAGTAGCCTCGGGCCTCGATTCTCTCGTTCTAGGGGAGACGCAAATTGCCGGTCAGTTCAAAGATGCGGCACAATTTGCCACTGAAAGCGGAACCTTAGGACCCATTCTCAAGCGTCTGACTCAGGAAGCTTTTTCGGCCTCGAAAAAAGTGCGGACGCAGACCGATATAGGCAAGAAGCCGGTTTCGATCAGCCATGCGGCTATCGACCTTGCCAATCGCGTCTATGGCGATATTAAAAACAGCAATGTGCTCGTCATCGGCGCCGGTGAGATGGCTGAAGTCGCGGGTAAATATCTAGTAAAATATGGGCCTCAAAATCTTTTCGTCTGCAATCGGACGCGGTCCCGGGCCGAGGCCCTAGTCGAAAAAATAGGGATTGGACTGGTTTACCCTTGGGAAGAGCTCAACGAGGTCCTGGCGTTAGCTGATGTCATCATCAGCTGCACAGCTGCGAACGAGATCGTCCTCGATAAAGCCTGCATTCAGCGTTCGCAGGCGCAGCGAGGAGGGAAGCCCCTCTTTCTCATCGACATTGCCTTACCTCGCGATATCGATACCGCTTGCTCGAGTCTGGAAGACGTCTATCTCTTCGACATCGACGACCTCAAGCAGGTGGTGGGTGAGAATTTTGAAGAGCGCAAGAAAGCGGCCGAGGCCGGCAAGCTCATCATCATCGAGAACGCTACCAACTACGAGCGCTGGCTCCACAGTCTGAACTTGAAACCGGCGCTGGCAAGTTTTCGCGAGTATCTCGATGCCCTAGCTCTCCAAGAGTTTCAAAAGTCCTTCAGCCGCTCACCGCTCGCATCGCTCGATGCCATGCAAATCAAGGCGGTAGAGGCTATGATGCGTTCGGTCATTCAAAAAATTTCTGCCGATGCCGGCCGTATCGTCCACACTCCGCCGCTCGGTTATACATCTGAACAACTGGCTGATGCCCTCAAAAGCCTCTTTCCATCGGATAAAAACGCATGAATACACAACGCCCCCTGCGCATCGCGACTCGCGGCAGCCAACTGGCTCTCTGGCAGGCGAACTATGTTGCGGCTATGCTCCAAAAGCGAGGTCTGCAGACCGAGCTCAGCATCATCAAGACTACGGGCGATCGCGTCCAGGACCGCTTTCTGCATGAAATAGGTGGCAAGGGTCTCTTCGTACGCGAACTGGAAGAGGCCTTGAAATCCGGCTCCGCAGATCTCGCCGTCCACAGTCTCAAAGACCTGCCGGCTCGGGTCGCTGAGGGCTTTACTCTCGCGGCTATCCTCCCTAGGCATATCCCCCACGATGCGCTTATTTTTAATCCGAAAGTGCTGGAAAAGCTGAATCTGCCCACTAGCGAAATCTTGAGTAGAAGTCAGGTCGAAAAACTAGGACCCCTGACGATCGCGACCGCCAGTCTGCGCCGTCAGTCGCTCTTAAAGGCTCTTAAAAATCCCATCGAACTGGTGGCTATTCGCGGCAATGTCGATACCCGTATCCGCAAACTCAATGAGGGTGATTGGGACGGACTAATCCTAGCAGGTGCCTCGCTCGAGCGTTTGAGTCTCATGCACCTGCCGCATAAACTCCTCGACACCGATTGGTTCGTCCCTTGCGCTGCCCAGGGAGCGCTTGCGATCGAGACTCTAGCGGATAGCCCCTTTCGTTTGCAAATATCGGCTCTAAGCGATCCCCGCACCTACGCGTGTGCGACTCTAGAGCGACGTGTCCTCGAAGCTTTAGGTGGCGATTGCACCATGCCCTTTGGCGCTTTTTTCCGCTTCGATCCTTACTCGAAGCAGACTCTGGGCCAAGCCCTGGTTCTCGACTATGACGGTGGTGAAGCCCGGTGCTCTCTGCATTTTTCAGCCGTGCCTGAGCGTCTGGACATTGAAGATACTTGCAGCCGCGTTCTAAAGAGCCTGGAAACAGCGAAGGTGGGCAATATTCTTGAGAGACTCAAGGTTAAGGCTCCATCGCTTGGACATCTCGCCTAATTGCCCTAAGCCGGCACAAATTACCTCTCAAGCTTAAGCAAATCTCGTCGATGGGCCCTGTGAAGGAGAATTCACTTGGCCCTCTTGCGACGAAATCTACTGCTAGCCCTCAGCTTTTTTAAAGCGGCTGAAGCGCTCGCCTACAGCCTTCACAGCGATGCGGGAGCAGTAAGCAATGAAGTCGAAGATATCGACGTCAATCCGGCAAATGCCGGCTATATGAATCAATCGAGAGTAAGTCTGAAGCTCAATACCTTCAGCCGTCAGATGCTGAAGTTTCGCTTCCCGCAGACGGCGGTCGAGCGGCGACCGAAAAACGAGATCATCGACACCGGAATCAGTCTCGACACCCTGCCCTTCAATTATGTTGCTAGCCCCTTGCAGGGCTTGGGTATTGGCATCCTGGCTGCCCCTCCTCTGTCGACGGATACTAAGCTCAACCTGCCTCGTCTCCCTATCGCTCTGCTCAATACGGTAGACTTCGTCGACATCACCGTCAGTGATATCAGGCTTATTAACTTCTTCGCGGGGGCAGTGGGTTACCGGCTCAGCCGCGATTTTTCACTAGGTATGAGCTTTCGCTATCTAGAGGCCGAGGCAGCTGCGGAGATTCGCACCTCAAGTAACAAAGCTTATTTGACTCAAGCCCTCGTTGGCATCAAGAACTTGAGCGGAAAGGTCGGCTTCCGTTGGAGCGTCGTGCCTCGAACACTGGAATTCGGTTTTGCAGCCAACCTCCTCGGATCAAAAGTTATGAGGGTCAAGGTGAAGGAGAACATACCGGCCGGACTAACCCCGGGTGCCAGCGGCAAGGAAGACAATAGTATTAAAAACCCCTTTGCTTCCTTCGTGCTGGGCATGAAGGCCACCTACGGAATTCATAGGGTCCACGTCGACGGCGAGCGCCGGGAAATCGACAAAGATCAGGCGGCTATTTCGCTCAAAGATTTCAAGGAAAAGAAGCGGGACCTGCACGACACCTTCGCGCTTCGACTCGGCTACACTCTCCTGCTAGGGAGAAGCTTGCATCTGCACCTGGGTACCAGCTATGAGCCCAGCTCCATCGGTGCTGGTTCTGGCAAGCCCGACGGCCTGTCCGGCTTCGGAACTCTGGACCTGGTCCCCATCGTCGGCCTGGGCGATTTTATCAGGCCATACCGGCAATATACGGCCGGCTTGTCCTACCACTATTATGGCGAAGGGCGCGAAAAGAAGAAAAAACAGCGAGAGATTTTCTCAGTTTCTGCTGGCATCGCCTATCGTACGGCCACCCTGGGCATCGACGAAACCGGGGAACAGCCCGGCGCCTATTACATGAGAAAGACCTGGGTTCCGCTGAGTCTTACCTACAATTTTTGAATGTCTTATTGGCATTCTTTCCCCGAATACCCGGCTATTTTTCCGTATTCCCCCCCTTGAAGGCTCATGAAGCGCGATCAGGCGAGACTCCAGAAGCCTTGGCTGATATACTTTCTAAGCTGCCTAAGCAGGGCCTGTGGAAGGGCCGGGGCTTTGCTGCCCCCTCGCCAACGAGCTAGCCGTCAAAGGACCTGGAAAATTTATGAAGATACCGAAGCGTTTGCAGCCTTTGATCGATGCCCACATGATAGAGGAAGTCATCGGTCAGCTGCAGAGCGGTAAAGAGGCTGCTGTTTTTGTGGTTCGCGCCAAGGGACAGATCTGCTGCGCAAAAGTTTATAAAGAAGAAAAGAATCGTTCCTTCCAGCACAAGGCGCAGTATACCGAAGGCCGGAAGGTCCGCGGTTCTCGTCGGGCCAGGGCGATGGAGAAAAACAGTAAATACGGTCGCCAGGAACGCGAACTCGAATGGCAGAATACGGAAGTCGATGCTCTCTACCTGCTCGGCTCGGTCGGAGTCAGCGTGCCGCGCGCTCTAGGTTACTACGAAGGTGTGCTGCTTCTTGAAATGGTGACCGACGCCGATGGTAATCCTGCGCCTCGCTTGAACGACATTAAATTAGATGCTCAGTCGGCCCGTGATTGTTATCAATTTCTGGTGCGGGAAGCCGTTAAGATGCTTTGCGCCGGTTATATTCACGGTGACTTTTCCGAATTCAATGTTCTTGCTGCCCATAACGGGCTGGTTATCATCGACCTGCCCCAGGCTATCCAGGCCACAGCTCAGAATGCCTACGGCCTCTTCGAGCGAGATCTCGTGCAGCTCGCGGCTTACTTCAGCCAGTGGGCTCCAGAAGTCTTGGAAAGCAGATATCCCCAAGAAATATGGAAGCTCTTCGAGGCCGGCAAGCTCAAACCCGACTCCCCTCTCAGCGGACGCTTCGAAGAAAGCCGTAAAAAGGCTGACGTCAATGCGGTTCTGGAAGAGATCGAGGATGCGCGGCAGGAAGAGCTTCGCAAACGACGCTAATCCTGCCTTCAGCTCGGAACAGGAAGCGCCGATTCAACCAAACGTCGGCGCTCAGGCTTGGTGTGCAGAGTCTCAGCATGCTTAGCCGCCAGCTGTCCGCAGGCTGCCGACACTTCCAAACCTTTGGAATAGCGTACGGGAGCTGGGATCGATCGATCTGCCAGATGCTTTTGAAAAGCCCGGATCGCATCGTCGTCAGGCCTTTGAAACGGCAGACCTGGGTGAGCGTTGAAGGGTATCAAGTTCACCTTGGTTTTGAGACCGTGAATAAAGCGCACAAGCTCCTTGGCTTCCCGTGGCCCACAGTTCTTATCCTTGATGAGAATATATTCGATAGTGATCTTCTTGCCCGTGGCTTTCTGATAGCTGAGCAAAGCCTCTTTGAGACGAGCGAGATCGTAGCGCCGATTGATCGGCATGAGCTCGGTGCGCAGGTCATCGCGGGCGGCGTGGAGCGAGAGAGCTAGGGCTGCACGGCTGTCACCGGCTAGTTTTTCAATCTGTGGGGCCAAGCCAGAAGTCGAGAGGGTCACGTGTCGCGCGGAGAGGAAAAAGCCATCCTCATCCATCATGACGTTAGCAGCTCCGACCGCATTCTCGTAATTATCGAGTGGCTCACCCATTCCCATGAAAACCACATGCGTCACACGGAGATTTTCTTCGCTGAGTAATTTGTTGGCTATATACAACTGGGCGAGGATTTCAGACCTATCAAGATGACGGACAAATCCTAGCTTTCCCGTCTGACAGAAATCGCAGGCGAGCTTGCAGCCAACCTGACTTGACACGCAAAGACTCGTCCGCCCCTCATAGCGAAGCACCACAGTCTCTATAACATGGCCTTTTTGGCCTTTTAAAAGTAGTTTCGTCGATCCATCGGCTGAGCTCAGGCTGCTGATGGTCTCTGGAAGGCTCCAGTCGATTTTAAGGAAGAGTTCCTGACGAAGATCTTTGCTGAGGTTGCTCATCGCTTCCGGATCGTGCACGCCCGCCTTGTAGATCCACTGCGAGACTTGATCGGCTCTGAAACCGGGAAGGCCCCAGGTTTTAAAGAGTTCACGGTACTCGGATTTGCTCATGGCCAGAAAATGGGGCTTTTGCATTATGGTCTCTTCGTGACTTAAAAATCGCCCTAAAATAATGAAATTGTTCGCTGAAAGTCAAAGCAATAGATGAATGTGCTGGAATATTCGCGTACTAGCTCTAGGGCTGCGTATCTTTTGTGTTTCTCGCTTTATACCTTCGGCAATTTTGATCATCTTAAGAGTAGCCGTTCGTCTCTCTTTCAAGAGTGAACAAGTGAGGATCTATGCGGACATTCTATTGTTCTAGCCTACGCCTATCCTATCTCTTGCTGCTGAGTGCATGTGCTACCCCCCAGTCCCATTCAGCCAAGCCTGAGCCACCCGGCAGTCAGCACCTTTTCTCAACTTATCTCAACCTGCCTCTCGAACTCAGCGACGAACGTATCGCCCAGCTCAAGCTGGATAATGAGCCCATCAAAGGCTGCGCTGGGGAATATGCGCCGCTTTTGCGAAAAGGTCTCAATGGATTTCTAGCCGAGGTGGAAGACAAGCATTTGCAACCCTGGAGTCTCAAGTGCCAACCCCCGATGGTTCGCCAAGCTCTGCAGGTCTGTGATTTTCCGCCTATTCCGGCTATGCCCTTGAGTAGGGACTGTCGCAACCAGCTCGCGCTCCTGCGCATCCGACTCGTATCGCAGCTGGAGCCTTCGACCCCGATCGAGTCCCTCGACCCGACTCTGGCGGCTCATAAGCTCGTGGCCGAGATGATGAGTGGCAAGACCAAGCCGGACGAAGCTTTAGCTATCTGCAATCGCCTGCTCGAGCTCAAACCCGACGATGTCGACGCTCACAGTATCAGGGTTCTCCTGCTCTTTTTAGGGCAGAAGATTGAGAGTGAGAAGGTAGAATACGACATATCCATGGCCAAACTGGAAGAGAGTCAGGAACCCGTGCCACTTTCTTTCGCGAGTCTCATTGATTTTAATGTCGCTCACATGAAGCTTCTGCAAAATAAGAATCCTGATGATCTGGCTCGTCTGAAGCGGGCAGCGTCACGACTGGCTGAGCTCTCGCCGCACCCTCTGCTTGGTAAGGAGGCGGTGGCAGTGGCTGCCTTTTACAGCGGCGACCGACCCGAAGCGATACGCATCATGCGCAATGTAGCGAGTTTGCCGGCTGCGGATGCCTCGACCTTTGAGGCTTTAAAGAAGCTCGAGGCAGGTGCAGAGCAGCCTTTCAAGATCCGGATGTTCTACAGCTTTCAGTTCTGAAGGCCTGTATGGCGTCAGCTCATCGAAACTTAGGAGACTATCATGCAAAGCTTTAGCTCCAGGCGTTTCCCACGCGTTCTTTTGATACTGAGTTCCTTGCTGACTGGGGGGGCTCTGCACGCAGAGAAAGCGAGCAAGGATGAATTGAAGAAAAAGCTGACGCCTATCCAGTTCGAAGTCACTCAAAATAATGGTACGGAGAGGCCCTTTAAAAACGAATACTGGGATCTGAAAAAAGATGGGATCTATGTCGACATAGTGTCCGGTGAGCCACTTTTCATTTCACTCGACAAGTTCGACTCTGGCACCGGGTGGCCGAGTTTCACGAGGCCCATCAAGGCTGAATATGTAGTCGAGAAAGCGGATCGGAGTTTTTTTTCGGTGCGAACTGAGGTGCGTTCTAAGCAAGCGGATTCGCACCTGGGCCACGTTTTCGATGATGGACCCAAGGATAAAGGGGGAAGACGCTTCTGCATGAATTCGGCGGCTTTGCGCTTCGTGCCTAAAGAAGATTTGCAAAAGGAAGGTTACGGCGAGTTTCTTACCCTATTTCGAGACAAGCAGTAGTTCTTTGGGCTAAGGCCTTTGCC
>JBGSTX010000114.1:0-10736 GCA_041736305.1 Oligoflexus sp. | reverse complement strand
TAGTTGACTCAGGAACAATGGTTGTGCAAAATATATCTACGTCTGCTTGGGTAATGGCACTATTAAAAGGAACAGCTTTATCACCAACTGGTACAGCTATGAGCTTGTGGCCCGCCGCTATCTCCTCATTGATGTGATTGTCTATACTGCGGAGACGGGCCGAGAGAAGGTGGGCCGCACCTTTGTAGAAAGCCTGAGCACAACCTTCTACTTGGCTCAGCAGTCTTTGAAAGTCCGTGCTGGAGCAAAAGACAATCTTGGCCTCAGCTGAGATGACAGTGATCGTTGCCGAGGCTGTGGCGCCAACTTCTATGAGAGACATTTCGCCGAAGGACTGACCTCGATGTAGGACGGCTAGGTAATGATCAATTTTCGGTACGCTGACTGCGACTTCGCCATCGACGAGGATATAGATGCCGGGAACTGGCATTCCGAAAGTGAGAAGTTCCTTGCCCTTCTGATGGATGAGGCGCGTAAAGGTGCTGATCAGCTTTTGACGAGCCTCGGTTTCAAAGTAGCGGAAAATAGGAATCTCGCGGAATTCTATTTGGGTCGACATGGAAGATCCTCTAGAGTTCCGAGCATTTTAACCTCAATGCCTTCGCGAGGGGAAGCTCCCATTTAGCGCATTAAAGAGCTGCATGAGACCGCATTGCATCCCTATTTGAGTGGAAAGCCGTCAGTCATGCCGGGCTGCTTTTTTGCATTGTGTGGTGTCGCGAAATGTCTGATAAATGGCCGGGACTTCAAAATTTCACATAGGCACAAGGGGGCCGAGATGAACGAGAGCTTTCGCGAAGACGTGCGTAGCTGGCTTGAGGCAAACTGCCCTGCCTCGATGCGTACTCCTGCCGTCGAAGAAGATGCGGTCTGGGGTGGACGGACCGAGACCTTTAAAAATCCTGAGTCAAAAATCTGGCTCGAAAGAATGGCAGCCAAAGGCTGGACCACACCTGAGTGGCCCAAAGCCTATGGTGGTGGGGGCTTGAATCCGCAGGAAGCTCAAGTTCTACGCGAAGAAATGCAACGACTAGGTTGCCGTAGTCCACTTTTGAGCTTTGGTATATGGATGCTGGGACCGGTCCTTCTTAAATATGGGACTGAAGAACAAAAGCTCGAGCATATTCCTAAAATCGTTCGGGGTGAAATTCGCTGGTGTCAAGGCTACAGCGAACCCGAAGCAGGGTCTGATCTCGCAAGTTTGCAGATGCGCGCCGACTTAAGCGAGACTGGCTTTACAATCAACGGTTCGAAAGTTTGGACCTCTTATGCCGAGCAATCGGACTGGATCTTCTGCCTCGTACGCACCGATTCTACAGTGGCTAAACAAAAAGGCATTAGCTTCGTCCTCGTGGATATGAATCAGCCCGGCGTCAAAGCTGAGCCGATTCGCCTGATCAGTGGGGCTTCACCATTTTGTGAGGTCTTCTTCAAAGATGTCAAGGCGCCTCGTAATCATCTCGTCGGTCCCCTAAACGGTGGATGGGAAATTGCTAAAGCACTTCTGACTCATGAGCGTCAAGCTATAAGCAGCATGGGACTTAATCCCAGAGAAGAAGCGGTCGAAGTCTACTGTAATAAAAAATTAGCAGGTGTCGGTGGACTGAGGTCGCAGCCAGTCTTTCGCGATCGAGTCGCCAGCCTGCACATGGACCTTCAGGCCTTTTCCTTCGCCGTGGAGAGAGAAGCTGCTTTGCAAAAAGCTGGTCATTCGCCCGGCGCGGCATCGTCGATGTTTAAATACTACGGCACCGAGCTGAACAAAAGGCGCTATGAGACCATGATGGAAGCTGCAGGCTTCGAAAGTCTGGGCTGGACTGGGCTTGAGAACGAGCAGGATCAGCAGGCAACTCGCGATTGGTTGCGTTCGAAAGGGAACTCGATCGAAGGTGGAACCAGCGAAATTCAACTAAACGTCATCGCTAAGCGCGTCCTCGGACTGCCTTGAAGGGGTATTTATGCAGTGGGAAATGAGTGACGAGGACAAGCTCCTCAAGCAATCAGCAGATGAATTCTTTAGAGAGAAGCTGCCGGTCAACAGCCTGCGTATCATGCGCGATCGCAACGAAAGCAAAGGCTTTTCGCCTGAGATTTGGCGCGATATGGCTGAACTCGGGTGGACCTCTATCATCATTCCTGAGGAATTTGGAGGTCTCAACCTAGGCCTGCGAGGTCTCAGCACTGTTCTAGAAGCCAGCGGCCGCACGCTCGCGCCCAGCCCTTTGCTTCCCTATGCTCTACTCAGCGCTAGCGTCATCCTAGAAGCCGGCACAGCTGAGCAGAAGCTCAGTCTCCTGCCGGCTTTAGTCGAGGGTCGCTTACTCATGGCGGTTGCTCATGATGAGGGTAGTCAGAGCCTGCGCCTGCCGGTCTCTACACAAGCAGTGCGTTCCGAAGAAGGCTTTGTCATCAACGGCCTTAAGTCGATGGTTCTCGATGCCCCAGGGGCCGATAAATTGCTGGTTCTTGCCCGTACTCGTGCCGATCAGAATAATGAAGGACTTTCCTGGTTCATGATCGACCGCGATGCGGCCGGCGTCGAGTTGAAAACTTTTCGCTTGGTCGATGGACGCCTTGGCTGCCATATCGCCTTTGAAAACGTCAAAGCACCGTTTGAGGCTTTGCTCGGCTACGAAGGTAAGGCCCAGGCTTCCTACGAGAAGATGCTCGATGCAGCTGCAATTGGGCTGGCCGCCGAGATGTTCGGATCAGCTAGCGCAGCTTTCGAGATGACGCTCAGCTACCTCAAAGAGCGCAAGCAGTTTGGGGTCGCTATCGGGAGCTTCCAGGCCTTGCAGCATCGCGCCGCTCAAATGTACTGCGAACTCGAACTGTGTCGCGCGGCGATCCAGCGTGCAGCTGGAGCCTACGATGCGGGTGAAAGCGCAAGTTCTGCTTATGCGAGTCTCGCAAAGGCTAAGGTTAGCGATGTCTTCGCGCACATAGCCAGAGAAGCGGTTCAGTTGTACGGAGGAATCGGCATGACTGACGAGCATGACATTGGCTTTTACCTGAAGAGGAGTCGCATCACGGCTGAACTATTTGGCAATGCCACATACCATCGGGAGCGCTATGCGCGCCTAGCGGATTTTTGATTGAATCCGTCCACCGTGGAGGATGCATGATGTCTCAGTCTAAGATTTTGATTGAACGATATGGAAATGTTTTAGCTATAGGTCTCAACAGACCTGAAAAGCGAAACGCTGTCGACGTCGAGATGTTCTTTGAGATGGCACGAGCTTACGGTGAGTTGGACCAAAATCCAGAGCTGCGGGCGGGAGTTGTTTACGCTGTCGGCGAACACTTCTGTGCAGGTCTCGACCTACCTAAGTGGCAAGATATTATCGGTAGCGGTAAAATGCCCGAATTTGAAGGAAACGCCTGCGATCCATTCGGGCTCGCACCCGAACGAACGTGCAGGAAACCTATCGTGTTTGCGGTGCAAGGCTACTGCTATACTTTCGGAGCCGAGGTTATGCTGGCCTCTGAGGTGCGCATCGCAGCGCGCAACACTCGCTTTGCACAGCTGGAGGTTAAACGGGGTATCTTTCCTTTTGGAGGAGCTACAATCCGCTTGCCTCGCGAAATAGGTTGGAGCAACGCCATGCGCTATCTCCTTACGGGAGATGAGATGAGCGCCGATGAAGCGCTTCGTTTTGGCCTTGTACAGGAGTTGGTTGAGCCAGGAAAGCAGTTTGAGCGAGCATTGCAAATTGCTCAGGTGATCGCAGCCCAGGCGCCACTTGGCGTTCAGTCCACTCTAGCCTCAGCTCGCCGATCCATGCTGATGGGTGAGCGAGCCGAGTGCGAGTCGCTCTTTCGCGAATTGCTCAACCTATCCCAGACTGAAGATGTTCAAGAAGGGCTGCGGGCTTTTCTCGAACGCCGTCCAGGTAATTTCGTGGGCCGCTAGACTCAGGTCTCAGACCTAGACGGTCTGGGACTTTCCCCTTTCAAAAGATCTAAATCCATAGGCGCTGAATTGTAAGTTGAGCATCTTTCCTGTATCTAGGGAGGAGATGCACGACTTAATTACTTACTGATAATTCAGTATGAATTTTTTCTAAGAAATTTCTGGAAGAGGATCACATGAGAGCTTCGATGAGATACTTTTTGGCTCCATTGATGGGTTTAGTGACGTATATGTCGCTTATGGGTACTGAGGCTTTGGCCTCTAAGCAGGACTTCGTCAGAGTGGAGAATGGGCGCTTTAAGTTGGGCCAGGAAGATTTTTTCTTCGTTGGTTCAAACTTCTATCGATTGGCCCTATCCGACCGATTTTCAGGTAAGGATTATAAATCGACCGACGCATATGGGCGGACGACTTATCCTTTGGTCGACGATGTTTTCGACGGTTATGTAAAATCCGGAGTAAAGGTTGTTCGGGTCTGGGGTTTTTCCTGTGAAGGCGCTAAAGGCCATACCTCTTCGCCCTCCATTATTAGCCCTGAAGGTATCGCAAGCTCACCTATCCGCTTTCAGACTGAGGCCATCGATAAACTCGACTATGTATTGGCGGCTGCTTCGCGGACAGGGGTTAAAGTCATCCTTCCTCTCGTGAACTTTGAACACGAATACTGCGGGATGGAATGGTGGGTGGAAAATACGCTCGGTGGCGGTAGCGATAAGCATCTTTTCTATACGAACGACAAAGTCTGGGATCGCTTTACAGCCTATACAAGAGCTCTTCTGGAGCGTAAAAATCCCTACACTGGCCGCGAGTATAGGGACGAGCCCAGTATAATGGCCATCGAATTGGCCAACGAACCGCATACGAAGGACTATTACGAATGCACAAGTCGGGGCTATTCCGAGAGCGATTGCCGAGACGGCAAAGTAAAAGGTGCTGAACCAGGAACCCTCGTCTACGAATGGCTGTCTAAATTCAGTGCCTTCGTGAAAACGGTCGATAGTAAGCACCTTCTCAGCCACGGTGAAGAAGGCTATCTAGCCAGACCCGACGGATTAGAGTCAGAGTGTCGGGAGAAACATCAGTGGATTCACAATGGGTCGAAGGGGACTGACTATGCCCGCAATGCGACGATCAAAGACATCGATTTTCTGACGACTCACGTCTATCCCGATAACTGGAATATCGCGCCGAGCGAGCTTCCGTGGGTGAAGAAGTGCATTTTCGAACATAGGGCTAGCATCGCTAAATCAGTGAAGAAGCCAATTATTCTCGAAGAAACAGGCTTCAACGAGCGACCTGACAACTATGGTCAAAAAGATTATAAGCTCGATCGACCTTACTATCTCTCACGGATGTTCCGCATGGCGACCGAAGCAGGGTTTGCAGGTACTATGGTCTGGCAAGCCGTTCCCCTTCTTCGAGACGAGCAGCCGGCCGATGACGATGACTTCACTTTTCCTCTCGCAATTAAGAGTTCAGGAAATTGGGAGAGATCTCCCGAAGGTCTGGCGGTAGAATTTCAGGTCAGCTGTATGAACGAGCACGTTCCTTACGGACGCTTCGATCAATGCGTCTCTATCTGTCCGAAAAATACCAGCGTTGATGAGAAGCGCTACGGTAGTGATCCAGAAGGAAAGCGTTGCTATCTGCCAGTGCCAGGAGTGGGAGAACTTGCAGATCCTTTTCCTAAGTGTGACAACGGCAGCGCCGATTCTAGCGCTTGGGGATGGACGACCAATAAAGATCTCTGCCTGGCCCATCCAGAAGCAGCAAAGCAGTATCCAACTTCAGGCGGTTGCAGCTGTAAGGCTTGAAAGCGATTTGAGCCGGCCTTTTTACCGGCTTTTGTTTTTGATTGGGAGTTTTTAAGCTACTTTTGATTCACATGTGGTAGGGGGCTGAAGAGCTTTGATTTCGGCCCTCTCCTTCGGCATGAATTTCTCGCTGCAATTGAACGTCACTAGCTGCGGATGGCTGATTCTTCGCGGACATGAGCTGCTTGTAATAACGCTGCAAAGCCCTTTCGAACTCTAGGCCTCCCGTGTGCTTCCATTTGTGGCGAGAATTATCCATAGAGTCATGACTGCTACTAGAAATTTCCATACAGGTTTACTCCTTTTCGAGAAAAAGAACGAAACCAGACCTTCTGAGATTATCGCAAAGCCCCAGGCACATACTAGTTTTTTACCAGCGTATTTTGAAGTCGCAGCTCTTAGGATTATAGATGAGCTAGCTCGTGCTCTGCTTCAAATCAAGGCTGAGTTTTGCATGAAAAACCCTAAGAGAGCTCCTCCTAGTACAAGCCAGGTACTGCTTACCTGGAAGCGCAAAAGTAAGAAGAGACTGACTAGAGTGATAAGGATAGCCGGAAAGTCCTGGAGAGTTTCGACGCCGAGATTGACAGTGACAACAGCCATAAGGGAGAGGGATGCGGCGTTAAGACCGTCGAGAATGGCTGACATTGCGGGAGATTTTCGTAAGCGGGGAATGTAAGGCGCGCTGAGGGCGACAAAGACAAAAGCAGGCAGAAAAATTCCAATCGTAGCTACCAAAGCTCCAGCTGGACCTTTCAAAAGATAGCCGATGAATGTAGCCGTAGTAAAAAGTGGTCCAGGTGTGAACTGGCCAATGGCTACGGCATCGAGGAGTTGAGCTTCGGTGAGCCAGCCCAGGTTTTCGACTAAGTCGGCTCTAAGAAAGGCTAAGAGCACATATCCACCGCCAAACAGCAGTGATCCGGCCTTGAGGAAAATGAGAAATAGACCACTCAGCTGAGGCGCAGTGCCCAATAGTCCCAGCCCTCCACCTATCTGAGCAATGGCTGAAGTTCCGACAAGAGCGGCACCAGCATCGGCAAGAGGGGCTCTGGCCCTCGTTAAACTGTAATGAGCCAGACCACTGATAAGCAGGACTAGAATCTCATTGAGACCAGCCCAATTAATAAGCGCGGCAATGAAGCTAATATAGAAAAGCAGTTCCGTCTTCAAAGCCGACTTACCGAGCTTCCATAAAGCGTCGAGTATCACAGCAATAATAACTGGTTTTATGCCGTAGAGAAGCGATGCAAAGGCAGGCAAGGTGCCATAGAGCTGGTAGGCATATGCGCAGCTTCCAACGATCAGCGCGGCGGGCAGAATGAAAGCCAGACCAGCGGCGAAAAATCCAGGGTAACCACCGCGCAAAAGTCCTATATGGAGGGCTAGCTCTGTCGAGTTGGGGCCTGGAATTATCTGCGAAGCTGCATGCATGTCGAGAAAAGTCTGTCGAGACAGCCAAGCCCTTCGGGTCACGAGCTCGCGTTCCATAAGCGCTACATGGGCAGCCGGACCTCCAAAGGAGGTGAGCCCGAGCTTAAGAAAAACAATAGTGATCTCCTTCAGAGACTGCACTTCGTGCCTCCCGCGGCAAACATCGTAGGATTTAAATCGCGATTAATCTTTTCATATCAATAAACTAGCAAGCGAAATTGAATTTTCCTCAGCTTTACCGATAGTCATTTTCCAAGTTCCAAGCCAAAGACCCAGCTGTAACTCTTCAGCTTTTTCGTAAAGTGTCCACTACGGAAAAAAGGTGCCGATAAACCAACCGTCCAATTGTGAGTAGGCATTTTGGAGGGGGAAGCTATGAAGCTAGTTTTACGTGGCGTAAGCATTGTGCTGCCTTTGATTTTATTTGGCGTTGGCTGCCTAAAATCTAGAGAATCAAAGCATACAGCTAAGAGTCCGAATAGCGAGTCGAAAGCAGAGGATTCGCAGGGAGTTTTGAATCAAGAGACTAGCCAGGTCCCTAAGGTTGACCTAGGTGCCTTACGCATGGGAAATGCTGAAGTTTACCTCGATGCGGAAACAAGCAATGCCGTGGGATGGAGCTGGGAAAAGCTGGCTGGTCCGGGCCAAGCTTTCATCCGAACGCCAGACACAGAAGATACCCTATTCAGCGCTGATCAGGACGGCTTCTATTGGCTTCGGCTCACAGTCACTAACGCCGAAGGCCGAACTGCTTACGACGACGTACAAATTCTTTGGGACACACAAGCCCCTCAAGTCAACCTGAGTCCTGAAATTAGAACTTTTAGAGAAATAAGTGTCGATGCTGGCGTCAGTTCAGATGCGGCACTCATCCAGTGGACTCAGGTCGAAGGTCCCGGACTGATCTCCTTTACAAATCCACAGAGCAGCAAGACAGGTATCAGTGCGAGTCTCGATGGAGTTTATAGGATTCGTCTTAGCGCGTCAGACAAGGTGGGAAACATCACCTCATCTGACATGATTTTTATCTGGGAAACGACTCTCCCTTCGGTGAGCCTCGGCCAGGATATTATCAGCAACAAAGAAGTCCTCATCGACGCTGCTGGCAACCGAGCACTCAGCTACAGTTGGTCACAGATTTCAGGGCCAGGCAGCATCAGATTTGCTACGCCCGATGCTGAAGACACCCTTGTAAGTGCTGACAAGGACGGTATCTATGTTCTGCGTTTGGCTATTACCGCTGCGAATGGTGCGACAGCCTATGATGAAATTAACTTTAGCTGGGATACGACTCCACCTTCGGTAGAGCTAGGTCAGGACCTGAGCCTGAAGTTTCGAGCCAGCCTCGATGCTTCGAGCAACGGTGCCAACAGTTATCAATGGTCTCTCGTTCAGGGGCCAGGTCGCGTGATCTTCTCCGCCCCAACAAGCGAAGATACGGCTCTGGTTGTCGACCAGGCAGGTATCTATGAAATCCAGCTTAGCGTGAGTGACAGGGCTGGCAATTCCGCTAGCGATCGCGTGCAGATTTCCTTCGACTACGATGTCCGCGTTTTTGCGCTGCAGGTCAGCAGTGGTGGATCTCATTCCTGTGCCATTCTCGATGATGGAACGGTATCTTGCTGGGGTTATAACTTCGAGCAAGAGCTCGGCTATGGCGATGCTAATCAGTATGGAGAAGGACGCGATCGCTATCTTCCTCCGGCTTTTCCAGTTCAAATTGGCAACGGTAAAACCGCAAGTTCGATCTCGGTCAATTATTCCCACAGCTGTGCGGTTCTTAACGATGGCACGGTAAAGTGCTGGGGGCAGAATAATTTTGGCCAACTCGGCTACGGCGACACTCTCAAGCGCAGCGCGCCGCCCGCAAGTCCGCTAGCTTTAGGCGGGCATACGGCACGCGTTATCGCGACGGGATTCGCTCACACCTGCATCATCCGCGATGATGGGGAAGTAGTCTGCTGGGGATCTAATGCGTCGGGGCAGCTAGGCTACGGTGACTTTCAGAGTCGCCTGCAAGCTTCGATGAACGTCGTCAATCTCGGCGGGCAGAAGGCCAAGTCTCTGCAGCTAGGTTCTTATCATAGCTGCGCAGTTCTTGAAGACGATACCTTGAAATGCTGGGGAGATAATACCTACGGACAGTCGGGCTATGGGATCACTCATACTCTATCCGCACCACTTGCGGCCCTGGATCTGGGGCCTGGGGCGAGAGTGCGAGAACTAGCCGTCGGAGCCTATCATAGCTGTGCCTTGCTCTTTGACGGCTCAGTTAAATGCTGGGGCCGTAACCAGGCTGGGCAGCTGGGCTATGGCGACACAAGCGAACGCAGGACGCCCCCTGTCAGCAGTTTGAATCTTGGTAGCTCAGCTCTCCATATTTCAGCTGGCCTGGCCCATACCTGTTCGATCATGGCTGACAGAACCGT
Organism: Oligoflexus sp.; assembly: GCA_041736305.1. GTDB lineage: Bacteria > Bdellovibrionota_B > Oligoflexia > Oligoflexales > Oligoflexaceae > Oligoflexus. Next base: position 1,146 of record JBGSTX010000114.1, on the reverse strand, counting down.
TCAATGTTGGGGTGGCAATGAAGAGGGTCAGCTCGGCTATGGCGATGGCATCAATCATCTCGAAGCCCCCCAGCTAGCAGTTCCCATGCAGTCGGATCGTGCTGTCTCGAGTATAGCGGCCGGTCGCCTCCATACCTGCGCAATATTTGATGATGCTACCATGAAGTGCTGGGGCTCGAACACCTATGGGCAGCTCGGTACTGGAAAGATCGTCTCGGGTACCGTGCCGGCTCCTGGTGTTATTGGATACGGGGATTAGTAACTGTTCGCAGGAGCGATGGTTGTCCTGGCAGCACCTCAACGAACTGAGGGCTTGCGAAGTGAACCTGAAATCCGCTCCGCGTAAGGAGCCCTGATTCCTGATCAATGCGCAGGGTCGTAATGCTGGAACTGCCTTCATTGGCCACCAGCATCCACTGACCGCTTGGATCAATGGAAAAGTGTCTTGGAATCGCTCCGCCCGACTTAGTTATCGCAATCCGCTCGAGTTCTCCAGAATCTTGGACTTGAAAGACAGCGATGGAATCATCTCCCCTATTTGAGCTGTAAACGAAGCGGCCGGAAGGATGCACCTGGATCTCGGCGGCTTTTTTTTCAGCTCCTTCCGGTATAGTCGAAAGCTCTTCGCCTATAGGCTCAAGACCGTCGTCGCTTACCCGGTAGGCTTCGACGGTGGACGAGAGTTCATTCACCAGATAGACGAAGGGTCGGGTAGGATGAACAGCTAGGTGCCGGGGGCCGTCACCCCTGACTTTAATCTTAGGTACGGAACTCGCGACTAGCCGGCCTTCATGAAAATTAAACTGAGCAATCGTCTGCGAACCTAGTGAGGGCACCAGTACACGCCCCGACGACAAAAACACTACTTGATGAGTCTTCTCGCCGGCAAATGCGCTATCATGCTGCTCGCCGACCCGACCATCGGCATCGAGAGGAAAGCTCATGAGGTGTCCACTCGAATATGAAGCAGCCAGCAGCCAGCGACCACTGGGATCGACAGTAAGGTGAACAGGGCTGTCCGAAGGAGTTGAATTCATAGGCGTCAGGCGACCCTGCCCGTCTTTAATTTCAAATGCCGCCAAGCTACCTGGACCATCCCAGGACTCGTCCGCTGCAGAGAGGCGTGTATAGTCCTGGTTAAAGGTA
>JBGSTX010000082.1:0-18605 GCA_041736305.1 Oligoflexus sp. | reverse complement strand
TCCGTGAGTATAGTTCTTACGGTAGCTAGGTCCGTATTTTCATCGATCTCCACGAGGGAGAGCCGGGCGTTCAACTCTTCAAGCCTGGCGTCGATAGCAGCTTGCTTTACTTCCAAGACGGCCTGTTCTCGCATCAGCGTGGCGAAGCCCGGAGATACTTCTGCTGTCTCTCTTGGATCTTCCGCCTGCTCACCGATTTTGGTCGGCACGTCCCCCCAACAGCTGATGCCGAACAAGCTCATCAAAACGGTGAAAGTTGGCAGCCAAAGTGAAGATTTAGACTTGAAGACCATACTCGTTTATTTCCATCAAGAAGGTTTAGCGACACACCTTGGCGTTCACGGTCGAGATCTGCGAACGAATTCTTGTAATCTCGGTCCTCATACTAGCCATTTTCTCCGCGAGACGCTGCATCTCTTGGTCCTTCTCGAGAGCCATCGCATCTATCTCGCTAAGCTTTCGCTTGATTTCGGGCTGATTTAGCTCAATGTCTTTGATCTGCTGCTTGAGTCTTTCTATTTCAGAGAGGTCGGAGGGAGACTTCATTTGAACATACCCCGAAGAGGGAACTTCATTCTTCGAGGAGGCTTCCCCCGCTTCTTGGAACTGGGTATCTGGATTGGCCTCAGGAGCGAAAGTCGTTGCGCTGGGACCTTCGTTGCAAGCTAGGACGAGAAGAAGAGCGCCTAGGCCGAGGATGGGCGCAGCACATGCTGTCCAAAGTCCTTGTGGGCTTTGCCCTCGAGGTGGTGAGCAATGACGTTCCATAACAACCCTCCGATATAAGCCTATCGGAGTTAAAGCAGAGCGACTTTAAAAAGTCGCGGAAGCGCGAATAACAATCCGGTATTTCTTTGGTTTTACTGCTTGGTGCGAAGGCTATTTGCAGCTCAGCGTCGCGCTCAAAATAGAGCGTTCGGGTTCGGTAACAAATAAGTAGCAGCGAGCAGTCACGGACTAACAATCCCAACATCCGCTGCCTTCAAATTGCCATACAGGTCTATTGTCATGGAAATCTGCTTATGTTTTATCGGCTTAACGCCGCTGTTAAATTTTACCATTCGGATGGCGATAGGGTCTTTGCCAAGAAAGGATAAGACGGATCTTTGCGGGAAATTCTTACGATCTTTGTAATCTTTCAGAGGCTGCGTGGGACTAAAAACTAGTGGAACTCTGGTTAATCACGCTGGAATCCTGAGCCCGGACAAAATGCATGTTTAAGTTTGGCCTCATAATTAGCTTTCTCCTCTTGCAAATCGCTTGTGAGGCCAATTTACGTGTGACGCTTGTGGAGCGTCCCCTATCCGATAGCCTGGCCGCATTTCAGATTAACAATGTCGAAAAACTTTTTTTATCACCGAACATTACGATGAAGTGGACGCCCCTATCGCAAAAACTTAACTACCGAGTCTTGGTCAGCCACCATGCTAGCTGCGAGGGTGAGCCCGTTAAAACGCTTAGCACTAAGGAACTGTCGGCGTCGTTTGAAGGCCTTGCAAATGGTCGCTACTACCTTTGCCTTTTTGCCGATGCTGGCGGGATCAGTTATCCGGCGGTCAATAATGGCTATAGCTTCGTTATCTATGAGGCCGATCAGGATCAGATGAACGACATGTCCACCTATGATCGCGAATTTAGTATACAATGTCCGCTCGATGATATCGCGGGGCTGGATATTACTTGGTCTCAGGAATCTGGACCAGGCTTGGTCGCCTTTGATGATATTCATGTGCTTAAGCCCATGACCAAGGCAGATAAAGACGGCCTCTATGTAGTCCGTGGCGAGTTGCGCGATAAGTCTGGGCAGACGGCCGTCATCAGGCGCAGCTTTATGTGGGATCAGACGCCGCCGGTCTTTGTCTCTGCTGCTTTGATTAATGCGGCAAGCGATGGCTTCGTTAATTCATTGGAACGGTCTGGATCGGCTTCTGTGGTTGGAAATCTTGTCGGCGATGGCTTTGTCAAGGTCGGCTATCAAGTGATCGCCTTTGAAGCGCCTTGTGATGGGCAGCTTAGCTTTAGTGAGCTTGCGCCTGCAGCCAACAGCCCGGCCTTGTCTCAGGATGGTCACTACCAGATCTGCATCCAACTTATAGACGAAACGGGGCTGAGCACATTCGGCCGCAGCAATAGCTTTAGAGTCGACACCCTGCCGGCTAGCTTCACCTCCATTGCCTTGAACGGGCCAGCACTTGATGCAGCACTTAGCCCTGCTGAGCATAGCTCGGCGCTGGATTTGGTTGGCAGTCTAGTGGCTAGCGATGCCTTCGATATTCAGTATGCCTTAGCCGATGCTGCCAGCAACTGCTCGGGCCCGCTAAGCTATGCTGCCGCGATTCCTCGCAGTGATGATGCGCGCTTTGTGCTGGCGGGCAGCTATAAGGTCTGCGTTCGGGTCCAAGATGAGGCACTTAACCCGCCTGCTTATGGCAGCAGCGCTAGCATCGCTTATACCTTGACGGTGCCTAGCTTTACTTCCCTACTCGGCGCTAACGGGGCCAGCGATGCTATGATTAATGATAGCGAAAAGAGCTCGGGTTTGGCAGCTTGGACGCTTGCGGCTACTGACTATGCGACTGCTACTTACTCGGTGCCCCTTGATGATACGACCGGGACCCTTAGCTGTGATGCAAGCAAGACCTATAGCCAGGGCAGCATTCCTCTGATTTCTAGTTTGACCGATAGCACCTGGGTGATTTGTGTCAAACTCACCGATGCCTCTGGGGCTGCGGCCTATGGCAAATCACAGCGAATCACGCGCGATACTGTCTTTCCGGTATTCACGTCATTAGCGGTGAGTGGAGCTGCAGCTGACGGCTATATCAATGATAGCGAAAAGCTTTTGATGACGGCGCTGTTTTCGCTTACAGCTTCGGGTCAATCGACAGCATCTTATACCCTGGCCCTTGATGATACGGGTACAATCGTCTGTGATGCGACACAAAGCTATAATCAGAGCGCGATAGCAACGCCGGCTTCTCTATCGAGTGACGCTCCCTATGCCGTCTGCGTGAAGCTTACCGACGCAGCAGGCAATATCACTTATGGAAAATCAGGGCAGCTCATCCGCGATATCGTGGGCCCAAGCTTTAGCTCGCTTAACGGCACCAACGAGGCGAGCGACCTTTATATCAAGTCAGGCGAAGAAGCCTCGGTCCTTCCTCTCTTTACTTTATCAGCTAGCGGTCAGACGTCGGCTGACTTCACCGTAGGCTTGAGCGATAGCCCTAGCTCGGTGAGCTGTGATAGCAGCAAAACTTATGACCAGGCGAGCGTGCCCACGGTTAACTCATTGAGCAGCGATGGGACCTTTGCCGTATGCGTGAGGCTGCGCGATGCGGCGGGCAATACGAGTTATGACAAATCGCAGGCGGTGGTTCGCGATATCGTGGCACCGGTCTTTACTTCCCTTAATGGAGCTAACGAAGCTGCCGATGGCTTTATCAACGATGGTGAAAAGGCTTCGATCCTTGCAGCCTGGGCGCTGCTATCCTCGGGGGCCTCGACGACTGACTATACGCTGCCGCTCGATGATACCACCCCTCTTAGCTGCAATGGGACGCAGACTTATAATCAAAGCTCGATTCCACACGTTGATGCGATGAACGCCGATAAGCCTTGGGCCATCTGTGTGCGCATCAGGGATGCCGCTGGAAATACGACTTATGGAAAGTCCCAGCAGATTGTTCGCGATATTGTGGCTCCTATGTTTACCTCCTTAGGCTTATCAGGGGCAGGGAGCGATGGCTATATCAACGATAGTGAAAAGGCCTTGGCTACAGCGCTTTGGGCACTAACGGCTTCGGGTCAGTCGGAGACGGCCTATACGCTGCCTCTTAGCGATACTTCGAATTCTTTAGTCTGTAATGCCAGTAAAACTTACGGGCAATCGGCAATCGCAACGCCAGCTGGGGTGGGTAGCGATGGAGCCTTTGCCATCTGCGTGCAGCTTTCAGATGAGGTGGGTAACGTCGTGTATGGAAAGTCAGCCCAAATTGTTCGAGACATCGTGGCGCCGACTTTCACTTCGCTGAATGGAGTGAATGAGGCCTCGGATGGTTATATTAAAAGCGGAGAAGAGTCATCGGCTGCGCCCCTGATAAGCTTAATCTCGAGCGGTTCGACTGCGATTGACTATACCGTTGCACTCGATGATAGTACCCCCATCACCTGCAATAGCGGCAAGACCTATAACCAGTCGGCTGTACCAGCTATTAGCGCTCTTACTGCAGATGGAAGCTATGCCGTCTGCGTGAGGCTGACAGATGCTGCCGGCAATATCATTTATGGCAAATCTCAGACCATTGTTCACGACATAGCGGCCCCAGTCTTTACTTCGCTTGCTGGGGCTAATGGCGCGAGCGATGGCTTTATCAATAATAGCGAAAAGACCTCGACACTAGCCGCCTGGGCCCTAGTCTCATCGGGTGCGACGACGAGCGATTATACTCTGCCGCTTGATGACAGCGGCGGGGCCCTTGTTTGTAACGCGGGCAAGAGCTATAGCGAAGCCTCGGTGCCTGGCGTTGATACGATGACATCCGATGGCCCCTGGGCCATCTGCGTGCGCCTGCGGGATGCTGCTGGTAACGCAGCTTACGGCAAATCTCAGCAAATTATCCGTGACACCGGGGTCCCTACTAGTTCACCCGTGGGCTTTACGCTTGGAGCCATCCCATCGGGGACGAGTGAAAGCCCGCCTGCAAGCTGGACAGCAAGTCAGGACCAGGAGTCGGCTGTCGCTCGTTATGAGGTTCAAGTTCACCGGGCTGACGATCATGGAGTCGCCGAGCCTTGGAGAGTACTCGCTTCTGGTTCTGCGCTTGATGCGCTCGAACTTGATCCTTATCGAGCGTACTATATGAAGATGCGGGCCGTGGATCTGGCTGGCAATGTCAGTGAAGAGGTGGTGAGTGAGAGCTGGATTCCGAGCAGCGACGGCTGTCGGGGTAGTCTGCTGACAAATACACCCTATGCGGCTGGGAGTGGCACTCAAAATTCTCCCTATATCATCTGCACGGCGGCCCAGTTGAGCCAGATCAGCCAACGCACTAGCGATTTCAGTTCGTGGTTTCAGCAGGCTGCTGATGTCGAACTCAGTCAACAAAATTTTACGCCGATCGGAACCGTGGCTAATCCTTTTCGGGGGCGCTATTTCGGCCAGAATAAAACCATCCACAACCTGACCGTGACGGCTTCAAGTGGCGATTATATCGGTTTATTTGGTGTTTCGGACAAAGCTTTGATTGATAGCATGAACCTTAAAGATTCTTCCATCACGGTTCCAAACTCTCAGTATGTCGGCTCTTTGATAGGTCAAGCCACGAACACCACTATAACGAATAGCGATGTCCTTAACGGAGCTGTCGAGGGCCTGAGAGGGGTCGGGCTTTATATTGGGGGAGGCCAAAGTATTTCGATCTTTCATGTCGTCGCCTCCGGACAAGTCAGCCTGAGCCAGGACTTGGGCGGAGGGATAGTGGGCTATTGCTGGCAAGAATGCGTCGCCTATGACGCCGAACTGGATGTTAATATTTCTGGGCGTGACGATCTCGGTGGTATCTTTGGGGGGACTTACGCAAGTCTCATGCAAAAGACGACCGTGCGAGGTGCGATCACCGGTCGCGATTATATCGGTGGTCTGTACGGATCTGGATGTAATGAACCGATACGGCGCAGTTCGTTTGTTGGATCAATAAGTGGCGGCCAAGCACTAGGCGGACTACTCGGCCAATCTTGCGAAGGGCAATCAATTTATCGTTCTTTTGCGGATGTTTCGATCAGCGGCGAAGCTGATTTGGGTGGATTGGGAGGCTCTACGATCAATGGCTTTTCGGTCTATGATTCATATGCGCGCGGAACAATTACGGGCAATGGGGCAGTTCAAGAGAGAGCTGGTGGGATTGCAGGAAGTCTCGACTCATCAAGTCTGAATGTCAATCGATCCTATGCTGCGGTTAATATTTCAGGACAATTTTCTCAAGCGGGTGGCCTGATTGGTGTTTTCTATAGCTTCTCGACGATGTCCGGCAACAATTTTTTCACGACGGGCAATATCATTGGGAATAGTGCGGGTAATGACGTTTCCATCATGATTGGCGAGGACACCAGTACAAACGGCCTTGCGGGAGCTAGTTATTATTGGTCGGGCGCTGAGTGTACGAATGATGGAGCTGGTAATTGTGGTAATTTGATTGGTAGTTCCGTCGGTACCTTCAGTGATTTTTACGATCAGACCAAGCTCCCACTCTCCAATTTTAACTTTACTGACGTCTGGCGCGAAAATGCCAATGCCTTTCCCACTCTGCGCAGCGATCTTATTCACGCCCCTGTGGTGACTTCCAGCTGTGCAGCGACAGCGACTACGAATATTAATTACCTCTGTACGATTTCAGCCACCGACAATGATGCGGATGACAAATTTTCCATCAAAATCTTAAAAGATCATAGCTGTTTATGGGTATCTGCTCAAAATTCACGAATGAATATGAGGCTCCGCGGAACGCCTCAGGCTGGTGATGTGGGGACATGTACGGTTTCATTTGTCGTAACCGATGGTGTTAACGACTCATCCGTGCAAACGCTTACGATTACTGTTAGTCCCTGAGGCATGGCGCACGTCAATTGCTTAATCAGACCGGAAAATAAGCTACCGACTAGGGGCTCGTAGCCCCAGACCGTCCCGGCAGGGCAGACTCAGGCCCAGGTCGAGGTCGCCCTGGGTCGCAATAAATGTTTTTTTAACAAGCTCCCGGTCGAGCGGCAGATAGATGATGCGGGCCGCATAGGTCTGGTTATCCTCCAGTCGCTCGATAAAACTGAAGGTACGCCGAACGGGTTCCACAGCCTTGACCACAAGATCAGGCTCGACCGTGCTCAGCAATTCAAAGCGAAGCAGATTATAAGGAAAAACGACTGTACAGCTGCTCTGTTCCAGCAGGGTCACCGTGATATCGACTTTTTTGATCGTGCGGGCCACTTCATTCACAACGCCGACGCTGAGATCAACCTCGGGTACTGCCGTAAAAATGGGAGTCGGCAGCAAGTCATCCTGCTGTTTAGTAGCACAAGCACTGCTGCAAACAAAACACCCCACGAGAAGAAGCCGATAAACTTGATTCATAAAATTTTCTCACAAGGATACCACCAATTAATTTGTGGGAGGAATTGGGACTGATCTCTCTCCCAGGTCGGAGATGATCTCGTTTTATCTAAGCGGACAAAGATCATATGAATAACCGTCAGCCGACCTGGCAGCTGCCAGATCCAGCGAGGAGTTTATCAAGCTAGACCGTAATACTCCATCCATAACCCGTTTTACGATTAAAAAGATTATCACTCGCTTTCATGTTGCCTACGACGGCAGCTTTGAGTCTCAGGAGATAAAAATCGGTAGCGATCTGCGGGCCGAGGGCATTGTCGAAGCCCTCAGTGGTGATGCCTCGAAACTCCTAATTTCCACCAACCGTTTTAAGCTTTCCAACGCCGTCGTCGATAACGAAGTTATTGCCTACTTCTTCACCTATGTGCCCGCTCCCAACGTAAATGTTGATAACGCCAAATCGCGTCGCTTCTCTTGGGGCAACTTAGCGCAAGGGAATCCCTTCGAAGCCTTCGCAGCCAAAGGTCCTTGCGTCAACGGAAGCCTCAAGGAGTATCGTTATCAGGTGGAAACCGCTCGTTCTGGCCATCGCCTTCTTGATCCTTCTCCTCTTACTCCTCCTGATGAAGTGCGAGGCTTATCCGTTGTCTATTTAACTCGTTAACCGAAAGAGCGCATAGCTTCAGAAGAGTTTTTTATTCAGATGGCGGTCGAAGTTGCCAGTGAGAAATTTATTCGCCACCTTGGGAGACTTTCGCGCAGGGACGGGTCCTGGGATGAGTTTCCGCAAGTAAGTCGACTTTCCTTGATCTAAGCAGCTTCCAAAATGTGCTATCCTTTTGGCAGCTCTTCAAAATGATCAAGGCAAGGTGGTAGAACGTGCGTCCAGCGTTTTTCTGGTTGTTTTTCCTAGTTCTCAAAGTTCCCTTGGCGTCCGCTAAGCCGCTTGAGGCTAGCAAACCCTGGATCGGTATCAGTATCGCTCGCGGCAGCAAAGGGGTTCTCATCAATGGCGTCATCAAAGGTACGCCGGCGGAGAAGGCGGGATTTGAGGTCGGTGATGAAATCCTGCGCGTCGACGGCAAGCCGATAATCTCCTCAGATCAGCTGATCGATTTCGTGCACGCGAAGGGCGTTGGCTCCGCACTCGCTATTGATTTGGTCCGGCACGGCAAAGAGTTGAAGAAAAATCTCAGGCTTGAAGTGCAGCCTGATATGCGGGACATGATGCGGAAGCTTTACGTCGGCAATCCAGCCCCCGCCTTTGAAGTCCTAGCACTAGACGGCAATAGAACTATCAAAAGCGAGAGCCTCAAGGGGCGAGTCGTCCTCCTCGAGTTCTGGGCGACCTGGTGCCCTAGCTGCCGCGCTGCCCTCCCTCTTATCCATGAACTGGCCAAGAACAGAAAAGATCTCGTCGTTCTCGCGCTCACTGAAGAAGAACTGCCTGATGTGCAAGAGTTTGTTGCCAAGAAAGATTTCGCGTTCACGGTAGTGAGAGATCCAAAGCGAAAAATCAGCCTCGACTACCACGTCTCGTCGGTTCCGACCTTCTTCTTGATCGACCAAGAAGGCATCGTGCGGCAGGTCGAGCTGGGGGCGGGAGAATATCTGCAAAATCTCCTGCTTGAAATAGACCAGCTCCTGCAAATAAATAAGTAAGGCCCTCGTAAATGTTTTCTCGGAAAGGATGACTTCATGCGCCTCTTGCCACAGCTCATAACATTGGGTTTGATCTTCGTTAGCTGCAAAACTAAATACACACCGACGGATAGCGATACTGCGCTGTTCTCGGGCCCGGGTCGCAGCTATTCCATCAAGAAGCCGATCACCGTCTGCTTTGAGCAGACGACAGCCTCGACAGGTTGGGAGGACGTGGATGAACTCAACCAGGCATTCAAAGCTGCAGTCGAAAGCGAATGGGGAGCTAAAACAGGCGTTAAGACCGCAGGCTGGAAGCCTTGCTCCGAAATGCTCGACGCAATGGTTCAGCTGAACTTCTTCGATTGTGCCGCCAATTCCCCTCAATGCCCGGACTCAAACTCCTCACCCCACGTCGCGTTCATTGGGCCACCTCCTGCGGGTCCGAATGTCGTCAATCTTCGCCGTACCTACGAGGGCCATTGGCGCAGTAAAGACTGCAATGGCAGAAAGGGCTTCTTAGGCTTTGGTAAGAAGTCCGAGCTCGAAGCACGCAAGGAGTGCACCCGAAATTACGGACTTCACGAGTTCGGCCACATTCTTGGTTTTACTCACGAGCATACGCATCCTGATGCTCCGACGCCTGTCTGTGAGCACGACAAAGAAGATCATTATACGAAGGCTGGAGAGGGTGCTGCAGTATGGACCTGCAGCTCGGGCTATGACGAGGATTCGGTGATGAATTACTGTGCGACCAAGGGCTGGTTCAACTGGAACCTGGGACTCAGCTCCAAAGACGTTAGCTGCGCTAAGGAATTCTTTGCGAAGCACAACCTTTAAGCTGGAGCGCCATCTTACTTGCTGAGCGGCTGCCTGCAGGTGTTCGGTGCTTTACCGAGCTTCACAGCCTGCATCTCGAGCGTTCGGCTGAGGCGCCCTTTGGCAACGTAGAAAAAAGGCAAGCTTAAACCTCTCCATCCAAGTCTAAGACTATGGATGGAGATTCCTGGCCTTCGGGCGTTCAGCACTTCCCTGGTCTTGTGGGCTCCAGGGCTCTTGCTGAGGCTTACTCGGTCTTCTTTCCGATCTCTCCAGGGAAGACGTCAAGATGCTTTTGGATTTCCTACTCCCAGCGTTCAACGAGCCTTACAGGTGGCGTGCTTGCATTGCATCATCGCGCCGAATCGTTTGCGCCCTGAAGTAATTGCTGCACCGTAGCGGGGTTTGACCCACGAACAGAATCGAGTGCGGGCCGAACTTAGAGAGCGGGAAAAGCTGTAGGGCCTATCGGCGCCTAGTTCGGGGTGTCAGGTAATTAAGGCCAACATTTTATTTCTTATCATGTGCTTGCAAAAAATCACTTAAGGAGAATTGCGGGGCACCGAGAATATGTGCGTATTTCGTTAAAACAAAGGAACAATTAATGAACGCATACAAGATGGTCCCCGCGATTCTTACTCTAGCCGGCTTAGTTGCTTGCGGTAAGTCTTCAAGCTCGTCAGATCCCACCACCGGCGCTACGACTGGCACTACCAGAACGCCCAAGGGTTCGGTAGAGGCTGCAAGCGTAGATGAATTGGGTTTGACTGGAGCGTTAAAGCTTGACTTGCCTCCAGCCCTTACCGAAGGTTCAGGTTCACTTCGTCTGACTGCTGCGAAGTCTATGGAAGCCTGCTTGATGCGCGAAAGCGCCAAGCAACTCGTTACCCAGATTAAAATGATCTCAGGTACGCTTTGCCACATTGAAGCCGAAGGGAAAAACATACCCTGGAACACGCCCGTCGTCCTTGACATCGGCAACATGCCTGTTGGTCTCGCTCTCCAAGCCCCCCCACCGGGTGTGGAAGGTGGACCAAGTGGCGAGTTCCCTGGAGGTAGCGATCCCTCGCAGACTCCTCCGGAGGGAGCCAGTGGTGGACCTGCTGGTCCTGGTACAGGAGGCGGCTTTACCATACCGAAAATCGGTATCTACGCTGATGACACCGACGGGGACAATATCGCAGTCTATATCTGCGAAGGCGAGACGACAGCGGACATGAAACTGTCACAAGCATTCAAAATCACTGGTTCAAAATCCATTACCAAAGATGGAAAATCCGTCAAGGTTAGCAAGGGGACTATCCATGTCTCGTCGGGCGATGACACCATGGGTACCTTCAATGGCGCCATTGGTTTTGACTCCAACTTCACTGAAGCTGATGCCAATGGCATGAACATGGAAGTCAAATTTGGATTCAGTGGCTTCTCTTTTGCCCAGAAGTTTGCGATCTCTGCCAAAGACTCGGGATACTCCAAAGTTTCCATTTCTGAAAGCGGTACGATGAACTTTGGCCAGGGCGACCCCTTCTCCTTCAAGAATGCGGGTGTCGGCGCCTTTGATGCCGTGAGCGGCAACGTGCTCTATAGCTATGATGGTAACGGCCAGAATTTCTCCACTCAAGCCTGCGTGGACAAAGACAGCTTACTGACCGACTGCACGGCGAGCAAGTTTGCTGAAGGTGGCGAGCTGCACCTGACAAGTAAAGACGTGCCAGGCATTTTGCCTGCGACTTATGCACCAACCGCTCTATCAGGTTTTGATTGTGCGAAGGCCGACTGGTCCAAGAAAGTCACACCGGCGACCGATAGCGCAACGACCGCCAAGCACCAGGCCTGCGATAAAGACCTGATGGCCGAAGCTTCCGCCAGCATGTCGGGAATGTCGAGCTGCTTCTCGGGTGAAGGATACGCTCAGAGCAGCCAGCCCGCCGAGATTGACTTCTCGGAATTGAATCCTGGTGACTTCAACCCAGAACTGCCGCCGGCACCTCCGCCAGCTGAATAAGATCTCAATGAACGTCTGCGCAGAAGAAACTTCACTACGAAGTGGCAGGTGGCACAGGTCCCATCGAAGAAGACAAAAGTAGGTGAGCAATCTAGCTGCGTAAGACGGCCGCCAGTTCGCGCAGTATGGAGCTACCTAGCATGATCATCACCTTAGAAAGGAGCGCGCTGGTGAAAGTGAAGCCAATTCTCTGCTGACCTCGATCTAGGCGGGATTCCTCGGGCTGCGATGCGTGGGAGTCGGCAGCTTCCTTGAAACTTTGATTGCCACTCTCTCTAGCAGCCCAGTAGAGCAGTTCAAGATTCATCATATTGTCCATGATTACGGGCAGGTCTTTTTTCTTATCACCCCACCAGTCCCACGATTTTGTCACTCCTGCGTTCGGGTTGAGGCGTGAGAGAAGTGAGCTTGCCGTCTGCAGCAGAACGGGCTTGTAGCTCTCATCTCCGGTAATCTGCAGACCGGTTCCATAGCTGCAATACATCACAAAGCCGACATCATGATCGTTGGTGAGGTGCTGCACTGGGTTTAACTTGGCAGTAAAAGTCCGGGCCATCCCCAGCATTTCCTTCGCCTCTGCCTCCGTACCATGCTTTTTTAAGTACTCGTAAATATACCAAAGCGAACCTGGGAAAAACCCAGTCGTCCATCCGAGCGTACCCTTCGCACTCACTGGTTCTTCCAGAACCAAAGCTCCCATCGCGATCGCTTGAACGTGGAATTTTTGAACTGTCGACACCGATTTTTTGGATCAAGGAGATCGATTGCTTGCGGGAAAATTCGATCGCTTCCTTCAGCCAAGGCTCGATCTCTTTCGACGAACTTAGCTCCGTGCCACTGACCGAGGCTTCTTCCCCTCTAGGCGCAGTCGTCTTGCATGAAAAAGTAAGACCAATAAGCAGAAGCCGTACGCGCGAAATTCGCGAGCCTGTCCATGCATAATCCTCCTCGATTCCGGCTGATAAGATTGATGGGTTGTGTCCTGTATTTCGGGCTAACATTTTAGATATGATTGGCAAACTTCGACTCTGCAATGGAATAAGGTGCGCGAAGCTCTCACTCTCGAATAGGCTATGTACGCACTTACAGCATTGCGCGCCTATTTTGACGCATAAGTCTGTTCAAGGATGTCTTGCCGGATCCCTTAGCTCTACGCTATAAAACCGCGGAACCTTTGCCACGGAGATATAATGCGTAGCCTGCTACTCGCGAGCCTTCTTTTTAGCTCCTTCGCTCATGCCGACGAAGGTATGTGGACTTTCGATAATTTTCCATCTGATCAGGTCGCTAAAACTTATAATTTCAAACCTGAGCAGCCTTGGCTTGATAAAGTTCGCCTCTCATCGGCACGACTGGCTCAAGGTTGTTCTGCCAGCTTCGTTTCTGCTCAAGGGTTGGTCATGACCAACCATCACTGCGCCCACTCCTGCATCGAGCAGCTTTCGGACCCGAAGCATGACTACATAAAAGACGGATTCTACGCCAAGACCGGAGCTGAAGAACGCCGTTGTCCGGAAATGGAAGTCAACCAGCTCCAGTCGATCGCCGATGTCACCCCCCGCATGGAAGAAGTGACCAAGGGCAAAGAAGGCAAGGACTTCGCACAGGCCCAAAAAGCCGAGATGGCGAAGATCAAGCAAGAGTGCGCAAAAGACGAGAACATTCGCTGCGATGTCGTCACTCTCTATGAAGGCGGTCGCTACGCTCTTTATCAGTATCGTCGCTTCCAGGATGTTAGATTGGTTTTCGCTCCAGAATTCTCGATCGCGTTCTTCGGCGGAGATCCTTACAACTTCACCTTTCCACGCTATAACCTCGATCTTGCCTTCGTTCGTATCTACGATAAGGGTAAGCCCATCAAGATGGATAACTTCTTCCCCTTCTCCCAAGATGGAGCTAAGGAAGGCGAACTGGTCTTCGTTTCCGGCCATCCCGGACGAACCAGCCGCGAGTCCTCAATCGCTGAGTTGACTTTCGATCGCGACTACAATCTCCCACGCCGCATAGCCTATGCTTCTGAGCAAAGGGGTATTATCACCGAATTTCAACGTCGCGGCGTTGAAGCCAAGCGGATCAGCAACGAGATGCTCTTCGGAGTTGAAAACAGTCTGAAAGCGATGAAGGGTCAGCATGCGGCTCTCGCTGAAGCAAACTTCTTCGCCGCCAAGGTCAAGCAGGAAGAAGAACTTCGAGCCAAGATCGCCAGCAAAAAAGAACTGAAGGATCAGTATGCGGGTGCCTGGGACAAGATTGCAGCTGCTGTGAAGCAGACGCGCGATATTTCCGATCGCTACACCATGATCGAAGGAGCGCGCGGCTTCGACAGCGATCTCTTTAGAATGGCCCGTCGACTCGTTCGCTATTCTGACGAACAGAAGAAGCCGAATGAAGAGCGTCTCCGCGAATACGTCGACGCTAGCATTCCCGAGCTGAAGCAATCGCTCTTCTCAGAAGCACCTATTTACGATGAAATGGAAAAGCTCCGCCTCAGTTTCGGCCTCACCAAGCTCAGAGAAATCCTCGGCGCAGGTGACCCCTTCGTACAGAAAGTTCTGGGCAAGAAATCCCCCGATCAGCTGGCTACCGAACTGGTCAAAGGCAGCAAGTTGAAGAGCGTCGCCGAGCGGAAGAAGCTCTTCGAAGGCGGAGCCGCTGCGATTAAAGCCAGTCGCGATCCGATGATAATGCTGGCCCTCGCTGTCGATCCTGAAGCTCGCTCGCTGCGTCGCGTCATGGACGAAGACATTACGAGCCAGATCAACAAAGGCCACGAGATGATCGCCAAGTCTCGCTTTGCCCTCTATGGCACCAGCATCTATCCTGACGCCACCTTTACCCTCCGCCTGAGCTACGGAGCCGTAGCCGGCACCGTGGAAGGCGATAAGAAGGTGCCTGCGATCACTCAGATCGGTGGAGTCTATGATCTCCACACGGGCGAAGATCCCTTTGCTTTGCCTCCGAGCTGGATCAAAAACCGCAATGCTGTACGCGGCGAAGTCCCTATGAACTTCGCTTCCAACAACGATATCATCGGCGGTAATTCAGGATCGCCGGTCATCAATCAGAAGGCGGAAATCGTCGGCTTGATTTTCGATGGGAACATTTGGTCACTCGGTGGACGCTATGGTTTCGATCCCAAGCTCAACCGCGCGGTCTCGGTTCATTCAAGCGCTATCATCGAATCACTTGATAAAGTCTACAAGGCCAAGCCTCTCGTCAATGAATTGGTGCCGAAGGCTGCCACCCACTGAGGGAGCTTTTAGGCGGCTTGCTTCCGTAGGATCCCCGTCAGATCCTGCGAAGTTTCCTCTAGCTTTTTTTGCAGCTGCTTCCACTGCTCTTCGCTCAAATTTTTGTGAAGAGCTATCCAGAAGTCCCGCCACTGCTGGCGGGACTCGGTCCGAAACTGCTGCTGTTTGGCGTTTAATCCCTCCCCGGGGTCGGACTTTCCCCAGCTCTCGATAACTTTGAGGGTCTTCTCTTCATTGCGTTCTCTGATGATCTTGAGCCAGGCGTCTTGCGAATCTTTGCGGATGGCGAGCTGCTGTTCGATGCGCGCGCGGTCCGGGCGGATGCTTTGGATATAGATCGCCTTTTGTTCAGGAGAGAAACGCCCATACCAGCTCTTGAAGCGCTTCATCTGATCGTCACTATAGTCATCGAGCTCTTCTTGGAAATCGGCGGGTTTTTCTCCCAGCAGATCCTCGAGCTTTCGATTGCTCTTTCGCAGCTTTTTCTCGAGATAACCGATCTGGCGTTCGTCGAGTGACTGAACGAGCTTCGCCGCGGGCTTGGCTAGCTTAGCGGTGAGTTCTGCTCGCCAAAGACCGAACCTTTGAAAGACCTCGTCGATTAGCGTCGCGTCGATGGCCCGTTTACCAGCGGCTTCGGCGAGCTTATCGACAAGAGCCACGACCTCTTTCAGCTTTTCTTTTTTGATCCACTCGACGGTTTCTTGAACGGGCCCTTCGATGGCCTTTTCTTGATCGGAGCGGAGATCGAGATAGCTATCGATCTGATACATGACCACAGTATCGAGGTGCTGGTAAATCATGTTCTTGAACGCACAGGAAGTCAGGATGCAAGAAAACCAGAGTATTAACGAAATTTTTCGCATCGGCGTCTCCTTAGATGCTACTGCTCTTCTGCCCTCGATCGCAGTCTCTACAGAGTACGATATCCCAAAAACGGCTACAAGTTTTGGCGTATGAAGTCTTTTGTCGGGCGAACAAACCACAAACTTGCGTTGGAAATGAAAGCCCATAGGCAATATAAAAGAAGCGGGGCGAAACTTGCGACTTGAAAGAGCAGAAAATCCTGCGTCAGGCTGAGCCGAGACGGCTTCGCCAGCGAGCTGAACCTCGCGCTAGGGGCTGCCGAGAGCGGACTTGTGCAGACGGCGGCGAACTGGAAAAAAAACTGGTATCTGCATGAGAGTTCAGCTAACGTGACCTCCCACTGATACGAGACGTCCGCACCGCGGCCCCATCATACCGACATCCAGGAGCCTCTAATGTCAGAGCAGGATCAGATTCAGGTTTCTTTGCAGCGCATATATATCAAAGACCTTTCCTTCGAGTCGCCCAATCCCATAGAAACCTTCGGCCAAGCCTGGAAACCGCAGGTCAACGTTGAAATGCAGACCCGACATCGCCGTATCGCCGACAGCGTCTACGAGGTAGCGCTGGAAATGACGATCACCAGCAAGAATGCCGATAAACCCGCCTTCGTTATTGAAGTCGAGCAAGCCGGAATTTTCACGATCAAGGGAATAGAAGGCGAGGCGCTGCGCCGCCTGGCAGGAACCTTCTGCTTAAATATACTCTTTCCCTATCTGCGGGAAACCGTCGACAGTCTCTGCCTCAAAGGCAGCTTCCCTCCGCTGATCCTAGCTCCCATTAACTTCGATCAGCTCTACGAACAAAGCATGCGCCAGCAGGGGCAGGAAGCTGAGCGACCGGGAGCTCCTTCGTAAGGTACTATCCCCTCTTTGCTCTCTGACCCGACGGGACGGGACTTGTCAAATCCAAAGTCCGTCGTGGCTCGCTTCCTCATCGCTCGTCTGTTCGCGACGAGCGGGGAGCATGAGCCCGGGAGCTTGGCGCTCCAAGAGAGCTCTGACCATATAGTCGACGCCCGCAGGAATCGCGGCGTGCCGCTCCTGGTGGACAAAAAAGTAGAGGGCATCGAGGCCAGACTGGGCCCACTCATGGAGCCGGTCAGCCCAAGCAGATAGGCGTCGATCATCTTTAGGCGAAGGAAAGCAGCCCTGGAAACGCACGATGAGCGAGGGGGCTGTGAGCGAAAGGTGCAGAACATCGCGCCGACCTGGCGTGTCAGTGATGACTGCCGAGACTTTATAGCGATAGAGCAGATTGATCAGAGGGTCGAGCAGCATGTGGTCTTTAAACCAGCCAGGATGACGAAACTCTATAGCCAGAGGCCATTCCGAACTCCAGGCCGCCAGCAGAACTTCCAAGGAACGGCCCATCTCGGGCCCGAACCCATCTGGGAGTTGGAGAAAGCTCATGCCGTAGTGTTCCCCAAATTCCTCGCAGCAGTCGAGGTAGGCCTGGAGCAGCGGTCGGTTTAGTCCACTGGCTAGCGTGTGAGAAACCTCTTTTGGTACCTTCGGACAAAAGCGAAATTCCGCACCCACCTGGCTACGCCAGTGCCTAATCTGTTGCGAGCTCGGCAGATGATAGAAGCTTCCATTACTTTCCACGCTCGCATAGTGCTCAGCGTAGATGCGCAGGTAATCGGCGGAACGGGTGCCGCTTGGATAAAGCGTTCCTACCCAGTCTTTATCAGCCCAGATAGAGGCTCCAGGATAGATCAACCTGCGACCTTGGTGGCCTAAACCGAGGAATCCGCGCGTACGCGGTCGATCTTCGACCAAGCTCAGATCCAGATTTTTGTCATCCTGAACGCGACCAAAATGCATCTTTTCTCTCTCCGCTGAATCCAGATCCTTTCCCGGCTTTAAAATCAATCCAAGGCGAAGCCAGAAAACCCCTAGGGTAAATTGAAGCGAATAGTAGCCAAAAAGCTATCTTTCACCAGCCCCCGCACTTGGCCGACCCAGCTGTAGATCTTCGTGTTCTCTATCCCCAAGGCAACGTTCTTATCGAGATCTGCTGCCAGACCATAGGCCAGCGTCGGTCCGAGCAGAAGATGGGTGCGATTTTCACTGTAATGCAAAAGGCCAAAGCCTGGTGCCAGGTAGTAATCGAAGATCCCCACTTTGTAGTGGCCTCGAAAATTCGCGCCGAGGGCAAAGACAGCCGGCGCACCCTTAGCGTCGTTCTTAGAATAGAGACGCGTGTAGGCACCATAGTTCTCACTGGGACTATCGACGATATCGAAATTCGCACCTGCGATAAGCCCACCCTCGTCAAACCCGGTCTGAACCCCAACCTGTCTTCCCTGGGCATACAAAAATGGACTAGACAAGCCCGCACAAATGACAGCAATCAGAAAAAATGCAGTACCACAACGACCAGATTTCATATACCTTCCTTAACATACACCGGGTGACATTTTAATATGCGTGCAAGCAGCTTCAAGATACTCAAAAGCTGCGATCATCGCGAATGCATTTCTCTCGGACTACGTGAAAGGAATCTAGGATGAAGCTGCCCTTGCTGCTAGTTCTCTCACTCGCGAGCGCTCCTTTTTTTCCAAGGCAGGCCCTCTCTCAGGACCGGGCCGCTCAAGTAGCGGCTTACCAGAAGACACTCGAGGAGTTTAAGAAGAACTCTGCGGTCCTCGGCCAGGGCAATCCTAAGGTTACCAAG
This sequence comes from Oligoflexus sp., assembly GCA_041736305.1. GTDB lineage: Bacteria > Bdellovibrionota_B > Oligoflexia > Oligoflexales > Oligoflexaceae > Oligoflexus. The sequence continues at coordinate 241 of JBGSTX010000082.1, read as the reverse complement.
CACCCTATCACGACTGAACAGTGCCTCGACAAGTTAGCTAAAGACAAGATCAGCTACGAAAATGCGCAATTCGAGAAAATCTGCGGCGCTAAATATATGGCTCCCCTCTACGATCCCGCCAAGCAAAAAGTCGAAGACGCCAAAGCCTGTATCGACCAATTCGAGTACCCCAATATCCCTTGCGAATATCCCGTCGTCTGGACCAAGGCAGTTGAGGCCGCGGATATCTGCAAGGCCGAAG
>JBGSTX010000081.1:0-30417 GCA_041736305.1 Oligoflexus sp. | reverse complement strand
ACCGTGATAGACCGCGTACATGCTCGACATGATCGCGAGCAGGACCTGGGCGGTGCAGATGTTGCTGGTGGCGCGATCGCGGCGGATGTGCTGCTCGCGGGTCTGGATCGCTGCTGAGGAGGCAAGGAGGATTCTAGAAGTAGACTGGTCATCCCGATCACACCATTGAGCGGCGTGCGGATCTCGTGACTCATGCGGGCCAGGAATTCCGACTTGTGGCGCGAAGCTTCCTCAGCCTGCTGCCGCGAGGCCATGGCCGCACGTTTAGCGGCTTCTGCCGCATCGAGGGCGAACTGCAGGTCGTCCTTCGCCCGCAAAGAGACCTCGTGCATCTCGCGCAACTGCAGCTGCAGGATCTTATGCCGCGTGATATCGCGCAAAGAGGCCATCACACAAAGCTCCGCCTCCCAGTGTACTTCGACAAAGCGCATTTCGACGAAGGTGCGTTGGCTGGAGCGGTTGAGGAGCTCGAGTTCCACCGTTTCATCGAGCGTCGGGGGGAGCCCGAATGGCAATTCTTCAAACTCCGCTGGGCCTAGGCGGAACAATTCCACGGCGGCCGGATTAGCGAAGCGAATGGAACCGCCCTTGTTTATGATTATGATCCCATCGGCGTTTTTCTCGACGATTTCTCGCAGAGAAACTTGACTGATACTTCGCAGTTGCAGCTGCTTATTAATTTCGTGAATCATCCACGCCTGCTCTATGGCCGAGCGGATAGTCCGCAGGAGCAGGTCAGGGGTCAAGCGGTCAAGCGGGAGAAAATCTTGGGCTCCACATTGGTAAGCCAACTGCGCGAGATCGAGATCGGGATCCCTACCGAGTATAATGGAAGGCCCATAAAAGCCACCTTGCCGCATATGATTTAAGGCCTCCATGCACGGAGTCCTTTTACAAATATGGGCGTCGAGAATGGTCACATCTGAACTAGTCCCCCGACTGAACTCAGCAACAGAAGCAATCGCAGTAAGATGGGCGGCAACGCCAAAAGGATTGCTTCCTCGCAGCATTTCCTCGAGCTGAGCAATAATAGCTACGTCCTCAGAGATGAGTAAGAGCTTCAAGTCAGTCTTCGCAAAATAAGCCATGCTGCCCTCAGAATCGTTACTATTACAAACGAGAAAGGACCATTTGCTGCTAAAAATTTTAGCAAATTGGGAATATTTAGCTGCTGGGTCCGTCTCTTCTTGCCATTGTGTCAAAAATATTTTTACTAAGCCTCGTGGGAATCGCAACGCGACTATATCACAAAAGTCCCGCGCTGCAGACGAGTTAAGGATTACGCACTGTTTTTCGTGAGAAAAAAATTAACTGGCGATGCTCATATTTTTACTCAGAGGGAGTCAAATTGGGAGTGAGCTTATTTCAACAGCTCTTTCCCCTACAAAGAGGTCCCTCCTCCAATTGCTTGTCTATTTATGCGAAGAAGATTTCGCTTAAGCTTATCCACTTCACGCTTTATTTCTGATTTCATCCAAATGACCGGCCTGATAGATTAACCCAGTGCAAAGGCAATGGAGTGTTGAGCGAAAGAATGCCTAAGAGGCTCACTACTCTATTGCCTGCAATCACTTGATCTCGACTACTCTGGAGCTTTTGTCTATGCGCAACCAAGACAGCAATCTCGATATGCCATCTAAAGAAAAACTGGCTGGGAAGCAGAGCTCTAGAGATCGCCGCCATCAAAATTACGACAAAACGAGACGCAGCGAAAAGCAATTCACTCCCGCGTCAGTTCTAACGCGAGAAAGCGTAAATAACGAGGTTGACCCTGCCGAATTACGGCAGCAGATGCGTAGTCTGCTCAAGACCGTTCGGCTTATGCGGCAGGGTGATTTTACTGTGCGTCTTGAAATTGATGATCGCTTTGGCGTCTTAAGCGAAGTAGCCGAAGTTCTCAACGACATCATTGAAGCTAACGAAACGATGAGCAATGAATTTGCCCGAGTCGCTAAAATTGTTGGCCAAGAAGGGCGCATGACTGAGCGCGCCTCGATCGGGCCGGTGCGCGGCGGCTGGGCCACCTGCGTTGATTCGGTCAACTCTCTCATCGGCGAGTTGGTGCAGCCCACCAACGAGATCGCGCGGGTTATCACCTCAGTGGCGAAGGGTGACCTTTCGCAGAAGATGTCCCTGGAAATCGACAGCCGTCCCCTGCAAGGTGAATTTTTTCGGATTGGGACGACGGTGAATGAGATGGTGGATCAGCTCAACTTTTTCGCTTCAGAAGTTACGCGGGTGGCAAAAGAAGTAGGTACCGAAGGTAAACTCGGTGGCCAAGCTGATGTGCGAGGCGCCTCCGGTATTTGGCGCGACCTTACCGATAACGTCAACGTCCTCGCCGGTAACCTCACCAACCAAGTTCGTAACATTGCCAAGGTAACAACAGCGGTAGCGAAAGGCGATTTGTCCCAGAAGATTACGGTCGATGCACGCGGAGAAGTCTACGAACTGAAGAATACGATCAATACGATGGTGGATCAGCTCAACTCGTTTGCTGCAGAGGTTACGCGCGTTGCGAAAGAGGTAGGTACCGAAGGACGACTGGGTGGACAGGCTGATGTTAAAGGGGTTTCTGGGGTTTGGAAAGATCTCACCGATAACGTAAACGTCCTCGCCGGAAACCTGACCGGCCAGGTTCGAAATATTGCCAAGGTAACGACAGCGGTCGCCAACGGCGACTTGTCGCAGAAGATTACAGTCGATGCCCGTGGTGAGATCTTCGAGCTTAAAAACACGATCAACACGATGGTGGACACGCTCCGAAACTTCGCGGCCGAGGTTACCCGGGTTGCAAAAGAAGTAGGTACCGAAGGAAAACTCGGTGGGCAGGCCGACGTCAAGGGGGTGTCCGGAACCTGGAAAGATCTCACCGATAATGTGAACGGTCTCGCAGCCAACCTCACTGACCAGGTTCGAAACATCGCCAAGGTAACGACAGCGGTGGCCAAGGGTGACTTGTCGCAGAAAATTACGGTCGAAGCAAAAGGCGAAATCCGGGAGCTGAAGAATACGATCAATACAATGGTGGATCAGCTCAACTCCTTCGCTGCCGAGGTTACGCGGGTTGCTAAAGAAGTAGGTACCGAAGGTAAACTCGGTGGGCAGGCTGATGTAAAAGGGGTTTCCGGTACCTGGAAAGATCTCACCGACAACGTAAACGTCCTGGCGGGTAACCTCACCAACCAGGTTCGAAACATCGCCAAGGTAACCACGGCCGTGGCCAAGGGTGACTTGTCGCAGAAGATTACGGTCGATGCTAAGGGCGAAATCTACGAACTCAAGAATACGATCAACACGATGGTGGATCAGCTCAACTCCTTCGCCGCAGAAGTTACGCGGGTAGCGAAAGAGGTGGGTACCGAAGGAAAACTCGGTGGGCAAGCCGATGTTAAGGGCGTTTCCGGGGTTTGGAAAGATCTGACGGATAATGTGAACGTCCTCGCCGGAAACCTGACCGTTCAGCTCCGCGACGTTTCCAAGGTCGCGACGGCGATCGCCAACGGTGACTTGACCCAGAAGATTACGGTTGAAGTGCGAGGTGAGATTCTCCAGATCAAAGATGTGATCAACAAGATGGTGGATCAGCTCAACTCCTTCGCCGCGGAAGTTACGCGAGTGGCCAAGGAGGTAGGAACCGAGGGTAAGCTCGGAGGGCAGGCGGATGTGAAGGGGGTCTCCGGCACCTGGAAAGACTTGACGGATAATGTAAACGGTCTTGCCGGGAACCTCACGGCTCAGGTGAGGAACATAGCCAAGGTTACGACGGCTGTGGCGAATGGCGACTTGTCGCAGAAGATTACGGTCGATGCCAAGGGCGAGATTTTTGAGCTCAAGAATACCATCAACATCATGGTGGATACGCTCCGATCCTTCGCGGCAGAAGTAACGCGCGTGGCGAAAGAGGTAGGTACCGAAGGGCGACTCGGTGGGCAGGCTGATGTAAAAGGGGTTTCAGGGGTTTGGAAAGACCTGACCGATAACGTGAACGTACTCGCCGGTAACCTCACCAACCAGGTCCGAAACATAGCCAAGGTAACCACGGCGGTGGCGCGAGGCGATTTATCCCAGACGATTACGGTCGATGCGCGAGGCGAAATCCTCGAGCTTAAAAACACTATCAACACGATGGTGGATCAGCTCAACTCTTTCGCCGCGGAAGTAACGCGGGTGGCGAAAGAGGTAGGTACCGAAGGACGACTCGGTGGACAGGCCGATGTAAAAGGGGTTTCGGGGGTTTGGAAGGATCTCACTGATAACGTGAACGTCCTCGCCGGGAACCTGACGGTCCAGCTCCGCGACGTTTCCAAGGTCGCGACCGCGATCGCCAACGGTGACTTGACCCAGAAGATTACGGTCGAGGTGCGCGGCGAGATTCTCCAGATCAAAGATGTAATCAATAAGATGGTGGATCAGCTCAACTCCTTTGCTGCGGAGGTTACCCGGGTTGCTAAAGAAGTAGGTACCGAAGGAAAACTCGGCGGGCAGGCTGAGGTGAAAGGAGTTTCGGGGGTTTGGAAGGATCTCACCGACAACGTAAACTTCATGGCCTCCAACCTCACCAAGCAGGTGCGGGGTATCATCAAAGTCGTGACAGCGGTAGCCAACGGGGATCTCAATCGCAAACTCTTCCTCGAGGCCAAAGGCGAGGTGGCGGCCCTCGCGGAAACGATCAATTCCATGATCGATACGCTCGGTACTTTTGCCGACCAGGTAACCACGGTTGCAAGGGAGGTAGGTATCGAAGGAAAGCTCGGCGCCCAGGCCTACGTGCCCGGTGTAGCCGGCACCTGGAAGGACTTGACGGACAACGTAAACTTCATGGCCTCCAACCTCACCAAGCAGGTGCGGGGTATTATCAAAGTCGTGACGGCGGTAGCCAACGGGGATCTCAGTCAGAAGTTCGTCCTTGAAGCCAAGGGTGAGGTAGCGGCCCTCGCCGAAACGATCAACTCCATGACCGATACGCTCCGGACTTTTGCCGATCAGGTAACAGGCGTTGCACGCGAGGTAGGTATAGAGGGCAAACTCGGCGGGCAGGCAAACGTACCAGGAGCATCGGGTACCTGGAAGGACTTGACCGATAACGTGAACCAGCTTGCGTCAGCACTGACCTCACAGATCCGCGCCATCGCCGAAGTTTCCACGGCTGTAACCAAAGGTGACCTGACGCGCTCGATTACGGTCGAAGCGCAGGGCGAAGTTGCGGCGCTCAAAGACAATATCAACCAGATGATTTCAAATCTTAAGGACACTACGCAGAAAAACACGGAGCAAGACTGGCTCAAAACCAACCTGGCCAAGTTCTCGAGCATGATGCAGGGGCAGCGCAGCATCACCGCTGTAGCCCAGCTGATCATGTCCGAGCTGACCCCGCTGGTCGACGCGCAGCTCGGTGCCTTCTTCATGATAGAACAAGACCTCAACGAACCGACACTGAACCTCATCGCCAGCTATGCCTTTGACGAGCGAAGGAATCTGTCGAACAAGTATCAGCTCAAGCAGGGTTTGGTCGGACAGTGCGCCTTCGAGAAAAAACGCATCCTGCTGCGCCGCGTACCTAACGACTACGTTTACATCAGCTCGGCCCTGGGCGAAGCCCGCCCGGCGAACGTCGTAGTGATGCCCGTCCTCTTTGAGGGCGAGGTCAAGGCTGTCATCGAGCTCGCGTCCTTTCATCCTTTCTCGCTCAACTACCTCAACTTCCTCGATCAGCTGATGGATTCCATCGGCGTCGTCCTCAACATGATCTCCTCGTCCATGCGGACAGAAGAACTGCTCCAAGAGCTGAAGCGTTCGAACGTCGAACTCGAAGCCCAGGCCACCGAACTGGAAGAGAAGGCCAAGCTGCTCGAGATCAAGAACCACGAAGTCGAGCTGGCTTCTCTCTCCCTCGAGGAGAAGGCCGAGCAGCTCTCGCTTATTTCCAAGTATAAATCTGAATTCCTCGCCAACATGTCCCACGAGCTGCGGACACCGCTCAACAGCCTGTTGATCCTCTCGCGTATGCTATCGGACAATAAGGACAATAACCTCAGCCTTGAGCAGGTCAAATACGCAGCAACGATCCATGCCGCAGGCAACGACCTCCTTGCTCTGATCAATGAAATTCTCGATCTCTCGAAAGTGGAGGCTGGGAAGATGCCGATTCATCCCAGTTCCTTCGAACTCTACGAAGTACAGGAAATGCTCGAGCAGACCTTCCGCCCAGTCGCCGAACACAAGTCGCTCAACTTCAACATCGAAGTCGCGCAGAACACGCCGGCAAGTATGTTTAGCGACCTCAATCGACTCCAGCAGATCCTCAAAAATCTGCTTTCTAACGCGTTTAAGTTCACCAACCGCGGCCGCGTGACCCTCAGCATGGCTTTGGCCGGAGACAGCGCACCGGCCGGGATTGTCCGTTCGAGTTCGCCTATCCTGCGCTTTTCAGTCCGCGACACCGGCATAGGCATTCCGAAAGACAAGCAGAAGCTTATCTTTGAAGCGTTCCAGCAAGCCGATGGTACTACCAATAGGAAGTACGGCGGCACCGGCCTCGGACTCACCATCAGTCGCGAGATTGCTCGTCTGCTAGGGGGTGTCATTGAAGTAGAGAGCACCTACGGCAAAGGTAGCGTATTCCATCTCTACATTCCTCAGACCTACGCCGGAGCCGATACTTCGGTCACTTTGGTCGCCAAGGAAGAGCCGAGTCCTGAGATTTATCGACTCCCCGACAACGTTGATTTCAAGGGCAGAAAAATCCTCATTGTCGACGATGACATGCGTAATATTTATACGATGACCTGTCTCCTTGAAACCTACGGCATGAAGGTGAACTACGCGGAAAATGGCCGGCTTGCTCTTGAAAAATTGCAGGAAATTCCAGATACCGATTTAGTCCTCATGGACTCGATGATGCCGGAAATGGATGGTCTCGAAGCCACCACCTGCATCAGGAAAATCAGCGAGTTTAGTACTCTACCGATTATTTCGCTGACCGCCAAAGCCATGAAGGGAGATAGAGAGAAGTGCCTGGCAGCAGGGGCTACAGACTACATTACGAAACCTGTCGATACTGAGCAGCTTCTAGGTCTCATGCATATGTGGTTGAAGAATAAAAAGTAAGACGATAGTTTGGGTCCTATCACTGTACCGAGGGCTACACAGGAATGCCAGTTTCTGCTGGAGAGAAAAAACGAGTTAATATTCTGGTCGTAGACGATAAGCCTGCGAATATTTGCAGCGTACTGGCCATACTCAGCGATCCAGCCTACAATCTCGTCACAGCTAATTCTGGTATGGAAGCCCTCAAATATATCCTGCAGTCTGACTTTGCGGTTATTCTCCTCGACGTTATGATGCCTGAAATGGATGGTTTCGAACTCGCGCGCCTCGTAAGACAGCGCAGTCGAAGCTCTGTGATTCCGATCATTTTTCTGACCGCCCTGGCGACCGATTTTCGCTTTATGCAGGAAGGCTATGCTGTAGGCGCTGTCGACTATCTGCAAAAGCCCCTGGACCCTGATATGGTGCGAGCCAAGGTTGCCGTATTTGTCGAGCTCTATCGACGAAGTGAAATGATTAAAGAACAGGAAGCTCTGCTCCGCGAACTTCAGCGAAACGAACAGGAACGTAAGCTCGATACCTTGAAGCAGGAAAGCGAACGCCATTTTCGCGGCCTTGCCGAGGCTCTCCCGCAAATCATCATCACAGCGGATGGAGGTGGCTCGATTCGCTACCTAAATCCGCGTTGGACGCAGCTCACGGGGAGTGAGAAGCCTGAGTCGCTCTTTGACGACTCATTCATGGCTTTAGTCCATCCTCACGATCAAGAAATGCTGAAACAAGCCTGGCAAAAAGCCTGTCTGAGTCAAGAGACTTTAGAAACCGAACTTCGGCTCAAAGACCAGCAACAGTTGAGCTTTCGCTGGCACCTTTGTCAGGTTCAGCCTGAACTCGCCAACGACAAGGAACTGCTGGGCTGGATTGCGACTCTAACCGATATCGATCTGCAAAAACGTCGGGAAGAAGGCCAAAGGCTTCTGGCGGATGCTAGCGTATCGCTGGCGGCTAACCTCGATATGAGGCAAAGTATCGCGCAGATTTGCGAGCGTATCCTCGAAAACTTTGCAGATATCGCCATCTGTGACCTGATCGAACCATCTAAAACTTTTCGTAGGCTTTATCGATCAAACGGCTTAACACCCGAGTTTGACGAGGTCCTGCGTGCCGTTGATGATTTCAAGCTGGCAAAGACTTTTGGAGCCCTCGCGCTAGCCGATGCCCAAGCCCGACTCATCAGCCCATTAAAAAACCGTGCAAGTGAATTTGCCGAAGAGTTTCAGGCGGCTCTGAGCTTGGGTAGTAAACAACCCAGCTCGCTCATCTCGGTCCCTATATTGGCGCGAGGCGAAGTCGTAGGTGCATTGACTTTGCTCAAGTGCACAGCCTTCGATAAATTCACCCATATCGAACTCAATCAGCTCGTCGAGATCGGTCGCCACATTTCTCTAAGCCTAGAGAATCTTATGCTTTATGAGGAAGTACGCGACAACAACAGGCTCAAAGACGAGTTTCTCGCTATTCTCTCGCATGAGCTGCGGACGCCTCTCAACTCCATTCTAGGTTGGACCGAATTAGTCAAGTTGGAAGCTGTGGAGCCTCGGGTTATCGAAGGACTCACGGTCGTCGAACGCAGTGCGCATACTCTTACGCAGCTGGTCAATGACCTCTTGGATGTGTCGCGCATCATTTCAGGAAAATTAGAGGTCAGCAAGCAGGTCGTCGACATCCAAATGTTTCTCAAGAACGTAGTTGCTGCCCTGCAGCCGTTGGCTGATTCCAAGCAAGTGAATCTGCAGCTCGAAGTGAACGGACAGCTGCCCAAGATCGACGCTGATCCTAGTCGCCTTGAGCAGATTATTTGGAATTTGATCAACAACGCTATTAAATTCACGCCCAAAGACGGACAAGTAAAGATTACGGCTCGATCTACGAGTGATCGAAAAATCGAAATCATCGTCAGCGATACCGGCATCGGGATCCGACCGGAGCTGCTGCCCCATGTTTTTGAAAGATTTCGACAGGCTGACAGCTCAAGTACCCGGCGTCACGGTGGTTTGGGTCTAGGCCTAGCCATCGTCAAACATTTAGCGGCGCTACACGACGGCACTGTCACGGCCAGCAGCAAAGGGGTGGGGCTCGGTTCAACTTTCGCGGTATCTTTGCCGAGTTCCTATGCCTCGGCCCCAACCCTGCCAGGACTGGAGGGGGCTAGAACTGAAAATCTGGAAAACGCGCTGAACAACCTCCGCATTCTGCTGGTCGACGATGACCCCAGTACCCGCATGCTCACCGCACGACAGCTGATGATGAGTGGAGCGAGAGTTGATGCGGCGGGATCGGTGCGTGAGGCGATGACGATCGTCCGAGATCATGTCCCTGACGTCGTACTCACGGATATCGGTATGCCCGAGCAGGATGGCTTTACGCTCTTGCGGCTCTTGCGACACCTGGAACTGCAGATAGGGCAGTCGATAAGAGTAGCTGCTTTTTCAGCTTATGCCTCGGATGAAGATGCGCGGCATGCCCTCGAAAAGGGTTTTGACACCTACCTGACCAAGCCAATCTCAGTCTCGAACCTCATTAACGCCGTCCTCAAGCTGAAAAATATTGAGCGTCCCTATTTTCATGGACAACATGGATCAGTGCTAGGAGATAGTCCATAGTCTGAGGAGGTAGCGGACTGTATGCAACAAAGTTTCGGCAGTGATAATCAATCCGGAGTGCATCCCGAAGTGCTGGCAGCGATTGCTGCGGCAAATAGTGGGCATCAGCCCGCCTATGGAGCCGACGCTATCAGCAGCGGTCTCAAAGAGCTCTTTAGTCGCTCCTTCGATGCGGATCTCGAAGTCTTTCTCGTCTTCACGGGTACAGCTGCTAACACACTGGCTATACGCAGCAGCTGTGCCTCCTACGAAGCAGTTTTAGCCACTGACATCGCTCACATCGTCGAGGACGAATGCGGGGCCCCTGCTTGGCTCGGTGGCAACACGATCATCACCTGCCCGCATCGAAATGGTAAGATGCAGCCAGAGGCCATAGAAAACCTGCGTTTGCGGCCGCAAGACCCACACCGCGTGATGCCACGCCTGGTCTCTATTACGCAGGCCAGTGAGCTCGGAACGGTCTACACGCCCGCAGAGGTCCGCGCTCTCACAGAGCGCGCGCATGAACGAGGTCTGCTCGTGCATATGGATGGGGCGCGTCTAGCGAATGCAGCCGCTTTTTTGGGCTCTAGTCTAGCCGATATTACCAGCCGGGCAGGGGTTGATATACTCAGCTTCGGCGGGACCAAAAATGGTCTACTGGCGGGGGAGGCTTTGGTCTTCTTTCGTCCTGAACTTGCCCGTGCCTTTCCTTATTACAGAAAGCAGGCAGCGCAGCTGGCTTCGAAGATGCGCTTTCTCTCTTCGCAGTTCTATCCCTACCTAGCCGAGGGACTCTGGCTGCGCAATGCTGAAAGGGCCAACAGTATGGCCCGCTATCTGCGGAGCCGCTTGGCAGAGATCGAAGGGGCGAGCTTCCCCTACCCTACTGAAGCGAACGAAGTGTTTGTGCAATTGCCAGAAGACAAAGCTCGGGTGCTGGCCGAAAAATCCGGAGCCTACGTCTGGGAACAGCGCACGGGTCTCCTGCGACTGGTGACTTCTTTCGACACGGATTCGCTAGCGATTGATGCTTTGGCTGAGAGTTTGAGTTGAAAGAAAGCCTCAAGCAGAGAGAGGCTTTCCTCAAGACCATAGATTAAGGTTCAAGCTGCTCGGGAATCGGATCTTCCGTAGCGGCCGGAGGTGGCTCCGCTTCGGTCTTCTCAGCAGATGCTTCGATCTTGCTCTTCTCAGCGGGTGCTGCGGGAGTTTCTGTGAAAGCGTCTTCTACTTGAGCGCTCATTTTACCGATAGAGCCCATGGTTGCCACCAAAGCAGCGATGCTGACCACACCGACGACGACCGCCGCAGTGATAATGACGATACGGCGCCGACGGTTGCCTGCTTCGAACGAGGCATAATCTTTATCGGTATCCGGATCTGAGCCTCCTGTTTCGACATTCTGTACGTCTGAAGTATCTTCGACAGTGTCCATACTCGTGCTCCTCAGGTCTTTTCCTGCTAGCCTCTAGGCTTATCGGAATATCGGACTCGATTATTGAGTTGAGCTCAGGTTCCGAAACCCCCCATACTATTATCTTTTCATTTCAGCTGTTTACTTGCAAGAAATTAGTGCGTCGCTTTCTTAGCTTTGACCGCAGCTATAACTCCACAGCCGATACGGGGGCCTGCATCACCCGCAGGCTGGGTCTTGAGGTCATCGGCTTTCTCATGGAGAACAACGCTTTTACCAACAATCGTTCCCCAGTCGCTCATACCTGCAACAGGAGGGAGGTCCATAGTCATCTGGCCCTTGCCGTCGCTGTTAACCGTAATATTTCCGAGGTCACCGCCGTGACGAGTCGCTTGATCGGGGCCAGCATGCGGGGCTTTCGTCGGATTGAAGTGATCGCCCGCTGATTTTCCGTCTGGCGAACTACAGTCGCCCTTGTCATGTATGTGAATACCATGCGCTCCTGGACTTGCACCGCTAACGCTCGCCTTTACCTGCAGACCTTTATCGGTCTTGCTGAAGAGCACGGTTCCGGCGACTTTAGAGCCACTCTTGGCTTCCAATGTCGCTTCAGCGAAAGGACCCATAGTGCCCTTGCCGGCTGCGGCGACCTTCGCGTCCGCCATCATTTTATCCATATTATTGGCCCATGCCAGGGACGCGGTTAGGCTAGTACCTAAGACGATGAGAGCTAAAGCTGATCTTTGACGCATCATAACTCCTTTGCATTTTCAAACTTTTGAACCGAGCTCTATTTCCAGAGCTCCTAAGCCTTTATAGTCGCTATTGGTCGAGCGAGCAAATATCTTGCAAACTGCAGTCTAAGCTGCCATACGATGCAGGACTCTTTAAATGATCACCAACTCCTGCGCCTCGATGCCCTCTAGGGAAAAGAACAATGCTACGTCGACCTTTGGCCCTGGTCCTGCTGCCTCTCTTCCTCTTTGAAGCCCAAGCTATGGCCGGAACTATTTTTTGCCGTCAGCTCGATACTTCCGCGACCGTCTATACTCTCGGCTATGAGACTGATGCGGCGACGCAGGTGAAACGGCTGACGTCCTTCAAGGCTGGCGCCTGCAAAGATGGCAAACTAGGGAAGCAAACGGCCTACGATTCCTTCGGAGCTTCGCCTATTAGCGAGGCATTTCCCTACGGTCGCTACATCGTCTCTAACGCAGCAGGTGGCGGCATTTTTTTTTCCCTCGAGCAAAGCCCATCGGTCTGTCCTAATCTGCGACCCTGGCCCCCTAAAGCACTCAAAGTTTCTCCTTTCGACAAAAAAGGCTGCTTCAGCGGTGAACTTGTCGATATAGCCTGGCTTCAGGACGGAGACGATCCCAAGGATTTTTCCGTCAAGCTGGCCTGTAACGATGTCCAAGTTCTGCCTCAGCAGCCTTGTCGTACAGAATTAGGCCCCTTTTATTGAAGGCCTGTCTCCTTAGCAGGCTGCGAAAATTTTGATGCCCACGGTGTCCGCACACTTGATCCTCCTGCCAATCGGGATCTCGAAGGTTGGTCTCTCCTACGCCCAATCCGATCCTTCTCACAAAAACCGATAAGCTCAGCTTGCTTGGCGGGCCTGCAAATAAAGGGCTGATTCCGTCGGCCTGACTATTTGGAATAGCTTTGCAAGGAAAACACAGCAATCTCAGTCCGTGCATCACAAAGAAACATAAGTTAAAGGCAGCAGACTTTTAAGCATTATTTTCGCAAGACAAGTCCACATCATACTCCCCCAGCTCACACGCAAAGTAAATTTTTTCTTAGGCGCGTATAAATGACCAAATCCTTGTTGACTAAGGCTTTCCTCAAACGTATACGCCGCTTAACGATACTCTAAGTTCTATTCGATGCTTGAGGAGAGCCTATCCGATGAGAACCTTTTTCCAGATCATGTCGATAATTCTTTGCATCTTGTCTGAAGCTGCCATGAGCTTCGAACTACAGACCGCAAGGCATCAATTATGTGGAGTCGAGAATTATCAAGCCAGGCGCGATCCAATCTGCGGAGCCGATATCTATTTCAGTAAAGAGAGTCCTGTCTGTCCTCCAGCAAGATTCAATGTACGTGCTGACGCAAATCGCTGTGGTACGGCTTGCAAAATGGTCCAGCCCAAAGGTAGAAATGGCGAACTTATTACCGGGCCTGGTGGAAGAATACACCGCACATGTGTAGGTCAAGAACCAAAGTCTTGTGAGCATCCAGATTTTGGTGTGATTGCTTATCAGGCTTGCAGGCATCCACAACATGGCGTTGAACTCTACCGAGAATGCCAACATCCAGAATTTGGTAATGCGCAGTATAAAAGCTGTAGTTTCTATAAGACTCCCGAGCAGGTTGAGGCCTATATTTACGAGACCAAATCGAGCCTGGATACCTACGCTAGCGTTTTACCAATCCGCCAGGGTGAACTTTTTTCTCGCCTAAGAAACGAAAAGGCGCTTGCGTGCCTGATTGACAAGTACAGTGCTGATCCACTTTACGAGCAAGTCGCCATTGACTTGAATGAGAAATTTTTCTTGATCTTTGGATATGAAAGGTCAGATGTGCAGGTCTCCTGTCAAAATATAAATATGAGTGAAGTACAAGTTAAGGTGACTCTTGAGCGCCTCGATTGTGAGGCTTTCAATCGAACAACTCTCTCCTCGCTCCAAAACCCTGCAAATATAGCCGAAGGACGTTTCAAACGCTTTAAGCAGAACTGTAGCCTAAAGATTTCCCACGATAGTTTATTGAGTTGGTTTCAAAATAAGGAAGAAGAAATTGGGCTCCTTTTGAACGATCAGGTCGCAAGGCAAAACCCTAAGGCTAGAGAAAAACTGAGCAGACTCAAAGAAGAAATCTCCAGAGTCGCTGAATAGTTAAAATTGATCTTCACGAGAATAGGAACCCTGCATGCGTGCTTTTTTCATCTTTTTTCTTTTATTCCTGAATACGGGCCTTGCCATAGGCCAAGAATTAAAAGAGTGTATCGTCCCAAAGCCCGACGGCAACAATCTGGCTATCGTCAGAGCAAGCTTGGAAAACCTCAGAAGCCAATGCATTCCAAAAATAAAAAGAATTGACCAGTGCTTAACCCGTGCAAATTTGCTCACAGCTACTACATCAGATCTCTTACGAAAATTTCGCCCCCAAGAAAGCCCTACTCCACTGTTGGTAAGTGCCTTGGCCGCGGGCAGATCCTATAGTGGTGCTGTCGACTATAATGTGTGGCGAAACTTTCGAGCCCTTGAACTTGATTATTACAAGTCCCTGCAGGCCATTGAGAAGTTTGTAAAAGATTCTTCCCCCAACCCTTCTGCCGATCGCCAAAAGATTAGGGACCAAATTGCCAGTATTGATCGAGGTTATCACACAGGCATCGATCTCCTCCGATCACTTAGCACTCGCGAATATGCTCTCCTATCCTTCATAGAACAAGCGCGGGACGATCTCCTAAAATCTTTCGAAGCTTCCAAAGCTGAAGCTCTCTGGCTAGCTGGCCCAGATTGTGAAATGGCCCGCACCAATATCGTGGCAGCACGAGTCCAAGCATCAGTTCAGGAATTTATCGCCGATGTTGATAAGATCCACGCGATGGTTCAGAGCGCCCGTAGCAAGCGAGAAAACCTTATAAAATTTGCCTATGCAGCTGTACGTTCCGATTTGGAAGATGCTTATCGCCTCTCTCTGAAACGCGACCTATCTGGCCTTAGCGGCAAAATAGCAGCGATAATTCACGTCCATAGGCTTTCAACTTCTTTTGAGCTCTGGTTTACTTCGATCAGTGAGGACCGAGATCGCAACCACCTTGAGACCACCTACCTTCAATTCGAATCATCTCGCCGCCTGTATGCTGCTGATCTCATCGCGGCAAAAGATTTTAGGGATAGAATAAGACTAGTGAGCGGCTCCTATACTGATGTCGGCAAACCCTACTTAGAACGACTGGATTCTGTAATCAACAATCTTAAGTCTAAAGTAGATCGAGTCGAAGCCAAGGGTTGGAAGGGTTTCCTAAGCTCTCAAAAGATGTTGGCATCTCGTCGCCTTGATATCGCTGAAAAATACACGCCGGCGTGTGTTGCCCGCCTGCAGAACTATATTCGGCGTGCGGAACGAGTTCAAACAGTTGAATCTTACCGATCCGTTGAAGGTCTTTACATGAACGCCACCAAAAATTGCATGGTGAAGATATGAATAAGTTAAAATTTTCACTGCTCGTACTGTGGAACTTTTTGTTGTTTTCATGCGGCAGCCGTTATCAGGATGATTCGGCGAAGTATAAGCGAGGTGAAAACTACTATATTGAAGCTACGATTACCGATCGTCCCGACCCTTGCAAAGGGTTCAATGTGCCGCTGGAATGCTTCGATCAGCCTCCGGGTAGCAGTCCAGGTGCCAATCCAAGTACCGCTACGGGTAGTTCCATTGGATCGGGCTCTGATGTTGAAACTGGTTGTATCGGTGACTGCGAAGAGAGTGCCTCTAGTGGATCCAGCTCAGGCGAAGCGGCAACTGCTGGTGGAGGAGAAGATTCCAGTGGCGCTGCAATAGGGGATGTCCTTACTTCTTTGGGTAAAGAAACTTCGAAGGCCTGGGGCAAGCTGCGTGATGAGATAAATGGAAAAAATGCTGAGAGGCGAAGAAAAGCCCGAGAAGCCAAAAAGCTGCTGTCGCAAGCAAAGGATTTATGGGCGCAGGCCGAAGTATATAGGCGATCTATTGACGCCAATCGCGAGACTCTCCAAGCATCTTTAGCATCTTTGCAAAACTCGGTGGCAGCAGCAGATGGCGACAATCTGATTCAGAATCTCGAAAAATTCAGAAGCACTTATAATGAGCAGGTTCGCTCGATCTTAGCACAGGTGCCGGAAGTAAGGGATGAGGCCTTTGAACCGGGCAACGACCGGAACAACGAGAGCATATACGCCGAGAAAGCCATTATAGATCAGGGTCGCAGATATCTCGACTATGCGGCAAGCAAAGTCGAAGCATACCGATCCCATCGAGATTATACGGCTAGGAAAAAGCTCATTTCTGTCTCGGATAACGCGATTGACGAATCTGAAGCAAGTTTCAGAGCCGGCAATTTTCGAGAGGGTAGTCAGCTCTTTGAATTTGGTATGGCGGCTGCTGACATTGCTATCTCTGTTACCCCTGTCGTTGGCTGGGGGAAGGATATCTATGAAGCCACGTCTGGTTATGGATTGGTAGATGGACGAAAGCTCACAAATTTTGAGAGGAGTATGGCCGTCTTTGGAGTTTTTACCGCTGGGGTGGGTAGCAAGCTTGCCGTCGCTGGAAAAGCCGGTAAAATTAGCCGCATTCTGTCGAAGAGTGTAGGGAGGTCTGAAGAAGCTTCTTCAATGCTCGGAATAACTAAGCGAGCTGAGAAGATTCTGGACTCTGCGAAGAATAACGGCATTGATCTAAGGAAATTGGATGCCGATAGATTCAAGCACAATCCGTTAACTGATAAAAAGTATACCGATAAAGTTAGAGCCCAGATGCAAGCAGATCAATTTCATGGATTTCCAGGTGAGGTTGACAATTTTGCAGGCCTAGGAAAGAAGACCGAAATAACAGGAGGTGATGGTATCAAAAGGACCAGAATTGAACTGGAAGGCGAGTATCTGGGCAGGAAAGGCAATTTTGAATGGATAATTGAGCCCAATGGCTCAATTAATCATCGTAAATTTGAGCCAATGAGGTAGAAATGAACAAGAATTTTCCTGAAGACTTCCTTTTGAAGAAATTAGTTGTTAACGCAGAAAGTGGTATTTTTGCCTGGAAAAAAGAAGATGTGTTAGGCTTTCTGGATAGCCCGTCAGCTAATAGCTTTGCTTTTTTGGGCGGCGATGTCATGCGATTCAACAAAGAAAAGAAGTCCTACGAAAGTACATATGACAGCTGGTATATAAATCGGGAGGGTCCGCTTGAAGATTTTAAGGTTTACTGCGTAAGATCAAAGAAAAAGGCTACTGAATACATTGCAAATTATAAGGCCGATGACGGTGTCGTTTTTGTGCTTGTTGCATCCTCAGAAGTCACAGCTGGTCTGTAAAAATGATAAACTCGCCCTGTGCGCGAGTTAGGGTCCACTTCACTCTCCAAGGGTGAACCTTTGAAATTGCTGTAAAGAGGCTAATGGAGTTTGTTGAAAAGTCTCTCGGTTAGAACCCATATGGCGACAAATACTCCACATCCGCCGCCCTTCAAATTGCCAAATAGGTCAGCGGTCATAAAAATCTGCTTGTGCCCCAGCAGCGCTTGGACGAGATTGTAAGCGCGTTCAATGTGGGTCCAAACGGAGTAAAACTCGCCGATATGGCAAAATACCTTAGCTCAAAGGGCGTTAGTACCTGATTGAGTAAAATAGATTTTAGTGGCTTGAAAACAGCTACGGCAAATGGAAATCCAGCAATAGCATTTGATCGCAGATCCAGGGAGGAGAAGCTCAGCTGTCCGAGCTTCGATCGCCATTTGTCCGTCAGAGTAGAATTACCGAGTGCTATGGGACGGCCCGCGGGCAGTTCCCCTAGCGAAGAGCTGGCGTTTCAGACTAAGCGGTAAGAGGTTCAGGCCTCTGATGATCGTGTAGAGACTCCAGGGGTAGTTGATCACCTGATCGCGCCCTTTTTCGAGCTTGTCGAGCATGTAACGAACGGCTTCATCGAGTTCCATGATGAAGGGCATTTTTAGCTTCGCTCCATCTGTCATCGGAGTCTTGATAAAACCCGGACACACGGTAGTGACCTTGATGCCATAGGACATGAGCTCAACGCGGAGTCCTTCCAAGTGGGCCGAAACAGCGGCCTTGCTTGCGCAGTAGGGATAGACACGGGGAGCTGTCAAATAGGAAGCTAGGCTCGAAACACCGACGATCTCTCCGGTCCTGCGCTCGATCATATGGGGTAGTACGGCCGCAATAGTTTGCATGAGACCGATAACGTTGACGTCGTAAACCTCCCTAGCCTTTTTCACATCAAACTTGCGGACAGACATATCCATAGCGACACCGGCGTTCGCTACGCAGATATCAATAGGCCCCATCTCTTTTTCAACAGCGTCAATGGCCGCTTTGATATCGTCAGCATTGACTACATCAGCGGGATAAATACCGACGCGGACCCCTGTCGGCTTCAGCGTTTCGGCCAATTCCTCGAGTAGCGGTCGGCGACGAGCTATAAGAGCGAGATCGTAGCCGCGCTCTGCCATTTGCTTAGCCAATTCTGCGCCAATTCCAGCTGAGGCGCCGGTGATAAGAGCCAATCGCTTGCCCACTTGAGATCTCCTTTATTGTGTTATGCGTGTCGCACGTGGAGGCTTACGATATCCTAGTGACGTCCTCGCCAGCTAAACGCTCGTCGCGTTATAGTCGGCGCTTCCCTTGGGAGAATTTGAAGTCGATTCCTCCCTCAGCGTTCCACGCCCGGAACGGAGAATATAGATGGCAGAGTTGATGTCGCGATCATGAACCGCTCCACAACTCTGACACGTCCACTCTCTTATACTCAACCCACTTAGTCCACTCGGACCACATCGCGAGAGGCAGTTCGAGCAAGTGACAGTCGAGAATTTTTCGCTCACTTTGAGCACGATTCCTCCACGCCTCAGGGACTTATATTGGAGAAAGGCAAATATTTGATACCAGCCAGCGTCCAGAACACCTTTGGCCATCCTGGTTTTTGCCAGCTTTGACGAATCGGCATCACCAAAATAGATCGTGTTATAGCGTTTTGCAAGGCTATGGGATGCCTTGTGGCTCCAATCCTGGCGTTTGTTCTTGATCTTTGCGTGAACGGACCTAGCTTGTCGTTTTTTCCTGTGCCGCTGTGCCTTCGCCAGTTTTTCCTCATAATCCCGCGTTAGATTCTCACGCGTGAACTTTTCGCCAGCTGAAGTTGTCAGGACTGTCTTGGTACCGGGATCGATCCCAACATCCTGGTTAGGAGCCAAAACTAGCAGACCGGCTTCATCAGTCACCTCGATCGTGAGATTGAGATACCAGCGCCCTCGCGAGTCTTCGGCAAAAGATCCCGTCTTGATCTCTGCCCCAGCCAGAAGTTTTCTGTGCTCCCAGAGTCGAAACTTGAAACCATTATAGGTGATATAATCGCCGCAGTACTTTACTGTTTGGCCGTTGAATGGGACCCAGCCCAGGTTCTTTCGGCCTGTGCGAAAGCGGATTCTCTTTTGAGCTTTCTGAGTCCTGAGTAAAACCTCATAGGAAACAGCCTGAATGGTCTGAGAATTGAGATCCATCTCTTTTGATGCACCGCGCGTTATCGCGTTCAGGTCTGCTTTTGTCGTGTATTTTCGTGATCGGCGCCAGTTTTCGCGAATAACTTCGTTGCTGACATTCCAAACGAGGTTGACCTGACCCGAAAGCTTCTTGAGCTGCTCACGGTGCTTGCCGTCTTTAAGCCTGTAGCGGTAGGTTAGGACCATACTTTCCTCTGGTGTCCTCGAGGTTTATATCCGGACACCCACGCTCTGTCAATCTCCGATGATGAGAGATAGCTGAGGCCCTTATATCTCCAGCCAAACCCGTCTTTTTCCTCGCCGGCTCGGGACGGACTGTGGCTGGAGAATTACGGTCCAGGATGCTAATGAGGCGAGACAAGTCGAATTCTTGACGAGGTCAGTGAGAGCTGGCTTTTTTTTCAGCCAGAAAAGCTTAGAATAGGTTCGAACTTCAAACGGAGGCCTTTATGCTTTCGGTTCTTCATGCACGCTCATTCTTCGCTCTTATGACACCGCTCTGGCTGTGGGCTTGTACGCACACCTACCGGGAAAGGCTAGACTCCGAACTCGGGGCGTGGATGGGCAAGACGCCAGACAGCCTCATCGAGAGATGGGGTGCGCCGCGGAGTACTTACATTATGGATAATGGGAAGAAGGCCCTCAGCTACGAAGAGACGGCCTTTGTCAGCCGCAGCCTGGGCAGTGTTTACGCCTATCCGCGACCTGATATTTATAGCTATTCCGACAGCTGCAAGATCACGTTCTTTACAGATAGCTCGCAAAAGCTGCTGGAAAGCTACACCTATGCGGGTGCTCCTGGCGTTTGTCTGGATCAGATAGAAGACAGTAGAAGCAGCCGTTCCAAACCTTAGACGAGGCCTCTGCATGGATTTTCGTTATCTCAAAGCTTTCATGGCGGCGGCTGAGCAAAGTAGCTTTTCCAGAGCAGCAGAAGAGTTGAACATTGCTCAGTCGGCGGTCAGTAGGCAGGTCAAGCTACTCGAAGAGTCGGTGAATGACGAGCTCCTCATCCGCTCGTCGAAGCACCTGACTCTCACACCCAAGGGTCAGCGGCTCTATGAAGCGATCAAGCGTTTTCAGAATGAGAGTGCGGCTCTGCTCGCCGACAGCGAGCGCAGTCTCTTGCGGGTGGGTATCTTGCATGGTCTGCTGGAGAGCTGGTTTCAGCGTCTCTTAGGACTCTATTATCAGACGCAGGACGAAAATTTTCACATCACGGTGGGCAGCCTGCAAGAGCTGCGGGAGGGTCTCGAGGCGGGGCGTTTTGAAATCGTGTTTCTACCGCAGCCGATAGATAGTGAACTCATCGTCTCGCAGCCGCTCTTCACCGAGGAACTAGCTATAGTGAGTAAAGAGCCGATCGATCTCGAGCGTTTGAACGATCAGCGTTGGATAGTCTACGGGCCTGAGGATCTACTGCTGCGGATCACACGGCAGGTTCCGCGGCGAATCGTGCAGGTTAATTCGATTACGGCTATGCTGAAATTGGTGAAGCAGGGAGTGGGGATAGCGGTGCTGCCGGATCATTTGGTGAGCAATGAGACTGATCTGCGGCTTTATCGAGATACTAAGCTGCCAGGACAGACTATTTTTGCTTCGCATTTGCGATTTAGAAAGACGCCGCAGGCGCTGGAGACTTTGATTTCTTACTTGAAATAGTTTGGCTCGCTCCTGACTGCACAGCTAGCCCTTTGCAAAAGAAAGATAATCGTTCGAACTACTTCTTATCGCTGAAGCGTTCCAGGGTATGCTCCAGAGTAGGTCGACGCTCTTTCAAGAGCTGTGCGAGGTCCTCGCGCTCCTGACGAGCTGCGGCATCAGCCTTTATTTTGATAAAGACCATGAGAAGGCCAAAGCCTCCGACTACCAGTGCGAGCGCAATGCTTACTCCTAAGCTCATGTCGACCTCTTATTTTATTGACTCGAATTCAGTCAATATCTCTCTTCAGTAGCGACCTGTGATCGCCCCTGACCCCTACTTTATCGGTGTTCCGTGTTTCTAATATAAAGGTTTCCAGCGGGTAATATTTGCCGATCTCGTCATTTCCGTAGCTTGGCGCTTTGGCACTCAGCTTTTCTCAGCAAGCAAAAGCCAGTATATCTGGAGTCGATGCCGCGCGTAAAAACGGCAAACTTGCGGTGATAGCCAGCCAGAAAGCTCTTGATCGCCCAAATACCCATATGACAAGGTGAGAGAGCGTTATCATGGAAAATGTGCTTTGATAGGCTCGGGCGGAATATTTTGGGATCATCGATGCTTGATTTTGTTATCAAGACTGCTCTAAGGCAGCGCTTTCTGACGGTCGCACTCGCTGCTTTTTGTCTGGTGTATGGATCTTTCATTACGAGGCAGCTGAGTGTTGATGTATTTCCCGATCTCAATAAGCCCACCGTTCATGTACTTACAGAGACCGAGGGAATGGCACCCGAGGAAATTGAAACTGCTGTCAGCCGGCCTATTGAAAGCGCCCTAAGCGGCCTGCCTGGCATAGCCCGAGTCCATTCGTCTTCGGCGACCGGCATCTCCGTAGTGCGGATCGAATTTCAATGGAATACTGACCTGAAGACGGCACGACTCAATGTTTCTGAACGGCTCGGCGCAGTCAGCTCAAGGCTGCCAAAGGACGTTCAGCCATACCTCACACCAACCTCATCGATCATGGGTGAAATCCAAATGATTGGGCTCACGGCTGACAATCCTGCCGTTGATCCCATGCGCCTTCGCACCCTTGCTGATTGGGAGCTTAAGCCAAGACTTCTATCGATCCCTGGTCTTGCTCAGGCGACCGTTATTGGCGGCGAGCAGGAGCAAATACAAATTCTGATAAACCCTCTTGAGCTTCAAAGACGCCTGATAGGTCCGCGTGATCTGGCTCAGCGACTTGAGTCCCTTTCGATTGCAAGAGGAGGAGGCTTTGTCAGGGATGGCAGCAGAGAATGGCTCATCCGCAACATCGGACGCATCACAGCATTTGAAGATATCGGGGATACACCTATTGGCACGCACCTAGGGCGCCCGGTGCTGCTAAAGGAGGTAGCCACGATTCAAAGAGGCCCTGCGTCGAGGCGGGGTGATGCTTCGATAAATGGCCAAGCCGGCGTCATCCTCATGATCCAAAAGCAAAGCACCGCCGATACTCTCGCTCTGACGAAGCTCGTAGATGAGTCTCTAGAGGATTTCAGGAAGACACTCCCCACAGGGGTAAAACTCCATTCTAACCTTTTTAAGCAGGCCGACTTCATAGAAACGGCCATTGGCAACGTGATCGAAGCCCTTCGAGATGGAACGATAATCGTTTCTATCGTACTTCTCCTCTTCCTTTTGAACATAAGAACCACTCTGATCACGCTTACAGCCATCCCGCTTTCATTGCTCATTACAGCCATAATCTTTCATTTTCTAGGGCTTGGTATCAATACCATGACTCTTGGGGGACTGGCTGTGGCCATCGGCGAACTGGTGGATGATGCCATTGTCGATGTTGAAAATGTCTTCAGACGGCTTCGGGAAAACCGGGAAAGACAGGATCCTGAACCGGCCCTTCGGGTCGTCTATAGGGCATCGAGTGAAATTCGCAATTCAATAGTTCTGGCTACCCTCATCGTTATTCTGGTTTTCGTCCCGCTCTTTGCGCTGCCTGGAATTGAGGGAAGGCTTTTCACTCCGATTGGTTTAGCCTACATTACATCGATCCTGGCCTCGCTGCTGGTTTCCATCACAGTCACCCCAGTCCTTTGCTATTTCCTCCTGGGAAAATCCAGCTCCATCGCTGAGCATGAGAGCTGGCTTGTCAGGTTTCTGAAGAGGCTGGATCAGCGTATTTTGACCAAATCTCTTGATCGACCGTGGCTCATTATCGGCTTCTCACTCGCGTTATTCCTTGGTTCAAGCGCTTTGCTCCCCTTCATGGGCCGCGATTTCCTCCCGCCCTTTAACGAGGGAAGTGCCATGGTGGAAGCATCGGTAAAGGCTGGCATCTCCTTGGAAGCCTCCAGCGAACTCGCTATCGCTGTGGAGAAGGCTATTCTTTCCGTGCCTGAAGTCAAATCCACCGGAAGGCGCACAGGGCGGGCTGAGGAGGATGATCATGCCGCAGGGGTCAATCATTCAGAATGGGAGATAGCTCTCGAAAAATCTGAGCGGCCGCGAGAGGAAATATTTTCTGATATCCGCAGGCAGGTAAAGGCTGCGTTACCAGAGGATGGCTATTTCAGCATCAGCCAGCCCATCTCACACAGGCTCGATCACATTCTCTCAGGAGTCAAAGCCCAGGTCGCCATCAAGCTTTTTGGTCCAGATCTTCGGGTCCTTCGGCAGCAGGGGGCTGAAATACGCAATGCCGTCTCCGGCGTTGCAGGCGTCGTGGACCTGCAAATGGAAGGGCAGTCTTTGTTTCCACAGTATAAGATATTTCCCATGCGCTCAGATCTGGCCAGATATGGCCTTATTCCAGGCGATGCCATCGAGAGCCTGGAGCTGATGCTGCAAGGTATACCCATCGCGCGCATTTTCGAAGGGAATAAAATTCTCGACGTTCAGCTCCGACTGGAGGAGAAATACCGCAAGTCGATTGAGGACATTAAAAAACTGTCGCTGCATGTGCTTCCTACGGGGCGTGCCGTTACAGTTGCCGAGGTGGCTGATGTTTTTGAAACCAGTGGGCCAAACGTAATTGAGCGGGAGAATCAGAAGAGGCGGATAGCCATCTCCTTCAATACAAGCGGGCGGGATATCGATAGTACCGTTAGGGAAGTAAGAGAGCGAATTGAGAAAGCAGTGCAGCTTCCACCAGGCTACTTCCTTGAATTCGACGGTCAGTATGAAAGCCAAAAGCAGGCCATGCGCATGGTCCTTATCCTTGGCGGCCTCTCCATCCTTGGTATCTTTCTCGTACTGGCCATCCATTTCCGATCATCCTTTATTGCCTTTCAAATTATGATCAGCATCCCGCTGGCCCTTATTGGAGCTGTCCTGGCCGTCTATTTCACGGATCGCACCTTCTCCGTAGCAAGCCTTATTGCCTTTATAACGCTTTGCGGGATAGCGAGCCGAAACGGCATTATGATGATCAGCCATTATCTCCAGCTCATGGCCGAAGAGGGTGAGGCTTTTTCCAGGGATATGATTATACGGGGGTCGCTGGAGCGATTGGTGCCAGTTCTTATGACTTCTTTAACAGCTATGTTGGCCTTAACACCGCTGCTTTTTGCAAAGGGAGAAGCTGGGAAGGAGATTCTGCATCCCCTTGCCGTAGTTATCGTCAGTGGCCTCCTCTCGTCCACTATTCTTGACATCTTTGTGACTCCAGCAATTTTCTATAGATTTGGTCAGAAAGCAGCCGAACGGGCTGTAAAACATATGAGAGAAGTGATAAGCGGCTCATCTGGGATTTAATTTTGGAGACTTTTATGAAAGCTTTTCTGTTCACGACAACACTCTTTCTGGCAGCAAACGCTCCCCTCTTAGCGCATGAAAACCATAACCACGAGGCCGCTGTGGAAGCTGCGCCCCATGGTGGAACTCTTCGAAACGCAGGAGAATACAAGGCAGAGATTGTCATCAACGGAGATAAGCTCAAGCTTTACGTCTATGATCAACAACTCAAAGCTCTCAAGCTGGACAAGGCTGAGCTCAAGGGTGACATTCAGTTCCCCAAGGAAAAAAGCAAGCCCATTACTTTCAAGAAGTTTGGAGACGCCTACGAGGCTACTGTCAAAGGCATCAGCAAAGTTCATCGCTATGATATGCATGTAAACTTAGAAGTTGCGGGCAAGAAGGCTGTAGCGGATTTTGGTATCGATAACATTTGAACGTCGCGCGAGGCTCGCATCGTGGGCGAAGCAGGCGGAGGACAATTTGACCGTGAGGCGGGAATATTTACAAGGAAGGACGCCACGGGAAAATAGTCTCGAAAACCTATCAATTTAATGAAAAGCCCCCGGCAGTTTTGCTGCCGAGGGCCATTCAGAACGCGTGTGGATCCGCAGAGTACAGGTCCGATGTGTGCTAATATTTTTTCCGTATCGCATCCATAAGCGAATCCAGCAGTTGGGCAGACGCTTAGACCCGTCAGCAGGTGGATTCCAATGTTTACTGAACATTCCCGTATATGGCAGCCAGATCATTGTCTTCTGGGTTTAGAAAAACCGCCGCGGCTGCCCCTCTTACATTATTTCTTACATTGGCTGGCCGCGGAGCTCGCGCAGCTGGTTCAATTGGCTCTGGGATCTCGTCCCCGTTCCTAGGATTGAATGCAGGAAAAGGAATTTCCCTGATAGCAGCTGGTGCCCCATAAGCGTTGCCGACTGGCTTAGTGTCCACTACGGATTTCGGAGCTGACAGCAAGAATTGGCCCTGGCTGGCAACTTCATCTTCCTGATCGTCCAGATTGGATTCTGAAAACTCTCCTCGATAATTGAGCGAAAATTCTGAGTACCATTCGAGCAGGTCTTCTTTAGCAAGAGAATCAAACGACTCTTGCAAATCTTTTAGCGTCACATCCTCTATCAAATCCACGAAGTCCTGAGATTCCGTGATATCGGTGAAGATCCAGTTGGTATTCGCAAAAGAGTATCCGTTCCATTCAAAGACATCATCGCCTACAGGTGCGTCTTTCAGCATACTCAAGGCGTCAGCCATGGGCATCTCGTCATCGAGCATTCGGCCAGCAGTGCCTGACTCAGCTTTGGCAGCCGATTTCGCGCTTTTTTTGCCGGCTCCTGAATTGTTTTGAAACAAATTATTGTTGCAAGCGAGCAAAGATAGATTAAAGAACGTAGCAGTCAAAACATGAATAGACGTCCGAAATAGGCTCATACGCTTTTTCCTCTATGAATAAAAAATTTTCACAAACTTAAAAAGCTTATCGGCATTAGTTTTGGCAAAAATTAACAAACGTCAATTCCCTGAAAAAAAACAAGGCGGTTAAACGGAGCATTTGCGATTCACTTCATTCAAAATAGTTGTAATTAGCAAGCGACTTTGTCTCCCCTCAATTCTCCAGTGACTCTGACCCACATTTGAAAGCGCAAGACGCGACGAGCCTCTAGGCTAGTTGAACTCAAAATCTCCCAAGCGGAGTCTCGATTGCGAGTAAGAATCAATTTGCCTGTCATTCTTCTCGACAAAAATGCTTCTTTTTCTGCTGTTCCTCTGTCTTCGCGTAAGGACTTTTCTACTTTCCAAGGCAGAGCGAATGCGAAAGCTCTTACTGCGAGCAAGATTTGAGGCCAAGTCACCTCTCAATTCTGCTCGCGAGGCAAAACATCCTTACAAATTTGCGCAAATACGTCATGTTTTACCGATACTTACCGTCTAAAGTCTGGTGTCCAGCTGAACAAGGATTTGGCGAGTAGAACGTAGACGAAGTCCAAGCTTTGGACATCACTATCGTCATATCTGGAACAGCGATTGCAGAATGTGCTTGCACAGGCGCATGCCGTGGGTTTGTAACACGCTGAGGAGAAATTAAATGTCGGTACGTATCGCAATTTTTACGAGCGCCATCCTACTCGTGGGATGTCTGGAATCAAAGAGCGAAAAGAAAAGCAGCTCGCCAGCCGCAGCTAGCGGCGACCTTGTGGCAAAAGGCGATCCCGGTAAGCCCGGTGAACCAGGACTAGATGGCAAAAAAGGCGATGCCGGTCCCACGGGCTCTAGTGGTAAGAACGGTACCGATGGTACCGCAGGCAAGGGCTGCGCGGCGACTAAAGTCGCTGACGGCTTTCAAATTACCTGCGGTGACGGCGCTCCTTTCGTCCTGAAGGACGGCAAAGGCTGTAGATCGGAAGAAGTCAGCGATGGCGTCATCCTGCGTTGCGGTAACGATGCCCCCATCTATATCTCTGGTGGGCCCACGACTAATAATTTGCCCTCCTGCTTCGATGATCCAGGTGACTTTGTAGTTCCTAAGAAACCTATGATAGGGGCTCACCAACCGAGCAGCTACGTCTGTAGCGAGGAAGCTTTCCTCGACCAGCAGTTCCTCGCCTCATTTCGCGCCGGTGCTTTTGATTCGATCGGCGTCTATACCGCCGGCTTTGGTCGCATCATGCAAGCCCGTCCCGACGCTCCCATTGCCAGAGCCCGTATGGGTTATCTGAGCATCTGGCAGTTTGCCGAACGCTACCGCCTCCAGACTGTACCAAGTAATATATTTGATCTGGCAGGTTCCTGCTTTCAACACTTTAGCGAAGCTAGTCGTTTAGCTCCGCAGAATATGCTCTTTAAAGGCTTTGATGCCGACTGTACCTCGCTCTTAGGCGCAGTCATGCCTGATAATCCACCAGAGCAGAAACAAGCCTTGCAAGGTCTCGGTATGTTCAAATCAGGAGCCGCCATCCAGGGCCTTCCTGAATTCAATCTTTTTACTATAGCCTATCCAATGCTGGCTCAAGCACCCGATTCGCTACAGTTCAATCAAGGCCTCGAGATGCTCTTCCAAAACTTGGAAGCTTGCTCGGGCGCACCCATTGATCGCAACAATCCCGATTTCAGCAGCTTCATCGCCACCAATCCCAGCTTCGCAGGCACCAAGCGCTACTGCGGAAACACGGCATCGGCCCCGCATAACTTCGAAGGCTTCTTCCTCGCTATGGGTGACGCCCTCGTAAAAGCTGGCAAAGTCCCAGCAGCTATCGTCGCCTACAAAAACGCGAAGCTCCTGCCCACGAGCTATGCGGCCTGGCCTTACAAAGGCATCCTCGAGCGTAACCTTGCGAACGCCGCAGCCTTTGTCCAACCCTTCCAGGCTCCCGTGGATCCATTTAATGCTCCGGCCTATCCGACTATTATGTTCAACACGCAATATAGCTGCATGGGCTGTCACCAGGCTCCGCCTCTAGTTCCTTAAGCGTAGCGTGCAAACTGACAAGCGCCAAACTTTCTCTAGGGGGAGTTTGGCCTTTTTCATTTTCAACGCTTTCTAAGGTCTAAAATCGAAACTGCCTGCTCGCGGCTCTGGAGATTGATCATCACATCTTCAATACCCTCGGCTTCGAGTGAGCAAATACTGCTCTCGTGATTTTCGAGGGTGAAGTGTTCCTGGAGCAGGTCGAGGGCACAGCTAAAACGAAAGCGCTGGGGATCGGCCAAAGTCAAACGCCCGCCAGGAACTAAAAGCTCAGCCGCGCAAGGAGGCAGGTGCTGAATGTGACTATCATCATAGAAGACGTCGGCACCGACGACCCAGTCGACACTGGAACGCCAGTCGTCTGCTAACGAATCCCTCCAGTCCAATCGATGGAAACTCACTCGATTTTCTAGCCCCCAGCTGCGAGCATTGCGCTCGACGTAGCCCTGGAGAATAGGTTCATAATCGCAGGCCCATACCTCAGCCTCAGGATAGAGACTGGCGAGTACACAGGATAGAAAGCCGACACCACAACCGAGTTCGACGATACGCCGAGGGGCGCTGGGTCGTAGGAAAGATTTATTTTCGTCTAAAAAGACCGCAGCCAGTGCGCGGGCTGCGGGCCAGAGCATCACCCCGAAGGGACAGCGCTCATCTGTCAGTTGACCATCGACCCCTTCGGCGAAAGAGTCTAGGTAGGAATCAAAGTGATCAACCACCCAGACTTTGCGCTGCTCTCCCTGCCAGCTCAACTCGATCGCTTTCATTTTAGCTGGATAGTCCATCAGGTTCTCCCAGAGTGTCTAAGCTTCTACCTAGCGTCCCAATTCTGATTGCTCGTAAACATCTTTAAGTCGATGTTTTGACTAGCAGGGCTAGCCTCGGAGCCAAGCAGGCAGCTAGAAAAATGACAGTAGCTGCTTGAATAATTCAGTTTTTTTAGGCCACTCACTTAGGAGTTATTCCGGCCCAAAACGCTAAGTCCGGGATCATATACAATTTTAATTTATTAGGCTTCAGCAAACTTACACTTGGTATCAAAGCTGCAAAGAGCAAGGTGTAGGCACAAACAGTAGCAGGGATAAAGTTTATGAAGTCAATGAAGTCGTTAGTTTGGTCAGTTCTTTGGTGTAGTTTAATCTTGGCGAGCAACGCATGCAAATCGTCGGTACCCCCAACAGCTATTTATTTAAATAGTGAAGGGGATGCTAATGCTGACGAAGCAGTCGATGCCGTCATTAATGAAATCAATGAAGGACAGGAAAAATTAGGCAAAATCAAAGCAGAAGCAGACTCCAATGATGCAAGTTCTGCAAGTATCAAAAAGAAGTTAGACGAGCAGACAGCGTTACTCGACAGTGCTGAAGCTATGAGCGAAGAGCAGAAAAAAGCGATACAAAAGGAGATCGATGCTCTCACCGCCCAGATCAACGATCTGAACGCGCAAAATCAAGCTCTCAAGGAGAAGCAAGTTGCTCTTGAAAAGCAAGTTAATGATGCCAAATATAGCGCTAACGTCGCAGCTACGGCGGGTGCCAGCGGCTTTCCGCTCTGCGGCAGCGTGTACTATGGTACGCGGTTCAACTGCAACGGCAAAGTCTGCGGAAAGTCGGATCCTCAGTATGTGAATATCTGTGAGATCACCACGGCATCCCAGGCTGCTAACGGCGGCCAGCAAGCTCAAGGCGGTGTTGGCAGCAGTGGCTACCCTCTCTGCGGTGCGACTTTCTACGGTTCGCAGTTCAACTGCAACGGTAAAACTTGCGCGAAATCGGATCCAGCTTATGTGAACATCTGTGAAATCACAGCAGGTGGTCAGGCCGCCAACGGCGCCGGAGCCAGTGGCTTTCCTCTTTGCGGTGGAATCTATTACGGATCAGTCTTCAACTGCAACGGTCGCTCATGTGCAAAGTCTGACGCGCAGTATAAGTACATCTGCGAAATCCGCAGTGGAAGCGCTCCAGCTGGACAAGTTGCTACCGCCGGTGGAACCGGCTCTAGTGGTTACGCTTACTGTCCAAATCCGCGCTACGGAACTGACTTCACGTGTAACAACAACCGTGTTTGCGCGAAGTCCGATCCAAACTATGTAAATATCTGCGAAGTCCGCTAATTGATTGAAGCTGCTTGGGTTTTAGGACCCGAGCAGTCCCCCTCCCTAGCAGA
>JBGSTX010000030.1:0-8661 GCA_041736305.1 Oligoflexus sp. | reverse complement strand
AAATTGCTGAGTCCCAGGTGAAGGTTCTTACCCATATAATTTTTAAAAGTGTCGGCATCGTTCTTGCCTTCGACTGCTGCCTGGCGGACCAGATCTTTGGTCTTCAAAGAGCTGTGAACCGTCGGAGAAATAAGGACCGTTTCCTTATAAATGCCCTTACCTGACGCGAGTCCAGCGGGGTTGTAGTAGATGGCTTCATGATTGTCAGCAGCGGCTATCCCCGTATCCCCACGGCCTAGATAGTGCGGGCTGCGATAGAGCGTATTGAATTCGAGATCATCGGCTTTCACAGTCGAAGGTTGGCTCAAAGTAAGAAAGAGCAGGCCAGCAATCTTAAAGTGTGATGTAAAGCTCATGATCTCTCCCGAGGAGTTTGTCTCCTGAGGCCATGATCGGTGGCTTAGCTGTGAAATTGAGGAATATTGTTGGGGAAAGGCCTAAGTTATGGAAATTAGACCAATTGGGGGGCCCCATAGGAGGCCCCTCAGAGCTCATAGCACCTAAGGTGAAGCGAAGTGTGTGGGGAAAGTTTGAATATGTCTGTACATGCGGCATTTTCAAAAAATGCCAAAAACGGGAAAGGACTAAAACGATGCAGTGCTTGAGCTTTTCGAATACTTTCATCGGTCACATGCGCTAGTAAATCCCCGTATTCATTATGGCATTTAAGCCTGGTGCATTAAGGGATTGAGTGCCGGGTGACCGAGGTCGGTTCTAGCGCTGCGAGACATACTTGTCAAGATTGAAACCTAGCTTTTGTAATATTCCAAAAATTCTCTCGATCACAATTTAAAAACTAGTCATCTAGACCAGGCTCTTCAGCCTCAAGGCTTTCAGAGCTTTCCTCATTCGTAGAGGCAGGAAGATTTTCAATTTCAGGATCTTCTCTAAGATCTTCTTCTGCCTTAGCGCTCACTGTGAGCGGTTCTCTGAGGATCTGTTCGCGCAAGGCTGTCGCAACTGTAGCTAGTCTGGGAACCTTTGACTGGGAAAGGGATTGGAGATAAGTCGCAGCTCTGTATAAGAGGTTCATAAGATCACCCTGACCAAACCTCTCATCGGTCGTGCGCTTGACCAGGTCTGCCCAGCTAGTGCCTTTGGCCCATTCTGCGACGATATAGCCCCCGATGGGGTTGAACTCGCGAAACACATAGCTGTCACGCCTTTGGCCAGGTGGGTCGTAAAGCTCTTCGAAGAGCTCGAGGGGATAAAAAGTCTCTAATGCGGCTTCGATTTCATCAGTCTCGAAGGGGAAGCGATAGTTGGCGTGAAAGCCAGGTTCTTTGAAGCGCGTAAGGCAAAGCGCGCCGATCAGCTCGACTCCGGCCAGAAGATTTTCGAGCCCTATCAGACCGCGATCGACTAAAGATGCAAAGAGGAGCCCACCCGACTGAGGAAAATAACGCGCGATCGAACCGAAGGAACTCAGACGCTCTTCCTGATCGATGCAGCCTATGCGGTGCAGATGCAAGTGAAGCTGTGCGAGCGAGTTGTCGGCTCGCTTCTGAATGAAATCGTGGCAAGGTTTGCGAAAGGGGCATGGCAGGCACGCAGAGGTTTTATCTTCCGCCAGAAATTGATCGAAGGCGGCAGCCGGTGAATTGCCGCAAGGAATGGCTTCGGAACCCACGGCCTTCTTGATGAGAGTATCGCGAATCAAAGTGAAATGAACGCCTTTGTTCACGAAGCGCAGAAAACTCTTCTCATAGAAGTTTTCAATGTCCCGGAGCTTATAGCCGCGCCCTAAGAGTCCGAGGAAGGTAGTAGGATCGTTTCGAAGACTGGAATTGCAGCTATCGCGAGTCGCTCCACCGAATTTTTGATAAGCCTGGGTCGAAGGCCAGAGGCTAAAGCCGACCAAGTCGCGGCCCCGCCTGCCGGCGCGACCGAGCATCTGCAAGACTTCGCTCGGCGAGTACTGGGTGAAGCCCTGCTCGCCTGGTCGCGTATAATCCGAGATGATCGCCGAACGAACCGAAAAATTAATGCCTATGCTGAGGCCCATGGTGGCGACGCAGAAACGCAAAAGCCCGAGTTTGACCAGCTTTTCAATCACTCGCCGCGCATAGGGGGCGAGTCCGGAATGGTGATAGGCGACCCCGTGGATCAGCATCATGCGCCTGAGAGTAGGATTCAGGAACTTCATGAGATCTTGTATCTCAGGTTCGCCTTCCAAGGCCTCTCGGATCGCCTGTGCATCTTCGCGAGCTATGGGCTCGAGTACCTTGCATAGTTCGATCGCCAGGTTTTCACAGGACATTCTGCGACCGGCATATACGATACACGGAGTGAGCCCGAGCGCAGGAATCTCGGCGAGGCGACGCGCTATCTCATTGTGTTCAAGCGGAAAGCGACTCGGGCCCGCCTGCGCTTTGGAAGGGAGCATCGAAGCCACAGCCTCGACCAAGAGCCAATGCTCACGATAGAAGATCATGTCGACCAGAGGAACCGGACGCTCAGTAGTACGAATCAAACGGCAGGGTCGATGGGTGATCTGCTGAATCCACGCCGCAAACTGCTCGGCGTTCGCGACTGAGGCTGAAAGCAGCAAGAGCTGGCAAGTGGGGGGCGTGAGGATGATAGCCTCTTCCCAGGCACTGCCGCGGCCTATGTCCTGCATGAAATGATATTCATCGAAAACAACGAGTGAACGTCCGAGGTCTGGCTCAACTCCCAGCAGTGAGTTGCGATAGGATTCGAGCGTTGCGACGACGATAGGAGCGCCTAGATTTTCCTTGATGTCACCGGTGGCGATGCCGACGTTCTCTTTACCGAACTGCTCGGTGAATTCGCGGAGCTTATCGTTGGAAAGGCTTTTGACCGGCGTTGTATAAGCAGCCCTGAACTTAGGGTCGCCGACGTTGATCGTAAAGAAAGCTTCGACGACGCGGGTTTTGCCGGCTGTGGTCGGTGCATCGACCACGACGTGCTCGCCGTTCAGAAGAGCATCGAAAGCCTCTCGCTGCCACGGATCGAGTCGGTCGATAAGCGGAATTTCCTCAAGCGCCGCCTGCCTTTTGCTTTTCCGCGCATTGCTTTCGGCTGCCTTGAGCCAGTCTTCGATTGCATCGAGAGTCTGCTGCCGGGCTTT
Source organism: Oligoflexus sp. (assembly GCA_041736305.1). Taxonomy (GTDB): domain Bacteria; phylum Bdellovibrionota_B; class Oligoflexia; order Oligoflexales; family Oligoflexaceae; genus Oligoflexus. The sequence goes on along the minus strand of JBGSTX010000030.1, from coordinate 5,570 downwards.
GCCAATGGCTTGACGTTCTCCCGGACTGACTCTCTCCTCTTTGTCCTTCGAGCGGACTTCTATCGAAGGCGACTTGGCATTCGGCCTGGCTTTGGCCCGTTTATTCAAAGGCGATAGAACATCGTCCAGGCTACGATCCGGTTTTTTCTTGCGCCGACGCTCAGAGCTGTCGCCTAGAGACTCCTTGCGCGGCGTTTTTTTTATTTTTTTGGTCATGCGCTTCCCTCCGCTAAGGCGTCGGCCACTCTTTGGGACAGGATTTCTTCGGAGCAATCGGTATCGATCACTAGGTCCGCTTGCGCAGCCTTCCAAGCAGCCGAGGCCTGGGCAGCCAAGATCTGGCGCGCTTGTTCCTCGGAACATCGATCGCGCTGCATCAGTCGGGCAATCTGCACGGGCTCAGAGCAGTAGGCAACCCAGATAGAACGGAAGTCGGCAGCACGCCCTCGTTCGTAGAGAAGGCTGGCTTCATAGAACCAAATCCGCGGTGTGTCCAGCAGACCCATAGTCTTGAGCGTGCTCAAACTCGCTGCCTGAATAAGCGGGTGTGTAATACCCTCGAGTATACTTCGCTGCCGGGCGTCATTAAAAATGATCTGGCGCATCTTAGCTCGATCGAGTTGGCCATCAGTCTGCAATATATCCGGACCAAAATGAGCTACGATGGCGGCGAGGCCTTCTGTGCCCGTCTGGACAACCTCTCGCGCAAGCTGATCGGCATCTATCACGACTTGGCCGCGGGTACGCAGAAGGCGAGCAATAGTCGACTTGCCTGTTGCAATTCCACCGGTCAGACCTATGGCCCACTGTTTGGTCAAGCTTTGAAGCGTAAGAGCCTCCGACACCAAGTCGATGAGAATCTATTTGCGAAATTCACTGAGAGATCCCGCAAAAAGGCCCATCGTAGTCCATAGATGGCCTTCTGTCGACCAAAGTTTCTAGCTAGAATTTCCAGTTGAGGACAAGCTGCAGCTTTTTGGGTGTGGGTCGTTCGAGCGACCACTTAAATCCTGGCTCGTCGCTAGAATGCTCGCTTGATTTCACGGGGACATCAGGTCTGTAGATGATGGCTTGAGCTACGCCGAATACGTAGGACCCAGCCAAGGCAAAGATAAATGTTGTTTGGGTCTGCTCTTCGTTTTCCAGGTAGACAGTGGTAGCTGTTTTAAACTGAGAGAGCTGAGACGAAGAAAAACTGGGGTCGGTCTTGGCCCGGGCGTTCACGGCATTGAGATTCGCGGTAGCCGTATCGATGTTCTGCATGGTTTCGTAGATGCTATAAGCTGAGTAGGCCTGTGCGGCAGCAACCGCTACGCCGAGAAGATAATCACCGTTGTAAATCTGGCCCCCGCCGAGCGGTAGGAGGTGGTAAAACTTGATAGGCATGGGTTTGGCTTCAGGCTGCTCCTTTTTAATTGCGGAAAAAAGATCGTCACTCTCCGCATCATCTTTGACGAGCAGCTCGGGTTCGTCGAGTATATCGTCTTTGTTTTTGCGGCCTTTCCTTGCGCCGGGAGAACGCCGCTCTTTTTCTCTATCTTTGTCTTTATCAGCCCGAGCTTTGTCTTTGGCGCTGTCTGGGAGTAGATCGATCTGGAATGTATTGAGCATACCCTTGCTCACTGACAACTTGATGCGCCGTGGTTTATAGCCTTTTGCGATCACCTCAACTTCAACAGTTCCCTCGCTGGAAGCCATAGGAGTGCCCGTCGGCCCAGCCAAGATACCATCCAATAGAATCGACGCTCCTGCTGCATTCGAATTGATGACAAAAAGCGTCGCCCCGTCGCGGGTTCCTGATGCGCTCACAGCGAGAGGCGGCGGGACTGGCGCTGGTGAGGTGGGCTCTGGTGGACTGGGTGTCTCTGGACTGGGAGGGATCGACGAGGGACTACCCCCTTCGCGAATGCGCTTGAAGAAGACTACGACGGATTCATCGAGAGCTTCTTCTTTGTAAATCGTGCAATTGTCGTCGAGATCAATGCAGCGCACAAAACTCTGTTCGGCTTCAGGCAGCTTGCCCATTGTGAAAAAGCTCAGCCCGAGAAACTTCAGCGCTTTGACCTTGTCGGTCTTACCCAGTTTGCCCTTCAGTGCTCTTTGGAAAGCCACTACCGCCGGGGAAAATTCACCGCGCATGTAGTGATTGATCCCGGTCTTAATATAGGCGGGTTTCGCCAAGAGAGTGGAGAACGGTAGGAAAAAGCATGAAGCTGCGAGAAAGAAGCCGCAGACGAGCCGCTCGAAGCGAGCCATCTCTTGCCCACTCCGGTCACCTTGCCATTTTTTTCGGCGTCTTCTCAGCATAATTTCACTTAAAGTCAGCGTTGAAAGTTAGTGATTTTTCATCGTCACCCAGCTCTATGACCCGGCTTATCGTATCCTGACCATAATTCACGGCGACCTTATAATTGCCTGGACGTAGGTTGAGAACGAGAGTTTTGCTCAGCGTGAACTCACGTCGTCTACCACCATCTCTCATGTCTTCAATCGTGACCCGAGCTGGCAGCTTGTTAGCACGGACTGTGAGCTCGACCAGTTCAACGATCTTATTCAGGGAAACATTGAGCTGCTTGACCTCACCTGGACGAATTTGTACTCCGTACTCTTCGACCTTGTAGCCCTTCCTCTTGAACTTGACAACATAACTACCTGCGTCCAGCTTCAGTCCGTTCTGTATGAATTCTTTATCGTTGGACACCCCATACATGCGCCCGTCGACATATACTTCGCTAGCCGGCAGAGTAGCCACCTTCAACGTACCTCTCTCACTGGGAGCTTCGACGGGAATATTATCCGTCACGGGCGGCTGGCGATCACTGACGCGCAGCGAGTCCGAGCTTGCGGCTGGAACACTAGGGCGCTTGATGACTGCCAGGGACTCGCGACGTGGCGGCGAGGGAAGGACCTTCGTGCTACTGCTGAGCGGACGATTGCTACGAGGGGTAGAAATTTCTCTTTTCCCGACAAGAGGAGGATTTTTGCTGTTGCTATCGAGGATGACGCTCTGGGCCTCGACGACGATAGTAGGTTCGCTGGGGCCAGCGGCACCATCGTCTTCATTGCTACGGCCAGGGACCGTCTTCTTTTTCTTGCTGACGGTCTCTAATTGTTGGACCGCCTTGATGGAATCGCGGCGAAAGCGATTGCTGATCCGGTCTCCACCAAATATCACGATGAGAGCTATCGCCGCTATCAATCCGATGACGACAAAGGTAGATCCGCTGCTGCTCTTTTGTCCTGTGATCGAGTCAGCTCGATGCTCGCGGATAAAAATCTTCCGGGTGGACGAGCGGATGCGCTGCTGGGAAATAGGCGCTTTAGGAGACTCAACCTTCGACTTAGATGGAGGCGGAGGGGCAGCTGGAGAAAGGGCTGCTAGAGTCGCTGGAGCCAGCGGCTGCTGAACCAGAACTTTGTCCGTATCGTTGGCGTCCTCAAACTCCCGTCCCGACCCTTGGGTGGCAAGGGAATGGAAAAGCTCGGCGCCTTTTTCATAGTTCTGAGCTGAAACCTGGGTCAGGTGCAGGGTCGGTTTGTCTAAGACTTCAGCTAGGGCTGAGTAGGGAATCGTCTTGTTTGAAATGTCGGAGGCCGCCAGTCTTTGATCGAACTGCAGCCTCTGTAACATATAGCGCTCGAGCTCTATGCGGCTATCGCCGAATCCAACCTCGCTGAGATACTCGTCGATTCCGTCTATCATTTCCGCCATGTTCTGGAAGCGCTGCGAAGGCTGTCCATGCATGCCCTTGACGATGACAGAGTGAACCTTCGCCGGTATATTACTCAGCAGGATATACGGTGCTGTGTAGCTTCCTACCATGATCTTATTAATCACTTCGGCCGTCGTCGCGCCCAAAAATGGGAGAGTTCCGGTAAGAATTTCATAGAAGAGAACCGAGAGGCTGTAAATATCGGCCCTGATGTCGACGTTAGTGCCGCGAATCTGTTCGGGAGACATGTAGCTCGGCGAACCCATGAAGGTTCCGGTCTGGGTCGCGTTCTCGCGATTGATTTTGGCGATTCCGAAATCCATGAGGCGGATGTGACCATTGTCGAGAAGCATAATGTTTTCTGGCTTGATGTCGCGGTGAACTATCTTAACCTTGTGAACTTCCTGCAAAGCTCGGCAGACTTCACGCACGATCAGCGAGGCCACGACGGGATGGAGCCGTAGCTTCGGCAGTCGCTTGACATATTCGGCAAGGTCGACACCGTGAAGAATTTCTGTCACCATCCAAAGCTGTTCGGAATCCAGCCCAGAGAAGTCGAACACTTTGATGATGTTTGGATGATCGAAGGTCGAGAGTACGCGGGCCTCGAGCAGAAAACGCTCGCGGAGGTCGGCATTGCGCCCGAGATGCTGATGCAGGATCTTAATAGCCACTTGGCGATTCAGCTTTTCGTCTAGCGCCGCATACACAGAGGCCATGCCCCCCTCACCGATGAGGGCTTTGATGCGGTAGCGATTGTCGATCAGCTGCTTATGCATGCTGCTAAGTTTTCACCGCCAAGAGTAAGTTAAATACCGCTGACTCAAATTGAAGTCTAAGATTCCTCAGTCCTATCGGCAGGAAACGCTAGATCTTTAATCCGATGCTGGGCGATTTCTACTGAGATTTTGGAGTATTGGGAACTTAGGAGGAGGCTCCCTGGCTCGACGAAGAGGCCGCGAGGGAGTGGGATCTCTGCGGAAGGTGGCTTTCGAAGGGATGGTTTCCTTCGAAACTAACGGCGATCATTAAAATAATAGTTCAAAATCCACTTTTCACTATCTTCGAGTGAAACGCGTTCGGGTTCGCCGCGAGACTTTTCGAGTACGCGGACGAGGCGGGATTTCGCTTTGCTGGCACTCCGGCGATAGGAGCGTTCGTCATAGCGTTCGAAGAGAAATACCTCAGTGTTCTCTGGGAACATTGAACGAACGGCCGCATAAATGCGATTCAGCGATTGGGTGACACTGGACCCTGGATTATCGTTTCGCTCTGATACGACCGCGATACAGCTCTCAAGTGCTTCGCTCCGCTTCAAATGCCGGAAACAGAGATCCGCAAAGCAGCGGCGACCATTGCGGTCGACCCAGGTTACTTTCGATCGTTGCAAAGGCGTAAAATTCTCGGCTTGGATAAGCGACAGTACCGAATCTTTACCTTGGAAATCGCTCATAAAAGTTCCTCAGCTTTCTAATCAAATCTAGCTGCATGAGGCACAAAGGCCGCCACTAAAAATTTAATGTTTTCGATCAAAAGTCAAGATTTTGGATGTCTTCTGTAAAAAATCCCAAAAGCGGCGGGCTTTCCCTAAAGAAGAGCTTGAGGATAAAGCGAGCAGTACTCACCATAACCAAGTTTTTCTTAGGGGTTGGATGATGCAAGAGAGTGAGTCTGGGCTGCGTCTGTCATGAACTCAGGGAAAGTCTGGAGCACCCAGGCCTGCAGAGCTTCAATAAGTTTTTGCCGGTGTTCCAGTAGAGTAAAGAGATGATCGGCATCGGGGAAATAGGCAATCTGGACTATCTCATCAATAGCAATTCCTCTCAGCATATCGTGAAACTGCCGCGGATAGTTGAA
>JBGSTX010000028.1:0-19127 GCA_041736305.1 Oligoflexus sp. | reverse complement strand
TGGATCTGCGTCAGGTACAGGCTGCGACTGAATATGGACGAGCTGGCCCGAACTTCTGTCGAAGCGGAATACGCCAATTGAATGGCTGCGTCCGCCGACATAAGCAACGCTTATAGGACTAGTTGGAAGCTTCGAGAAAGTTTGAGACAAAAAAGGCTCCTTCTTCTCTGCTTGGAATCCCCACTGTTGGAAAGTGCAGAAGACGCAGAGCATTTGCGCAGAAAAGCTCATAATTTAACCCTCGGATCGTTGCATCTAGTCTACCAGGGTAGGGGGGAGCCATCCCAATGGAAAAAATGCCCTGAGTGATCCTTTTCCAACGTTTCGGCAAGGCGCAGCAGTCGCTCAGCCGTCACATCAGGCTCAGCGAGTCTTTCCGGTGAAAAGCCTCTCACGTGATCTCGCGAAAAATCAGTCAGAGTAGTCCCTGGGTGGACGGCGCTAACGATGGTCGGACAAGCGGAGCGGGCATACTCAAGGGCCATGTTTCTAATGCCCATGTTGAGTGCTGCTTTGCTCATCCGGTAGGCGTACCAACCGCCTAAGCGGTTATCGTTGATGCTTCCAACTTTCGCCGAGAGAAACATCAGGACTGAGCGCTGCGGTCGACGAAAAAAAGGCTTGAGAGCTTTGCCTAGCCAAAGAGCACTGAATGTATTGACTGTAAAGGCTTCGATAAGATTGTCAGCAGCGATGTCCCGCAGACTCTTCTCGGGCGCTTGACCACCCCCATTCAAAATGCCTAAGGTATGAATCGCCAAGTCGAGATGAGAACTCAGAGGCCCGAGCCAGTCCGAAAGGATCTCGATCGATGCCTCCCGGCTGAGGTCCACCGGAAGTGTGAAAACCCTTGCAGGATCAGGGCTCTCGGCCTTAAGAGCCACGAGTTTTGCTTCGTTTCTAGCTAGGGCGTAGATCCGGGCCTCAGGATAGAATTGCAGAGCCTTGTAGGTCAGCTGCCGACCGATGCCGCCAGTCGCTCCGCTGACCAATATGTGAACGGGTGGCATTCGAATCCTCGCGAAAGCAGTGAAAACCTCAAACTAAGTGCTTTTCGTGCTTCGCACAAGACTCGATTCCCTGGGCCTAGCGGCAGCTCATCGATCCCTCTCGAACATCAGCCAAGACTTCATACTTGGCCTTGCGGTAATCTCGGGCAGAGGTTGATGCTGTAGCCAGCTTTGCCACGTGCCCCAGCGCCTTGTCATCCGGAAAGAAGTTAACTAGAGCAAAGCGGTCCTTATCTAACGCGAAATACTCTATCTGCCCACCATTATAGAAGCGTGGGACATCGGTGAAAATGGCCCAGGCTTTGACCGCATCGAGTCCAGGATCTTCGATGTCCAAACTCTTTTGAACAGCTTCAAGGATCATTTTCGACTCGCTGATGGTCAGCTGATCCAATACTTTGACAGGATCGATGGTGCTGAGAGCTTTGTATCCCGGTAAATTTTTGATGTTTGTCGTCGGACCTGAAAAGGGGCAATCTTCGGCGGCAGCCGAAAGAGGTGCTAGCGGCAGAGATAGAAGGGTAGCAAAAAGAGTTGTGTGCATAAGCTTAAGTGGTTTCATCGCTTTTTCCTATACGCTAATTGACTCAGAGAATGCGCACCGGACGATTCTCTTCGATGTACAGAAGCTATAGGAAAGCGGCGAGCCTTGTCTAAGGACATGGGCAGTTCTTAATTCAGAAAGCTCAGTATCTCCTCGTGCAAGTGGCCATTTGATACGATTGCACTCCCCAACTCGAGGGAGCTGCCGCCGAGAAAATTAGAAAAACGCCCGCCAGCCTCCTCTATCAGGACCTTGGAAGGTGCAAGATCCCAAGGCTTGACCCCTGCTTCTAGCCAGGCGTCCGCGAGGCCGTCGAGTACCATCATCAGCGCGCCAGGATCTCCATAGCAACGCGAAGAATCAACAGTGGTGAGGAGCTTGCAGAGAGGAGCCTGACCCGCTACGCGAACGAGATGATTCATTTCTCCTAATGAAAGAGTTGCATCGCGCAGCGAAGCTATAGGCGAAACCATGATTTTCTGGCCATTTCGATAGCATCCTAGGCCCTTAGCGGCCCAATATGTTTTTTTCTGCAAAGGGAGAGCGACGGCTCCAGCAACTATCTCCCCTTTGTGTTCTAAAGCGACCAGGCTGCCCCAGAATCCACCACCGCGAATAAAACCCTTTGTGCCATCGATGGGATCGATGATCCAGCGGCTGCTGCTTTCCTGATTGAGATACCCGCTTTCCTCACCAAGTATGCTGTGGCTGGGGAAAACTGACTGAATGTGGGCAATAATCGCGGCTTCAGTTTCGCGATCAGCAATTGTTACAGGTGAGCGATCATCCTTGATTTCGGGTCTGAGTCCTTTTGAAAAGTAGCTGAGAGCGACCTGTGCGCCTGTCTCTGCAGCATGGCGAGCGGTATCCATTGCCAGTCGAACGAACGCTTGGAAGTCGGTCTGGGATTCAGTGGTAGAGGACATGCTTGTCTCCGGGCAATTCTGTGATGCCCGGAGCTTAGCAGCCTTTGCCGAAGGTGAGAAACAGATCTAATTGAGCAAAAAAAGCGGATCGGTCTCGAGTAGAACGACAGCAAAATACTGGCGTGCATCGGTCCAGGTACGTCGCGTCTGGAAACCTGCTTGTTTTGCTAGTCCAGCGAAGGCATTCCGCTCATACTTATAAGAAGATTCGGTGTGAATTCTTTCGTTTTCCTTGAACTCAATGAGCTGATCACCAACTATGACATTTTGATCTCGTCGGGACCGGAGGTACATTTCAATTCGGCCTAGCTCGCCATTAAAAATAGCTTCATGTTCGAAACCTTCGCAGTCGAAATCAGCCTGAAGCTCACGGTTGATTCTTTCCAGAAGATTAAGATTGAAGGCGGCTGTATAGCCACATGAATCATTGTAGGCTGGCTCGAGCACCTTCGGATCCTTTAATAAGTCGATGCCGAGCAGGAGATAGCCTTGGCCGCGAAGCAGCTGGTAGATCTTGTGCAGGAAGTTTAGACATTCGCGTTCATCAAGATTACCGATGGTCGAACCAGGGAAAAATACGACGGGTGTGGCTCCCTCCAGCTCTTCGATTTCAGGCAAAGATTCAAGCTGCGTATAGTCGGCGGATATCGGTGTCATGGCAATATGAGGAAAACGCTCGGCGAGCATCAGCGTCGACTGCAGGAGATGCTCCTTAGAGATATCTATCGGTATGTAAGCCTCAATATGGTCCGAAGACTCGAGCAGGAAGCGAGTCTTCACGCTACTACCACTTCCCAGTTCGATGAGGGCGATCGGTCCCGGAATCCCCTCGAGCATATCCCAGGCATTTTCGTCGAGGATCTGCGATTCGGTGCGAGTTGGGTAGTATTCCTGACTCGAACAGATGAGATCGAAGAGCTTCGATCCGCGTTCATCGTAGAAATACTTGGAAGATAAGGCCTTGGACTCAGCCGACAATCCTTTTAAAACATCGTCGCGAAAGGTACTTCGCTCTTGAGTGAGATCGAAAAAACGCGAAATCGGATTGACCATGATTTTAGAGGTCTTTTGCAAGGCGGACTCCTGTAAATTGCCAGCGCGCCGACGCGGGGAAAAAGTTGCGGTAAGTCCAGCGCAGGTGCCCTGGAGGCGTCACGCAGGATCCGCCTCTGAGCACATACTGGTTCACCATGAATTTGCCGTTATACTCACCTAGCGACCCATCCCATGAGCGAAACCCTGGGTACGGGCTATAGCTGCTCATGGTCCATTGCCAGACTTCTGGATTAAGATCTTCATCGAGGAGCCGCTTCGGATGAAGACGAGTCAGATCAAACGAGGTTCGAGGCTGAGCAGGGCCACACTTGGAAGCGAAAGTCTCCCACTCTGCCTCGGTCGGAAGACGCGCCCCTGACCAGCGGGCGAATGCGTCTGCCTCGTAGTAGCTGATGTGGCAAACGGGTTCGTCTAGATCAAGGGGCAGCCAACCAGAAAGGGTATACTGGAGCCAACCATCCTTTTCGTCTTTCTTCCAGTAAAGTGGATGCTTGGTACCTTGAGTTTGAACCCACTGCCAAGCTTCAGAAAGCCAAAGCTCTACCTTTTGGTAGGCGCGGTCTTGGATGAATCCCAGAAAATCCCGATTTGAGATCGGTCGCAGCGTGATCGCTATAGAGGGGATATAGACCTGATGCCGAGGAAGTTCATTGTCAAAACAAAAGCCAGAGCCAGCGGATCTGCTTTGATGCCCTATGCAGTAGACCCCCTCGGCCAAGCGTTCCCAGCGCAAAGGACTTGCCCGCGTGACCCTCGTCTCGAGCATAGAAGCCGGGGAAAGCAAAGCAGGCTGCAGGGGTTGAGAAAATAAGTTGTACTTTATATCACTCAATATCAGCTCTTGATGCTGCTGTTCATGCTGAATGCCTATCTCAAGAACTTCACTCGCTGGTCGACCATTGAGAGAGATGTCCCGTCCACTCTGGAAGATTTCGCAAATTTGCTCATCAACATAGGAGCGGTATTCCATTACCTCGCTCCGAGACGGGCGTGAAAGCATGCCGCGTTTTGGACGAGGATGGAACGCACCAGCGGTTTCATAGTAGGAGTTGAAGATGAAGTCGAAAGCGGGATTAAAGGGCGCTCGATGCTCTGAGGAAGTAGCTAAGATAAAGTGTTCGAAGAACCAGGTGGTATGCGCGAGATGCCACTTGGTGGGACTGACGTCTTCACAAGCCTGAAGCATACAATCTTCATCGCTGAGGGCAGTACATATCTGCTCTGAGCGTCGGCGCGTCGCGCGATACGCTTCGATGAGGCCATCTATAGCTGAGAACTTAGGTTCCATAGACTCAGTCTTTCAAGCAAAGAAGTCAGAGACTATGATGGACGATGCTGGCAAAAATAGGAACCTAAAAAAAGGCCCGACTTTCTACCGGGAAGATTCTCTCAAATCCCTGGTGAAAAAAGTCGGGCTGCTTTTGGGTCTCTAGAGGCTCAGCGTTTCGGTCTCTGGTAGAGCTTCAATACTATGTGGATGATAATCAGCATCCCAAGGCCTAAAATCCCGTACGATACCTAGCTGGTAGCCTAGCGCGCGCAATACAGAATTCACAGCTTCTAGGGGTACTTGAGCCGCATCGATCTCCATTCTTTCCAAAAGCTCAGGCTCGACCTTGGAATGCAAAGACAGTTCTTTAAAATCCAAACCTTGCCTACGTCTTTCCTGGCGGACAAACGTTTCAATGACCATGCTTCTATCCTCGCTGTGCTAAGTGAGTATGCCCGTCCTGGCACTATACAAAAGAAAGTTTACGGAGTGGTCCTAATTTTTTTCAAAAAGGACCTAAGTACGTTTATTATTTTTATTTTTTTACGGAAGGATTCGGCCAACAGCTTTGCGCTTAAGCAGTAAGTGGGCAGAAAAACCAAAGAAAAGAAAAACCCGGCACCTTATGGTTGCCGGGAGGAAGCAGAGCTACTGACTCGCTAGTAGAGAGTCAATAGGAATAGAGGGGTGGGTGAACTTATTCAGAACGTTCGGCGCTCAGTTTACGTTCCTTCATGTAACGAAGTTCGGGGGTGTTGATTCCCTCAACATATTTCTGAGAACCAACCGACAGATAAGAACTGCCTGTTTCCAGATACTGGGTGAGCTGCTTCAGCGTGTTCTGCTCGAAGAAAGGCAGCAGCGGCTGGTCCACAAGATAGAAATGAGTCAGAGATTCGCGAACTACCTCATCCCAGTATTCAACGTGGGCCTCAAAGTCTCGTGCTCGGGCAACGCCTCGACAATTTCCCTTATTGCAAGAAAGCGGAATATCTTCGTCAAGATTCAGTAGCCCATAGTCATCTGTGATTTCTTCGCCAGGGGTTATATCTCGAATGGCAATCTCGAAACCATAGCCCGTCGTGATCGTATTGGGAAAGCAGCAATGATTGACAAAGCGTCCATGGTCCCAGCTAAGAACATAGTCGCCCTTCGAGTCAATGTATGAGTACTTCCTGATAATCTCTTGGTATGCAGGATTCTTCGCCAGTGGTGCCTGGCGGCTAATGACGATTTCCAACGCATCCCGCACGTAAACAGCAGTGCCTTTGGGAATGTGTGTGGCAGCAAAGACACCGTAACCGATTTCGTTGCTGACCCATTTTAACTTAGTTTCTGGGTGTATCATGGAAGCTCTCCCTCGTTTTACTAGCTTCGTTGATCGTCATTTTCTAAGACTTTTTGCTAAATGACCTGAGTCGTTTACGATCGCATCGAGATCGGGAAGGTGGAATGTCACACAATGGAAGGCTCCTCCCTCCTTAATTAAGTCGTCTGATCTGAGCAGCACCACTTTAAACCCTAAATCCTGAAACGTTTTACGAACCTCTTCCTCATAAGACGCATAAAGCTCCTTATCAGGGTAAGAACCTCTCTTGGGGTCGGGGTTCCTGTACTGAGGTATGATGACTGTATCGTTTACTATCACAGAATTCACATAAGTAAAGAAGATATCGTGAACCGGCAGGGGCATGGGCACTCGTATGACCCGGAAACTATCGGCAAGGCGAGCCGCAGTCTGGTCCAGAGTAATTTTTATTTTCTTGATCCGCTCCTGCTCGTCGGCGCTAAGGCCGGAGATGAGTTTCATCGCTCGTTCATCGATCTGATTGATGACTAAAGTGCGCTTTTTGGTGAATTTAAGCCACATATCTACGTGCGGATGCGGGATTTGACTGACGACAACTGTGTTTTGGCAGCCCATCGCCTCCCGTAAGATTTCGCCGATGCGTTGGCTAATGTCGGTATCAGCCGCTTGGTCTAAATGCGGTGCTTCGGGATCTGTCGCCAGCTCCTCTGAGACAAGGCAATTTTCTCCGTCCGTCATAAAGTTTCCGCCATCGAGGACTAGGGGCAAATGCTCGACACTCGAATTGATAGCCAATGCGAACTGATGGATAGCTGCATCATCGAAACTATTTCCATCGCGGTAGACGAAGTCGACAAAGCTGGGAGTAGGAGGCAGCGTTGGATAGGCTCGGAAAACCGGCTGGGGGAAAAAATCCCGAATCCAAAAGCTCTCATGTTCAAGTTGAATCTTGATAATGGCATCGAGCTCCTCCGGAGTGAAAGGCTTCTGCTTTTGCAGAAATTCTTCGACCTGATCGACTAAGGTTTGAGTCGTGAAAAGGTAGACGCGGCCTCGCGCCTTGAGGATTTCCTTTATCAGATCTACTCCAGATTCACGGAAGAGAATTTGCTCACTTACCGCGACAGCGAAGTTTGGCTCGAATTCGGCTATTGGACGTAGCTTGAGTTGTTTCTCAGACGATGGGGATACCGTAGACAGAGGCAGCTGGATGAAGTGCTGCATCAGCAGCGCAGCGGCGGCGGACAGCAGAGAGATCGCAAACAGGGCGAATTTGGTTTTCATCGGCTGTCATTAAAGTCCTACAAGGTCCGTTGAGGGAGGCAAAATGCAAGGGCTCATCATGCCTGAACCCATATGAAATAGATACAGCTTTGTGAGCCAGATTCAAGGGCTAGTTTTGCTGTTTTTTACTCTCAGCACAATGCGGCGCGCTTCGCGGTCACGGCCAGGGAGATAGGGTTCGCTCAGAGGCTCAGACTCGCCCAGGCCAATCGCGACCAGTCTCTCCGGATCTAAGCCCAATTCTTCTATGAGCATTTGCCTAATTGTGAGAGCCCTTTGATAGGACTCGATCTGGTTCGCTTGCCGATCGCCTTTGAGGTCTGTGTGGCCTTCGATGAGAAGCAGAGGTACGTGAGCGTCGACGAAGACTCGGGCTTCGTTGAGCAGCAGATTTTTTCCCTCGGGCGTCAGCTCAAAACTACTGGGCATTCCCTTCGGATCGACAAAGAGTCGATCGAAGGTCAAGGTCCGGGTTGGCAGGATGCGGAGCGTTTGCGCCACTACAAATTCCTGGGGAAATGCTTCATCCCCGACCATTATCCCGGGGAAATCTGGAAAATGCATGGCTGATACTTGAGAGCTATCGCTGGTGACACGGGCTAAGCTATAGGAGTCTTGGACTTCAATTATTTTGAGAAGTGCAGTCGGGATCCAGGTTCCGCGCAGAGAGCGTCGCGCTTCAAGGACAGTTCCTGAGAGAAAACCTTGGTTTTTTCCTCCGTTCAAAAGCACAGTGAGGCCTTCGTCGCCTTGGGTAACTTTTCTGACCTTTAGACTTTCGCTTCCGGTCTCGTCAAGCAAAGGTGCATTAAGCTCCTCGCCATCGCACTGGGCCACTGTCTCTAGAGTGCTGATTTTCTTATAGACAACATCTCCACGACTGTGGTTTGTAAGGGTGGCTAGATACACACCCAAAGCCATTTTGATCCAGTTGTTTTTCAATTTTGTTTCAGCTCTCATCACCGCGACCTTTGGCTGGGATCGATATTTCCTCATAGTAAGGATTCGGCAGCGAGCTGAAAAACTTTACGCAATCAAGGTATCTAGCAATAATTATTAGAGAAAATTACTTTGGGGGGAGGGTATGGCTGACTTTTTTGACCACCTCTGGGACCAGTTTCACGAGCCCTCTTCCCAGAAGCAGCGGGTTCAATATCGTGAGCGCATTAAAACGCTTATTCCTGAAAGTCCGCCTCCCCGGCTCCTCGGGCCCTGCAAGGATGGACGTCCCCGTTACTGCACTTACCTCAAGTCTGCCCCGGACCCCGAGTCATTTCAATCCGAGTCTAAATATGCGGAAGTTTTTCTTATCGATCTTGCCAATGAGGAGGCCGCCGAAGCGGGCTGGTTTCGGCAGGCGAAACTTCAGGAGGCGCGTCGTCCTTTTTGGCGAAAAGATCCGCTAAAAGACGAAATAGCCGTTTTAGAATCTCGCGCTATGGGTGCTGATGCCTACTGCCTATCGATGAGCGAGCTGGACCAGGCTCTCACTCAATTTCTCGTGGAACTGGGCAGAGACTACGGATTCCCTGCGATACTTCTTTGCCAAACAGAGGAAGAGTTGGCCAGAGCCCTGCAGATTAAGGATCTCTCCTACTACTGGCTCTGCGGTGAGCTGGTGGCTCCGCAGCTTCTAGAGCTAGACTTTTTTCGGGGTAAAACCGTAATTTTTTCATTAGACCGAGCCTTTCATGAAGAGGCTTTTCAAGGGCATCATGAAACTCGGGTGCTACTCGACAGAGGCAGCTGAATCAGCTTTTTTATAGATGCGAGATCGAGGAGATGGATGAGTATGAGTGGCAAGAATTTCTACAAGGAATCCGGAGTCGATGTCGAAAAAGGTGATGCTCTGGTCGACTGGCTGCAGAGCAGCAGCTCGCCGCGATCTCAGCGAGGTGAAATCGTCTCCGGAATTGGTGGTTTTGCGGCTCTTTATCGCCCGCAGTTTCAGGACATGAGCGATCCCTTGCTCATAGCCAGCACCGATGGTGTCGGGACTAAAGTGCTGCTCGGTATCGAAGAAAATCAGCTGGAGGGATTGGGGATCGATCTCGTTGCCATGTGCGTAAACGACCTTTATACGGTCGGTGGTCGCCCACTTTTCTTTCTCGACTATTATGCGACGGGAGTACTCGATGAGCAACAGTTCAAGGCTGTCCTGTCCGGAATTCGAAAAGGTTTGGATGCGTGCGGTGCAGCTCTTCTAGGCGGTGAGACGGCGGAGCTTCCAGGTCTCTATAAAAAAGGCCACTTCGATCTTGCTGGTTTCGTAGTCGGTGCAGTTGATGCCTCGCGTCGCCTGGGTCCTGAGCTGGTTAAGGCCGGTGATGTTTTGATTGCTTTCGAGAGCAGCGGCTTTCACAGCAATGGCTATTCGTTGATCAGAAAGTGGCTGGCCGAAACAGCAGCCGATCCCTCCCTTCTGCAAAAGATACTTGAACCAACCAAGATATATCACGAAGTGCCTGAACTTATCGAGCGCCTCGGCTGGGGACATCTCCATGCTTTAGCTAATATTACCGGAGGCGGGATATCAGGAAATTTGCCACGTGTTTTGCCCGATGGTTGCCACGCCGAAATCAAAGCGAGCGATTTGCCAACTCCGCGGTGGATGGCATCTTTCTGTGAGTCGCATGGAGCAGCATTCCAGGATGTGGAAGGAGTTTTGAACATGGGGGCTGGGATGATTGCAGTTGTCGCTCAAGACGCTGCACAAGACTTCCTGCAGTTAGCGAGCGAACTCAAACTGAGTGCCTGTACCATTGGTAAGCTGCGTGAGGGAACCGGTCCTGCCGCGGTTCTCTACAGCTAAAGAAGGGATTTTCCATGGATTCGACTGCCGCTAAGCCAATTCATATTCTCCACTCAGCCCAGTTCGATAGGCCTTTCCTCGACTCGCTCTGCCTCTTGACAGACACCATTCGACGTTTTGATAAGTCGAAGGAGGGGCTGATGTATCTTAAAGGTCTGCTGGCTCACCGCCGAGCCATGCTCTACTTTACCCAGCCTTCAACGCGGACTTTCCTCTCCTTTCAAACCGCTTGTCAAATTCTTGGCATGAACACGAATGAAATCCGCGATTCCTCGACCAGCTCAGAACGTAAGGGCGAAAGCATCGAAGACTCGCTGCGAACGTTCTCCAGTTATGTCGATATCATCATTATGAGGACGCCGGTCCCGGGGCTCTGTGATCGCATTGCAGCTTTGCTGGATGAAACCGAGCGTCCGGTCCCTATCATCAACGCAGGAAGCGGGCCTGACGAGCACCCCACTCAGGCGCTCTTAGATATTTATACCCTCAACCGCAGCTTTATTCGACTGGGGGGAATCGACGGAAAAACCATCACCATGGTGGGCGACCTGAGGCGTGGTCGGACGATCCGCTCGTTGAGCGGCCTGCTCAGCAATTATAGGGATGTGCGGATCAACTTCGTCTCACCACCCGAATTTCGCATCGGTGACGACCTTCGCCTCAAGCTCAAGAGCAAGGGTGTGCATTTCGAAGAGACCAGCGAGATGGAAGATGCATTGAGCAGCACGGACGCTGTGTACATGACCAGAGTCCAAGATGAATACGATGTGGCTGGAGAATCGCGGAAAGTCGATTCCAGCCGCTTTCACCTCAAGCACAGCCACTTGCAAAATATGAAGACAACAGCTGTTATCATGCATCCCCTCCCGCGACGGGAGGAACTGGACCTGGCCATAGACAGTGATCCTCGCGCGAAGTACTGGCGTCAGGAGAGGAATGGGATGTGGACGCGAGTCGCCCTTCTGACTAAGATTTTTGGTGTCGACAGTAACATCGTCTTGCCGGAGCTTTGAACGTGAAAGATCGCCTGATTCTTGCCAGCGTTTGCATGAACAGTACCGACGATAAGCAGCGCAACATCGAAGAAGCCTTCAAATGGATAACCCAGGCTGCCGAGCGAGGAGCGGACTGGGTCCTTTTGCCCGAGGTCTTTGCTTTTCATGGTTCCTATGAGCATATCTACAATAAAGGCGAAAGCCTCAAAGGTGAGCTACTGCAAAGATTGAGTGAAACAGCTCGTCAGTTTAAGATTTGTCTCTTCGCTGGGAGTTTTGGTGAGCAGCCTGGCGAGGATGAATTCAGTGAAGAAAAGCTCAAAGGACGTTTGGGGCACAAGCGCGTGTTCAATTCAACCTTTGTCTTTGACCGTCAAGGGCAGCAAGTGGCCCGCTATCGCAAAACCCATCTCTTCAACCTTTTCGGCGAAAAAGGCCAGCCGCTGTACTGCGAGTCCGACGGCTTTTTAGCTGGCGACAAGCTGGTGAGTTTCGAGCTCGAAGGTTTTAGGGTTGGAATGGCGATCTGCTACGATCTGCGCTTCCCCGCCTTTTTCGAGAAGTTGGCTAGCGCAAAGGCTCTGGATGTGATCGTCCTGCCTTCCGCGTTTACCATGCAGACGGGAATGGATCACTGGGAGCTGCTGCTTCGCGCACGCGCCGTAGAACAGCAGAGTTACGTGTTCGCCTCTAATCAGGTGGGTAACCACGGTGGCAGCAAAAATTCCTATGGGCATTCTATGATCGTCGATCCTTGGGGCTATGTTCTAGCTAATACCGGAGGAGTGGGCGGTCTAGCCTTGGCCGAGATTTCGCGCCAGAGGATCAGCGAAGTGAGAGAGCGTTTACCAGCCTTGGCCAATCGACGCCCCGAGCTTTATGAGTGAAGTAAACTTCGAACTGCGCATAGTCAACGGCCTCCAGGGCGACCCCGCGGTTTTCGTATTAATCCGACGCCTCGGTGAAGCTTTGCTTTTTGACCTAGGCTCTCTTGAGGCTATGGCGCATAAAGATCTATTGCGGGTGAAGAATATTTTCGTATCCCATACTCATATGGATCATTTCATTGGCTTTGACCGCTTGCTACGAGTGAACGTGCCGCACAAGCGTTTGCTGCATATTTGGGGGCCTGCGCCTTTTATTGATCGGGTACAGGCAAAACTACGAGCTTATACCTGGAACTTGATTGATGATGAGCAGATTCGATTTCAGGTTTCAGAAATTCATGCGGACGGAAAAATTGAGGAAGCTCTGCTTTCAAATACTGATGATTTTGAAATCAGGCGTAAAACGAGCTCACAGAAGCTGGAGCATTTGTGTCAGTTCGGAGACGGTACTTTTGTCCAAGCGGTTGTTCTCAATCACAAAGGAACTCCATCTGTCGCATATCGGCTGGCTGCACCTCCGCGGTACCGCGTACTGAGTGAACGGCTGCTTGCCCTCCATCTCAAAGCAGGTCCTTGGTTGAGTCAACTTCAGACCAAGCTTCGACAGGGCTGCTTAAATGAATTATTGGAAGTTGGAGGTCGGAACTGGTCGATCGCGGAACTCGCACGCGAGCTAATCAGAGTTGAACCCACGCATTCATTAGCCTATCTCACAGATTTTAGCTTTGATCGGGCTAATCTTGGGCGCTTGAGGAGCGGATTGGGATCAACTCAGCAGGTGATCTGTGAATGCAGTTTTCTCGATCGTGATCAGAAGCGAGCCATAGACAAAGCCCACTTGACTACAAGGCAGAGCGCACTGCTTGCCGCCGCTCTAGGAGCAGAGCTTCTGCACAATTTCCATGTATCGGGGATCTACGGGCAAATGCCTGAAATCGCAGCTGAAGAGGCCCAGGCTTTCTTTGAGGGCCTCAGAGGGCTTGATCCCCTGCAACTCCAAGGAGAACTAGAAGCCGAGCTGCAAGGTGTCGAAAGAGAGCTGCAAAATCAATGAAGCGAGGTCTTGTCTTTATTGCTGCGAGGTGCTGCCTCGGCTAGCTCTAAGGCTGGCCGCTCATTGCTTTCGTAATCTACCGAGATTTCCTGGAAATTGGCTGCCACTTCTTCGTGAACAGTTTCGTTTTCCTCTTGATTGCCACGGCCTTCCAGAAATTCTCTGAGGCGGCGCAAGGCCATTTTGAATGTATACTGGCGCGCGAGAAGCGTGTTGACTTCCTGCCGGAGCTTGATGACTTCCGACCCCAGATCGCTTAGACTCGCTTCGAGCTTTTCTATGCGATTTTGAGTGGCGTCACTTTCATTGTCTTGCGCCTTGCCTTCAAACTGAGATCCCTTACCAAAGATCTTGAGCCCCATCTATGATCTCCCCGTGCATGAAATCGATTCATGCCCTTCCATGAGATAAAGTTCCCACTCGCCTGAATGGAAAAATAATGCCCTCTTATATCTTGCGCTTCTCGAGACCATACTTCTGAACTTTAGTAATCAGGCCTGCACGGCTGATGCCGAGTTCCTTGGCGAGGCGTGATTTGTTCCAGCCAGTGCGTTCGAGGCCTTCCAGTATCATTTGCTTTTCCATCACTTCGAGAGAGTCCTTCAGGTTACCGTTGACGCGTAAACCTGGGAACTTTTTCTTGGTGCTTTCTTTGATGCGCTGGGACAGTAGGTCTGGTGGCAAGTCTTTGCCGTCGCCAGCCAAAACGCAAAGGCGCTCAACTTCGTTTTCGAGCTCACGAACGTTACCTGGCCAGTCGTGGTCCATGAGTCGCTCGAGACAATCTTTGATGATCACCTTCTTTGGACTATTGGAAGACTTAGCGAACTTATTTAGAAAGTGGTCAGCCAACAAAACAATGTCGTCCTTGCGGTCACGCAAAGGCGGGACTACAACGTTGATGACATTGAGGCGGTAGAAAAGGTCTTCGCGGAACTCGCCGTCCTTGACCATTTCTATAAGGTTTTTGTTAGTAGCCGCCAGCACCCGCACGTTGCCTCGTTTTACTTCGGTACTACCGACGGGCGTGTAAGTGCCTTCCTGGAGCACGCGGAGCAGCTTAACTTGCATCTGAGGAGATGTGTCACCAATTTCATCGAGGAAGAGGGTTCCACCGTCGGCTGCTTCGAAGAGACCTTTCTTGTCCTTGACTGCGCCAGTAAATGAACCTTTGATGTGACCGAAGAGTTCAGATTCGAGGAGGTTATCGTTGAACGCACCGCAGTTGACGATGAGGAATCGCTTGCTCTTCCGCTTTGAATTGTAGTGGAGAGCTTTGGCGATAAGTTCCTTACCTGTTCCGTTCTCACCTTGAACCAAGACGGTGGTATCGGAGTCGCAGACCCGCTCGAGCAAGCGATAGAGCTCTTGCATCGCCATGGACTTACCGATCATCCGGTCGAAACCATAGCGCTGGCCAAGTTCCTTGGAAAGTTCATTGACCTTATTTTTTTCGTCGTCGAGATTTCTGTGCATTGCCAGGATCTCGTCTACTACAAGCTCAATCAGTTCAGATAGATAGTGAAGTTCCTTCGACGAAAGGACTGGCAGATCATCTAGCTTTTCAAGCAGATCCCGGCGCTGGGGAAAATCACGCTCCAGGTACCCGCGGATCAGTGTTTTTTGGGCAGGGGCTGTATCTTCGCAAATAAACCCGTCACCAAAGACGGTTCCTAGAAAGTCGCCTTTGACGTGAATCGGTACCGAGATTACCGAGAAGCCTGAGGCATCTTGCGAGATGCGTGTCTTCTTGCTGTGCATCGATTCCACAGTAGTCTGACGAGCTGTAGCCACCCGTTTCGAGAAACCCTTTTCGTCAGCAACGATGGCCTGACAAACCGGATTTAAAGGATTGAAGAATTTCCCTTCGGGAACGCCGCGTAAAAAGCCCTTTTTATCGGTAAAGTTGATTTGAACGCGCCACCACTTGCCGACAATTTCTTTCAGCTTGCGAATAACGTGCATTTTGTCAAAATCTTCCCACCGGACCGATTCTTGAGCCATAAGAGAAGTCTCCTGCGAGAGCTGTAAGGAATTGACTGTCTAGAGAGCTCGCACTCAGGAGCCTTATCGGCAGTAGCGGCCAAAAACTTTACAACAATTAAGCTTAGTATTCTCGGGGATTGAAAAAGTCTGCAGAAAGCCTGGCCAGACCTGCCAGGCTTATGATCAGCCGTGTTGGCGGATGGTGAAATTTCCGGTGCGGGAAAAAATGAATATTTTCTTGTCGTTAGCCATCATTTTGGGGTTTTTGAAGGAGAATTTTGTGTTATTGCCGTCGTTGTAAAAGATCTGGACTTCTTCAACAAACTTCTGAGTATCCGATATCTTAACAAAAATAGAATCAACATCAGTGCTTTCGCGGGACATAGGGTTGAGGATGACACTTGTGTGGCCACCCTCACTTTTGCTTTCCTTGAGCTTGTAGCGACTCAAGAGAGTTTTCGGATCGAGCACTAGACTCACGACTTCGTTCAGTTCCCGAGCCAGCCCCGCATTGGTGTTGTAGTGATTGACGACTTTTTCCTTTTCGCGATAGTGAGTCAGCCGACTGCCGTTGAAGTAATACTCTTCAAGTCCGCTACTATCGCTAGAGAAATTCCAGCGGAACATGTCTGGTTTGGAGAAGTGAGCCGTACCCGTGCGGCTAATGGTCCTATCTCTGAGCTTCTTGTAGGTCGACTGGGTAAAATCTACCGAAAGGTGATCGATACTTGAGAAGAGCTGCTCCTGTTTATCCGATAACTTCTGCTGGGCGAGAATCTCGCTTCCACCGAGTGCAAGGCAAAATAAGCCAATGATCAAATAACGCATTGATCAATCTCCCGATCCCTTCGAATAGTCGAAGATAGAAAATTGTAAAAGTCCTTCCAAAGATTCTAAGCAGGTCTGGGCGCGCACAGCTGCTCGGTCGCCTTTCAGTGAGAGGCGCGTCACCTGGCTGCGGGTTGGTGTTACCCAGGCACAGAAAACAGTCCCTACAGGTTTTTCCGGACTTCCCCCCGCGGGTCCGGCAACTCCGGTCACGGCAAGACCCAGGTCAGTCCGTAAAAGTTGACATACACCTCGGGCCATCGATAAAGCGACTTCGGCTGAAACTGCCCCAAACCTTGCCAATTCGGCCTCAGGGACTTGGAGGATTTCTCGTTTCACGGTGTTATCATAAGCTACGACTCCACCATGAAAAAATGCCGAACTCCCGGAACGCTCGGTGAGCAGTGCGCTGATCATCCCACCAGTGCAACTCTCAGCCGCGGCCAGTGTGATTCCTCTCTGCGTGCAATGTCCTTGAATGCGCATCAGTAAGTCTTCGCAGCGATCTCGGTCTAATGAAAACAAGCTTATACACTCTCTTTTAGCTAGCTGAAGGGGCAAGACACAGGTATATTTACACTTTCCAAATGAAAAGACCCTAAAAAAACGACCAGTGATGTGTTGCCTACGAAGATCGAGAAGTAGTTTTTTAGAGTGAAAATATGACTTGGAGGTGAGTGTCCATGACTCAGCCGTGGCTGAAGCAGTATCCGGATAACATTAGCCCTCGTATCGAAATCCAGGAGGGCTCGCACGTAGCGGCTCTCATCGAGGAAACTTGCCAAAAATATAGCTCCAAAATCGCCCTTACCTGTATGGGTGCCGATATCAGCTTTCGGCAGTTCGAGCGCTTATCCAGCGACTTTGCTGCTTTCCTGCAAAACGAAGCCGGCATACAAAAAGGCGATCGCTTTGCAATCATGCTGCCAAATATCATCCAGTTTCCGATTGCTCTCTTCGCGGCATCTAAACTAGGTGCAGTCTGCGTGAATACCAATCCGCTTTATACGCCGCGAGAGATGAAGCATCAGTTTGCCGACTCCGGTGCGAAATCCATCATCATCATGGATATGTTTCTCGATAAACTCGAAGAGATTATTGGCGAGACGAGCCTCGAGTCAGTAATCGTGACGAGCATCGGCGACCAGCTCCCCACCTGGAAGGGAGCGATAGTTGATACGATACTTAAGTTTAAAGGGCAGATACCAAAGTCCAAGCTGCGTTGCGTAAGCTTTAAAGAGGCTTTGCGAAAAGGTGCAACAAAAGCCTTCGTGAAGCCCCAAATCAGGTTGGATGATTTGGCGATACTGCAATATACAGGCGGTACCACCGGCGTCTCGAAGGGCGCTATGCTGTCCCATCGCAATGTTATCTCGAACGTCAAACAAATACAGGAATGGGCGCGGCCCTACGTTGATAGTGGAAGCGAAACAATTCTGACCGCCTTGCCTCTTTATCATATCTTTGCTTTGAGTGTGAACTTCCTCTCCTTTCTCACGATGGGAGGAAGAATGATACTGGTTCCTAAGCCAGTGCCGATTATCAATACGGTAAAGATTTTCAAAAAATACCGCATAACAGTTATGACTGGGATCAATACTCTCTTCAATGCTCTCAATAATAGCGAAGAATTCAAGAAGCTCGCGCCGCGAACGATCAAAATTGCCTTGGCGGGTGGAATGGCTCTGCAGTCGTCAGTAGCTAAGGCTTTTCAGTCGATTACCGGATCCAGCGTTCTCGAAGGTTTTGGGCTTACAGAAGCCTCTCCTGTTACGCACTGCAATCCCATGGGGAATAAGCTGATAGCCGGCTCGATAGGTTTGCCTTTGCCCTCGACCGATGCGCGCGTGGTCGACGAAGAAGGCCGAAATGTAGGGCCTGGCGAGGTTGGCGAACTCATCGTCAAAGGTCCACAGGTGATGCTGGGCTACTGGCAGCGAGAAGATGAGACGGCCATAGCTATTCGAGATGGTTGGCTCTATACAGGCGACATGGTGCGGATGGATGAAAAGGGCTATTTCTACGTCGTCGATCGGAAGAAGGATATGATACTTGTTTCCGGCTTTAATGTTTATCCAAACGAAATCGAAGAGGTCCTGGCTTCGCATCCCAAGGTATTGGAAGCAGCTGTAGTCGGTGTCCCTGACGAGAACAGCGGTGAAGCCGTGAAGGCCCATGTCGTGAAAAAAGACCCGTCCCTGACGGAGGAAGAACTCAGGAAACACTGCGAAAAGAATCTGACAGGTTACAAACGGCCGCGGCATTACTCCTTTGAGAAGGAGCTGCCAAAGTCGAATGTCGGAAAAATCTTGAGAAGGAAGCTGCGCGCCTCCTGACTTAACTTGTATGCGACGAAGAGCTTAGTTGATTTGAATCACCAGCTCTTCGTTCTTCCCGCCTCGGAGGTAACCGAATTTCGCAGTGTTGGTGCTTTTGAGAGCATTGAGGGCTCTGATGGCCAATGCTGCGTCATTAATCGGCTGCTCATTAATATGAGTGATCACGTCGCCGTTTTTAATGCCGGCGACTTCGAAGATGCTGCCTGGATCAATTTCAAGCAACTGAAAACCTATTAGACGGCCATCCGAAAGGAAGGGTATGGCTGCCGCTTGCATGAGGACCTTATTCAGATTCTCACCGGTTAGATTCTCTTTGAGCGCGCGGGTTACTTTTAGGGTGTTACCTTCTCTCTCTATGCCTTCGGCCTGATAGAGATTGCCAGGGAAATTACCGCCGCTAGGAGAGACGATTCCACTTTGCACTTCAGTCGGAGCATCATCTCCAACTCTTAGGTCATAGGTCTTTTCATTTTTAACAAAGGTCACCATCTTCCGGTGAACGCGTATTATCTTGATATTAGGAGCAATCTCCTGACCTACATGGAATGCTGTAACCCGGCCGGTAGTCTTATTCTTGATAAGAGCCACACCTCGCTGGCTCTGCGAGCTGGCGATAACCCCTAGTACATTGTACTCAAACGCATCCGCTTGAGCCGTATCAATACTAGAAAATGTTTGTAACAAGAGGAGGATAGAAAACAGCTTCTTCATTCAGATCCCTTTCAGCGGCAGCCAGAACAACAGTAGGAGGAGCAGGAGGAGGAGCAACTAGATCCTGTCAGTTCCTAAGCAATCGTTGTGCCAGTCTGCTTCTATGAAATTGAGCT
>JBGSTX010000003.1:0-9553 GCA_041736305.1 Oligoflexus sp. | reverse complement strand
ACCCTGAAAAATTCACTGCTCTGCATTACGCCCGCAGTAATCCAAACCCTACATAATTAGCCAGTCTGCGCACGGTTATGCAAAATTGAAATTGGGGTGGCTTGGCCGCCCCTTCCTACCCCCGTACATAGACTGCTTACGATTGTGTGACAATCTCCTGAATCGCGTTGGCGCCTATTACAGCCGAGAGAATATACTTCACGCGAGAATTGACCAATACGGGGACCCTAACCGCAAAACTTACCTCATCTTTTTTTGGTAGGTCGGACCGGCGGATTATGCTGCCGACCGCAGGTTTACCCGTTACGAGGACGCGGGCTAGACTCTTGGGATCGAAAGGCTGCAGACGCTGTGGAGTTTCATCAAACTCCCGGATCGCAGTGATGAGCAGCTCGCCCTGCTCTGAATGGAGTTGGATCGTAGCCCAGTTGGGCTGAGTCTGTTTTACGAGAACCAACTCATCGTGAAAGCTCCGCAGCTGTCCGCGCCGCAGTTGATCGGAGACCGCGAGAGCTTCGAGGGTTCGCACGATACTTTCCACTTCGCGGTCGACGGCAGCTGCCAGTTCCTGGGTTTCATACATGAGGCGCCGTTCGCTCGCCAAGCGCTGACTGTGAGCGAGTTTACTGACCATCATCGAAGCAAAAATCACGAGAGGGAGCATAGCTGCAGAAACGAGAACCACGAAGTGCCAGCGGAGAGGGAAGGGAAACTTAGAGAAACTTGCAAGCACTTCCTTAAGGCGAGAAACCACCTTGGTTATTCTCCGATCTTGCCTGCGATTTATTTCGCAAAATTGTAGACACTATGATGTTGAGCAAACTTATGTTTAGACAAGTTTGTCATATCTTTAGCTCAAATGCGGCTGAATCTGGGCCTAGGACATTTAAATTAAATAATTGTGAATTGCTGGGATTGCTTAGAGGCTTGGCTAGTTTTAAAGATTTTTTGAGGGCTTGTAAACGCAAAAAGAGCAAAAGAATTTGGCTGGAAGCTCTCAGGCTCCCAGCTGCGATTAACCTAATTGATGTAAAAAATCACTGACGCTGCCGTTAATCCGCTTCAGGGCTTGGGATAGCTGGCTCGTGACTTCATTTTTTTTCTTCGCGAGATCTTCCTGACCTTCCTCGGCCAGCTCCTTCGCTTCTAGTCCACCGAGCTTTGCTTGCAGGCGAACTTCCTGAAAATATTGAATCGCCTTCTGCTTGTCTTCGCTCAGCACGGTCAGGGCTTTTTGAGCCTCTTCCTTGGTAACATCCCAACGCTGCTTCAGATCCATCAGGCCGAGATGCAACTGAACCTGACCTTTTTCTATTGAGCCTTCGAAAACTTTCGATAGATCTTGGAATCGCTGCCCTAAATGTTCTACTGAATCGACCAGATCATGGCGTAGGTCGTGGGCATCCATACTCGCCAAATGTAGGCGGAGCTGGAGCTGATCTTTCAGAAGCTTCATCTTACCCATCGTTTCGCCGAGCATATCCTGTAGGTCATCCGCTTGGACGAAAGCGTCTGTCTCAGGAGGCAGACCGTTGAGGGGATCATATTGGTCTTGCTGCATACGAGGCTCCTTCATGTAGGGTGTTGTATCGAAGAGACGCTTATAGCCCGAAGGGCATCGCTGCTAGATTACAGCAAAGCGAGTCCCGAGTGATAGAATCATATTGTTCTTTATCAGCCAAATTTGCTTATAGAATTACGATGCGAGGTAAGAAACTTGAGCCGACGTCTAGGTGATACTCCTATGTCCCCGAGTGAAGTCTTTCCGAGTTTTCGCGAAGTGCCCAATACCGGAGTCATTTATGTAATGACCCGGGCGCAGCAAGAGGGTTTTACCTACGGCAGCGGAGATTGGGTCAATTTGGGTCAGGG
Organism: Oligoflexus sp.; assembly: GCA_041736305.1. Classification (GTDB taxonomy): domain Bacteria; phylum Bdellovibrionota_B; class Oligoflexia; order Oligoflexales; family Oligoflexaceae; genus Oligoflexus. Next base: position 7,681 of record JBGSTX010000003.1, on the reverse strand, counting down.
GGCGCCGGAAACCGGACCTCTCGTCCCCTCCGAGAAAAGGCTGCAATCCATTACTATAGATCCAGCCTGCAGCGAATACAGTCCCGTAGCCGGAACGCGCGAACTCCGCGAGCAGGTCGCCGCGCTTTACAACGCTCGCTACCGCCGCGGTCTGGGCTCCCAGTATAGCTATGAAAATGTAGCGATTTCTGCGGGCGGGCGCACCGGCCTGGCCCGGATTGTGGCATCGCTGGCCCCCGTGCACCTCGGCCACTATCTGCCGGACTATACGGCCTATGAAGAACTTTTCGATGCCTTCAAAGGCTTTGTACCCATCCCTATTCTCTTGCAGGAGCGGGATCAATTTCGAGCGACCGCCGCACAGCTGCAAGAAGAGATCATTGCTCGTGGTTTGGGCGCCGTCTTGCTCTCAAATCCGAACAACCCTACCGGGCAAGTCATCTTCGGGAGCGAACTCGAAAACTACGTAGCCGTCGGACGACAGCACCGCTGCGCTCTCATTTTCGATGAATTCTATTCTCACTATCTGTATGGAGAGGTCGTACAGAAACATCGGTCGATATCAGCGGCAGCCTACGTAGAAGACGTCAATCGCGATATGGTGATACTGGTCGATGGGCTCACCAAGAATTGGCGCTATCCAGGTCTCCGCGTGAGCTGGACCGTTGGTCCCAAGGCGATTATTCAGCGGATTGCCTCGGCAGGATCATTTCTCGACGGGGGTGCCGCCCATCCCATCCAAAAGGCAATTATTCCTCTGCTGGACCCAGCTGTGGCTGATGCTCAGGCGCAACTCATCCAACAGGAGTTCGCTGAAAAAAGACAGCTCTTGGTCGCCGGTGTCGAAGCCCTAGGTTTTAAGCTGCCGCACCGGCCTCTAGGGGCTTTCTATTGCTTTGTGAAACTCGATGGTCTGCCGCCGCCTCTCAACGATGGAATGCAATTCTTCGAAAGAGCTTTGCGCGAACAAGTGATTACCGTTCCCGGAAAATTCTTCGACGTGAATCCCGGCAATCGTCGCAGTCATATTCCATCGCGGCTGAATAATTATGTGCGTCTGAGTTTTGGACCGAGTCAAGGCGAGGTCAGACGCGGGCTTGAGCGGCTAGAAGCTCTGGTCAAGGCTGCGACTCTGTCGCTGAGCTCCAATGCCTTGCCCTAAAGGAAGGAGGAAGAGACAGAGCCCTTGAGGCTCCCTTACATTTTATGCAGAAGTCCATACCTTTTGGAAACCTATTCCGACATTCTTCGACGAAGTGCATTGACTTTAAACGCGCCGAGCGAGAACTTAGTGAGATCAAATAGAGAGAAGGACGCGAAAGCAAAATGAATAACTCGCACCAGAACAACCTTCGCCACCTAAGCACGCAGCTGCTTAACGGCCTCGTTGTGCTCGTGCTCCTCCTCGCCCTCATTATTGTGCGGGGGGGCCCGCCTTGACCTTTCGAAGGTAAAGACGGCGCCCCCAACACCCTAAAAAGTGCTGGGGGTTTTTTGTAGCCACTAATGGAAGCGAAACTATGCAAAAGCCAGATCAGCAAAACTACCGCAGTCAGACGATATTGTCCCGTCCTCCTGCTCGCGCTATGCTCAAAGCCACGGGACTAAATGACGAAGATCTTGCGAAACCTCTGATCGCCGTGGCCAATACTTGGACTGAGATGACTCCTTGCAATTTCCATCTCCGCCGCCTAGCCGAAAAGGTAAAAGAAGGCGTTCGGGCGCATGGCGGCACACCGATAGAATTTAATACTATCGCGGTTTCCGATGGCATTACGATGGGAACCGACGGCATGCGCGGCTCGCTTGTATCGCGTGAACTCATTGCCGATTCCATCGAGCTGATGACTGAAGCTCATTTCTTTGACGGCGTGGTGGCTATAGTCGGCTGTGACAAAACTATACCGGGAGCCGCGATGGCCCTGGCACGCATGAATCTGCCTTCGATTTTATTCTACGGTGGCTCGATCGCTGCCGGGCAGTGGCGCGGTCAAAGCGTATCGATACAGGATGTGTTTGAAGCAGTCGGTGCCCATGCGCGCGGTGCCCTCAGCGACGATGAACTTCTGAGTCTTGAAAACCGCGCCTGTCCAGGAGCGGGCGCGTGCGGTGGCCAGTTCACAGCCAACACTATGGCGATGGCCTTCACTATCATGGGATTGTCGCCACTCGGTCTCAGCGAGATTCCAGCGACTGATCCGCGCAAAGAGCAGGCAGCCCATCGCGTCGGAGAGTTGCTCATGAAGCGTCTGGAAGAAGGCTCGAAAGCCCGCGACTTCATGACAGAAGCAGCTTTTCGTAACGCAATCGTCGCGATTTGTGCGACGGGCGGTTCGACGAACGCCGTGCTTCATCTGCTGGCCTTGGCTGCTGAGGCAGGAGTTCCCCTGGAGCTCGACGCCTTCGATAAAATTGCCGCAGAAGTTCCACTGATAGCTGATCTCAAGCCTTCGGGCCGCTACCTGGCAAGCGATCTCGAACGCGAAGGCGGCATTGCGCTGCTCTGCAAAAAGCTTTTTGCCGGACGTCTTCTGAGCGATCTCCCTAACGTCATAGGCCGCAGTCTTTTTGAAGAAAGCCAGGAGATCAATGAAAGGCCGGGGCAAGATATAGTGCGGGATCTTAGCAATCCTCTGAAAGCCCACGGGGCCTTCGCCATACTCCGCGGTACCCTTGCGCCCGAAGGTTCGGTCATGAAACTCTCGGGCCGTGAGCTCGATCACTTCTCGGGCAAGGCGCGGGTATTTGAATCGGAAGCGGAAGCCTTTGCTGCTGTGCAAGCAAACGAAATTAGCGCCGGCGATGTGCTAGTGATCCGGAACATGGGACCCAAAGGCGCCCCAGGCATGCCCGAGATGCTGGCTGTAACCGCCGCCGTGGTAGGGGCGGGTCTAGGCTCTACTGTGGCACTTATAACCGACGGTCGCTTCAGTGGAGCAACCCACGGAATCTGCGTGGGGCATATCGCACCCGAAGCCGCTATCGGTGGTCCACTGGCTCTCTTGAAAAATGGCGATGAGATTCGAATCGACGTGCGCGCGCGCCGACTCGAAGGTCCCCCGGATCTTCTGAATCGCCTGTGCACTTGGCAAGCGGCCCCCCCTCCCTATACGCGAGGGGTCCTAGGAAAATATATTCGCGAGGTCGGTTCGGCTTCTACAGGAGCCACGACCGCCGTTCCTTAGCCGTAAAGTCCTAGAAAAACCCTCCAGAATTGCCTCGTATCCCCGTGGATCAAGAGGCTAGGCGGAGCATTGCCCAAAAAATAGGAGTTTAATATGACCGCTTTCTTTGCCGAACCTAGCTTGTCCACAGACCTCCTCGACAGCCTCACCATCGCGATCCTTGGCTATGGCAGCCAAGGACGCGCCCACGCCTTAAATCTCCGTGAAAGCGGCGCTCGCGTCGTCCTCGGACTCAGGGAAGGTGGAGCTAGCTACGAACAGGCTCTCGTCGATGGTTGGGAGGTGCGCCCCGTATCGATTGCAGTCCGCGAAGCCGATCTCGTCTGTTTCCTGGTTCCCGATATGACGCAAAAAGCTCTTTACGAAGAATCGGTAGCCCCGTTTCTCAAAGCAGGCACGACGCTTCTTTTTGCGCACGGTCTGTCGATCCACTATCAGCATATTCAACCCCAAGCCGATCAAGACGTCATCCTCGTTGCGCCCAAGGGGCCTGGGACTCTCGTTCGCCGGCAGTATGAAGAAGGGCGTGGGGTGCCCTGTCTTATCGCGGTGCACCAGGATGCTTCTGGTCAGGCAAGACAGAAAGCACTGCAATACGCGCATAAAATTGGGGGTACCCGAGCCGGTGTCCTCGAAACCAGTTTTAAGGAAGAAACCGAAACCGATCTCTTCGGAGAACAGGCCGTCCTCTGCGGCGGTTGCACCGAACTCGTCAAAGCCGGCTTCGATACTTTGGTCGAGGCCGGTTATCAACCCGAGTTAGCTTATTTCGAGTGCCTCCATGAACTCAAGTTAATCGTCGACCTACTCTATGAAGGAGGCTTGGCAAAGATGCATCACTTCATCAGCGACACGGCGAAATACGGTAGCCTAGTCAGCGGCAAGCGTCTCATCAACGAAGACGCGCGACAAAGAATGCGCGAGATTCTTAAGGATATTCAGGACGGTAAGTTCGCCGCCCAGTGGCAGCAGGAGTATGCAGCAGGACTGCCTGGGTATCGGGAGGCTCTCCGCGAAGAGCTTGAGCATCCTATCGAAGCAACAGGTGCGCGCTTGCGCAAGCAGATGAGCTGGATTCAGCCGACGGGAGATAAGAGCTATGATCGGAGCCGATGCCATCGTTAGAGCTTTGGAAGATGAGGGGGCTGAGATCGTCTTCGGCTATCCAGGCGGTGCGATCATGCCCCTCTTCGACAGACTGCTCGACGCGCGTTTTCAGTCGATATTAGTCAGACACGAGCAGGGAGGAGCCTTAGCCGCTGATGGATATGCGCGGGCCACAGGTAAGGTCGGTATTTGCATAGCCACCTCGGGGCCGGGTGCGACCAATCTCCTGACCGGGATAGCGAACGCTTACCTCGACTCGGTACCCATAGTCTGTATCACCGGCCAGGTAGCGTCGCCCTTCATGGGCACCGATGCTTTTCAGGAGGTCGATATCTTCGGCATGAGCCTCGGCGTCGTCAAACACAGCTACGTGGTCCAACGCGCAAGCGAAATCTACGGCATCGTGCGGGAAGCTTTTCAGATTGCACGGAGCGGAAGACCCGGTCCTGTTCTTATTGATCTACCCAAAGATGTTGCCCTGCAAGAAATCAAGGGCCTGATCTATGAGGCCGAAATTCCAGCGTCCATTGAAATCTGCGAACCCAGCTTGGATAAGGCCGAAATACTGCTTCGCGATGCGAAGCGTCCTCTGATCTATGCCGGTGGTGGGATAGGGATCAGCGGTTCGGTCCGAGCCTTTCGCCATTTCGTCAATACCACCCATATTCCAGTAGTGGCCACCCTTAAAGGGCTGGGCGCTATTGAAACTGAACATCCGCTCTTTCTCGGCATGCTCGGGATGCACGGTTCAAAAGCGGCAAATCATGCGGTAGAGCACTGTGATCTTCTGCTCGTGATCGGCGCTCGCTTCGATGACCGCGCGACGGGCAAGCTCATGGAGTTTGCGCCCAAGGCGGCAGTAATTCACATGGATATTGATCCGGCTGAGATTGGTAAGTTGCGCTGTCCAGAAGTAGCGCTTTGCGGTCCCCTCGAACCCCACCTCAAAGCCCTGACGATGCCGCTCGATAGAATCGACTGGCTGGAACGCTGCTTCAGCTGGAAAAACGAATTTCGTTGGGATTATGAAGCTCCGGGCGAAGGTGTATATGCCCCACGTTTTCTCCAGCTCTGCTCGCGACTCGTGCCGCGCCGGACTATCGTCACGGCCGATGTAGGTCAGCACCAAATGTGGGTGGCGCAACACTTTGCCTTCCACAATCCGCTCGACCACCTGAGCAGCGGCGGTCTAGGTACCATGGGCTTCGGTTTGCCGGCTGCTATCGGCGCCCAGCTAGGCGTACCGGATGCTCTCGTTATCTGCGTGAGCGGCGATGGGTCCATCATGATGAATATTCAAGAATTGGCGACGATCAATCGCTATCGTCTGCCGGTCAAGATACTGCTCTTCGATAACCAACGGCTCGGCATGGTTCGGCAGTGGCAGGAGCTCTTCTTCAATCAGCGCTACAGTGCCGTTGACCTTTCCGATAATCCAGATTTCGCGGCGGTGGCTCGCTCTTTCGGAATCGATGCGATGACCATCGATTCCCGACATGAAGAGCTCGAAGGCATCGACTACCTGATCAATCACGCGGGACCCTGTCTCCTCCACGTCCGTATCGACCCTATGGCGAATGTCTGGCCGCTGGTGCCGCCAGGCTCGTCGAATATTAATATGATGGAAGGTGCTAACCATGCTGTTCCAAGCTGAGATACTCGCACATCAGGAGGAAGGAACTCTCGAACGCATCCTGCGGATCTGCCGCCATCGGAAGTTCGCCATCTTTAAGTTCAGCGCTGCCGTAGACCGCGAGCGAGCGCTCGTGCGCATCCAGCTCGAAGGGGAGAGCGAGCGACCTTTCATTCTCTTAGCGCGGCAGCTCGAAAAGCTACTCGAAGTGGTCGAAGTCGCAGCGGCAGCCCCTCGCTGTGAACTGCTGCCGAAAGCCAAAGCCCGCGTCAAAGCCGAAGCTATTGAGACTCGCCCCTACGTGGGCCAAGTGAGGAGGACGGTATATGCCAGTAGCAGTCAAGGATAGACGCATAGCAATTTTGGATACCACCCTGCGCGACGGCGAGCAATCGCCGGGTGCGAGCATGAACGTCGATGAAAAACTACAGATGGCCGAGGTGCTTTGTCAGCTCAACGTCGATGTTATTGAGTGCGGTTTTCCGGCTTCCTCCGAAGGCGATTTTCAGTCCGTTAAGGCGATAGCGGAGTTCGTCGATGGGCCGGTCGTCGCTGGACTGGCTCGATGCCGACGCGAGGATATCATTCGGACCCATCATGCCCTGCGCGGCGCCCGCCGCAAACGAGCCCATCTCTTCCTCGCTACCAGTCCCATTCATCGGCATTATAAGCTTAAAATGTCTCAGGAAGAGGTCCTGAAGAGCCTGCACGAGAGCATCACGATGGCAGCAGGTCTCTTCGATGAAGTCGAGTTTTCAGCAGAGGATGCGGTGCGGACTGAGGGTGATTTCCTGATCGAGGTGGTGGCTACTGCGATCGCAGCCGGTGCCCGGATCATCAACATTCCCGATACCGTGGGCTATGCCGTACCCTCGCAGATTACGGCGATCATTCGATCGATTCGCGCAGAGGTCGCCGATATCGACAAGGCCGTCCTCAGCGTGCATTGTCACAACGATCTAGGGATGGCCGTGGCTAATTCCCTGGCCGCAATAGAGGCAGGCGCTGGGCAGGTCGAATGTACGATCAACGGAATCGGCGAGCGAGCCGGTAATTGTTCGCTGGAAGAACTCGTGATGGCCCTGCGGACGCGGCGTGACTACTATGGATGTGATACGGGTATTCATGCGAAGGGTCTTTACTGCGCGAGCCAGATGCTAGCACGTCTCACCGGCCTGCCCGTTTCTCGCAACAAGGCCGTCGTCGGTGCCAATGCTTTTGCGCACGAGGCCGGTATTCATCAGCACGGCATGCTCATGCATCCTTCGACTTATGAGATCATGCGACCTGAAGATGTAGGGCAAACGGGTAATCACATGGTTCTGGGCAAGCACTCGGGGCGTCACGCCTTTCATTTTTGGCTTGAAGAACGCGATCTTCACTGCACAGAAACGCAGTTCGAAGAGGCTTTTAATGCATTCAAACGACTCTGCGATCAAAAAAAGCAGGCCGAGGAGCATGAACTGCTGGCTATCGTGAAAGATCTCGTGCAGACTTCGGCCCATTCGGCTTCGGCGCCGCTGAGATCGCTTTCACGTTAAGGAGCAGACATGTCTGTCAAATACCCGCCTCTAAAGAGGCAGGCATGTGAAGAGTGATTCTGAACATGTCTCATGTTGACCCGCCCGAGCAAGAGAGGCAACTCTCAAGCTACGTTACGAGCGAATCAGATAGTTACCCCCGGATGCTTCACCAGTCCTGGGCTCTAAGGCAAGTGGTTAAACAGGAGTAAGGGGATTAGGCCAGTGCTGCTTGC
>JBGSTX010000002.1:0-60067 GCA_041736305.1 Oligoflexus sp. | reverse complement strand
GCTGAACTTGGAGAAGACATCAAGAACCAGATCAGTCATCGAGCTCAGGCGCTTGCTGGCCTTCGCCGACACCTGGAAACTCAGCGCCATTTGCTTTGAAAACTAGGGAACATCTTTCTCGAGAGCTCGCTTTGCGGACTCTACATACCTGATGTATTGCTTGTCGGTTCTAATCCAACCGAAGTCGGGATGATGGAGCGAGGCGTTGATTTCTTTTTTGAATTTTTTAGGCTCAATGAGAAAAGCCTGCAGAGCCATGACCGCTTCACCCGGCTGATTGAGCATCGAATGGCAACGCGCGTAGAGCAAGGTGCCATTTCTAACGTATTCTTCGTCCTCACTCGCGCTCTTGTTGGATTCCATTTTACTGTAGATGATTTCGAGTAAAGGTAGGGCCGTAGAACAACGGTCGGTTTCGCGATAAGCTGAGGCGAGTAGATAGAGGCCCTGCAGATCGATCGTTTTTTGCGAACGAGCCTTCTCGAGAACTACGATGGCTCCCTTATAATCCTCCTTACCCATGAGGGTCATAGCTGTTTGTGCCACACCACCTCCCTTCTGCCCAGGCCCACCATTTCCGGCCGCCTCCGCCACAACTTGAATTTGCTTCAGCATGTAGCTAGATCCTAGGAGACAGGGGGCTTCGCCGCCACCTTCGCAGCAAACCTCATCGATGGTGGCCTGAATGCGGCGTGAGAGTATAGCCTGGCAATTCAGTGGAGCCGAAGACGGCTGCACATAGGCCAGAATTCGTTCGCCATTGAGAGCCCCTTTCTCTCTGGTAAGACCGGTCCTGACAGCGCTAGAGCGGGCGACTTTGCCTCTTATCAGGAGGCCTCGGTAAGTGTCCAGAAACGCAGTACGATTGGCTGGTGGTAAATCCTGGATGAAGTTATACTTGCTGTCGGTCCTAGTAAAAGTCTGTTCTGGCTGTATGGCCTTGCACTGCTGGACATCAATGGCCAAAGGTCCCTTAATGAGGGTCGCACATACTGCCAAAAGTTTAGGCTGGTAAAAGCAAGTGAGAAAAGCAAGATAGAGAAATATCGATTTCACCGAAGGAGCCTCCATTAGGACGAAGAGCTCGAATTATTGAGAGAGCTTCAAGCATTATATGCCTTGTGCAAACTGAAAGCCAATCTTGATGCCAAATCCTTCCCAGGAATGGCATTCAAAAGCCGGAAGGGATTTATCTTGTCCTTCGTGCAGAGCATCATTCAGGTCCTGGGTAGCTACCTCGTTTTCGTGGCAGTTAGCATCAAGCGGTGCTTTCACCCGCCTATCAGCGGCAAACTGCTGTTCGCCCAGATGGAGTTCGTCGGCAACCGCAGTCTCGTCATTACGAGCTTAGCCGGCATGATGGTGGGGGGCATCTTCGGCTTTCAGCTCGGCGATATTTTTCGCATCTTCGGCACCACCTCTCTCATCGGCGCTTCCACAGGATTTGCTCTTGCCCGCGAACTGGCCCCCTTGGTCGGTTCCTTTCTCGTCACCGCACGCGCCGGTTCGGCGATGGCTGCGGAGATAGCCTCCATGAAGGTGAATGAACAAATCGACGCGATGCGGGTTATGGCCGTCGATCCTATAGCCTATCTGATTTCGCCTCGCATCCTTGCATCGGTCCTCATGATGCCGCTTATCTCCTCCATCATGGTGTTCTCGGGGGTCATCACTGCCTTTCTCGTCGGAACGCTTTTCTTTCAGGTCGATCTAGCTGATTTTTTTGCAAAAATAGAATGGATCGTCGATCTCGAAGACCTCCTTATGGGGATGCAAAAGGCAGCACTTTTTGGCTTTGTTTTCTCTTCTATTGGCTGCTATCAAGGCTACCATGCACAGGGAGGAGCTAAGGGAGTAGGCCAATCGACGACGCGCGCCGTAGTGTCTTCTTACGTGGCGATTCTGATCCTGGACTTTTTTATCACCTATATCCAGTTCAAGTTTTTCTGAGACTTTGGCTCCGCATGGCTCGTTGAGGGCTCCCTCGTTTCTGTGTTATGGTGTGCCCTTCGTGCACGATCGATCAAGGAGGCGGGAATCCCAATGGAGCATATGGAATACGATCCAAAATCCATGGAAAAAAAATGGCAGGATTTTTGGCTCAGCAATAAGACTTTTAAGACCCCGGAACAATCAGACAAGCCGAAGTTCTATGTGCTCGACATGTTCCCCTATCCCTCTGGGGCTGGTCTCCACGTGGGCCACCCGGAAGGCTACACCGCTACCGATATCCTAGCTCGTTATAAGCGCGCCCAAGGATTCAACGTCCTCCATCCGATGGGTTGGGACGCCTTCGGTTTGCCCGCGGAGCAACACGCGGTGAAGACCGGCACCCATCCTCGCAATACGACCAAGAAGAATGTCGATGTATTCCGCCGGCAGATACAGTCGATTGGCCTCTCCTACGACTGGGATAGGGAAATCGATACAACCGATCCGAATTATTACAAGTGGACGCAGTGGATATTTCTGAAACTTTACGAGCGTGGACTTGCGTATCAAGCTGAGCAGCCAGTGAATTGGTGCGAGGAACTCGGTACCGTGCTCGCCAACGAAGAAGTCATCGATGGCAAATCGGAGGTTGGCGGATTTCCGGTTATTAAAAAGCCGATGCGGCAATGGATTTTAAAGATTACCGCCTACGCCGAGCGTCTACTAGAAGATCTCGATGGCCTCGATTGGCCTGAATCCATCAAAGAGATGCAAAGAAATTGGATAGGGAAAAGCGTCGGTGCCGAACTCAGCTTTAAGCTGAAGGGGCACGGGGAAACTCTGGAAGTCTTCACGACCCGACCCGACACGCTCTATGGCGCTACCTTTATGGTGATCGCTCCAGAGCATCCTCTGGTCGAGAAAATAACGAGTCGAGAGCAAGCAACTGCTGTTAGGGATTACGTCGCTAGCGTAGCCATGCGCGCTGATCGTGAGCGACTCGCTACGACCGAGAAAAGTGGCGTTTTCACCGGGGCCTTTGCGATCAATCCCCTGAATGACGAACTCTTGCCCATTTATATCGCCGACTACGTTTTGATCAGCTACGGACACGGCGCGATCATGGCCGTTCCTGGACACGACGAGCGCGACCATGAATTTGCCCTTAGCTATAAATTACCGATTCGTCGCGTTTTGGATGGCTCAGAGACGCCTATCGAAGAAGCTCCGCACACCGGTAATGGACGACTCATCAACTCGGGCTTTCTAAATGGACTAGAGAAAGCTGCAGCGATCGACGCCATGATATCTTGGCTAGAAAAAAATAAGATAGGTAAACGAACCATCACCTATAAGCTGCGCGACTGGCTCTTTTCGCGTCAACGCTACTGGGGCGAGCCGATTCCTTTAGCGCGCGATAAGGACGGCAATGAGATCGTGATCAAGGAAAGCGAGCTACCGCTTCTTTTGCCTGATCTCGATGATTTTAAACCGAGCAAGACTGGGGAATCACCCCTCGCCAAAGTCAAAGATTGGCTCGTCTATAAGCGCGATGGAGTCGAGTATCAGCGCGAAACCAACACCATGCCGCAGTGGGCGGGATCTTGCTGGTACTATCTACGCTACATCGATCCTAAGAACGACAAAGAAGCCTGGGACCGCTCCAAAGAGCGCTACTGGATGCCTGTGGATCTCTATGTGGGCGGTGTCGAGCACGCGGTACTCCACCTGCTCTATGCACGCTTTTGGCACAAAGTGCTCTATGATTGCGGTTGTGTGAGCACCACGGAACCTTTCCAAAAGCTAGTTAATCAGGGAATGATACTCGGTGAAAACGGCGAAAAAATGTCGAAGAGCCGGGGCAACGTCGTAAATCCTGATGAAGTAATTGAGGCCTGGGGTGCTGACGCCTTCCGCCTTTATGAAATGTTCATGGGCCCACTCGAGGCTGTCAAGCCTTGGAAGTCGGATGGAATCGTCGGAACCCATCGCTTTCTGTCCAGGATGTGGCGTCTCCTGCTCGATGCGAAAGGAGAGGCCCTCCATCAGGACGGCAAGAGCAGCGAAGCTTTTGAAAAGCAGCTGCACAAAACGATTAAAAAGGTCACCGAAGACACCGAGCACATGCGCTTCAATACGGCTATCTCCTCGATGATGGAGCTGGTCAATGCGGGGCTGAAGGAAACCTCTATTAGCGCTGACGCGGCCAAGGCTATGATTCTCCTTCTTGGACCTTATGCACCTCACGTTGCTGAGGAACTTTGGGAGCGCTACGGCGGACGCCCTTCCCTTAGCTATGAACCCTGGCCAAAATTTGACCCAGGGAAAATAATTGACGATACCGTGACTGTTTCCATTCAGGTCAATGGCAAACTCCGCGCCACCCTCGAGGTTGAGAAGACCGCAGCGCAGAGCACGGTTATTGAAGCCGCCCGCTCCATGGAACTCGTGAGCCGTCACATGGAGGGCAAGACTTTGCTTAAGGAAATCTACGTTCCAGGGAAAATCGTCAATTTTGTGGTCAAATAATCGGCTCTCAAGACTGGGTTGAGCCTGTTATAATGAGGGGAAAAAGCGAGAGCGCCCCTCATGAACCTATCGCCTGCCCGCCTCGGAATTGGCCTCGGCCTCGGCCTCGGAACTATACTGACACTGGCTAATCTCTGTCTATTGCCCTTTATAAAAAAAGAAATAGATCGACGGTTGCAGACCTGGATCGGTCACATGTCTGTCGCCTTGCATTACGAAAATCTGCGCCTCAGTTGGCTCGGTGTTCGTATAGAAGGCATCCGCCTCAGCGCTCATGACCTGCAAGCTGAAGGGGAGGCCGAAATCAAGCTGAGTCTGAGACCAGATCGAAGCTTCCTGAGGCCTAATCACATCGTCCTCGATGATTGGAATGTTCTTTGGCAGCGTTCACAAGCGCCACGTGCCAGCGGAGCGAGAAACCCAAGCGCAAAGCCGCCAGCCCGCCTTCCTCTCGAATCGCTCTCGCGGGTCGAGAAGACTCTCGACCTCCTCTTTCAGCGGGATATAACCCTCGAGCTACGCAATTCAAGGCTAAAAATGCTCGACGCTCACCGTCAGGAGCTTTTGACTTTGCCTGCCTTCGATTTGACTTTCGCGGCGCAGGATCAGTCCATGCACATCAAAGCTAAAAAGCTTCTTTACCGAAAGCGTCAAGTACTGGGGGAAATAGAGGGCCAATTGCTTCTCCAGAGGGAAAAGGCTCGCTATCCCTTTCTGATGACAGCCCGCGATACAGGCGATGTTCCCTGGCAGCTGCAAGGCTCGATGAGCCGCGATTTCGATAGTTTGGAAATGAGGCACAAGCGACAGGGTATACCAGATCCTTGGCAGCGCCCTTTGCGCTGGATCGGACCGCACGATAAGCTACAGTTGCTCTTCAAACTCAGCCTGCAGGGCCTGAGACGTCAGGACACGATAAATTTCGATGTGCATCTGGTCAGCAACAATCTTGAGCTAAAGCACAATCTGCTCGGCAACATACCTTGGGGTCCGTTTCCTTTTAGTCTTCGAGCAAAAGGCGACTTTAGTTTAGAAACAGGAAGCTTCAAGTTCGGCTCAGGCCTGGCTCATCTCATTGCTCACAAGGACAGATCACCTATCAGGGTTTTTTTCCAAGGGGAGAAAAAAGATTTGCTCGCGCCGCTAGCCGAGGAGCCTCTCCAGTTAAGCGTCAAACTCCCTGAAACTCCCTGCCAGATCTTTCTCGAAGCCCTACCAGAGCATGCCTTTCCTCTCATCAACGGTTTTGCCTTGCAGGGCACGGTTGCCTCCACTGCTTCAGTCCAGCTCATGCGCACAGATGAGCAGCTCATTAAGCTCGGAGAGCATTCCTTCACCTGCCAGCTACAGTCTATTCCTGAGCGCTTCAGCAAGAAGTGGCTGCTCGATCAGCGGGGCTCATTGAGCGCCTCAGCCGAAAATCCCGATCTGCCGGGTCTCGCGGCGCTCAGCGATCCGGATTACGTACCCCTCAAACAGATCAGCGAAGCCTTCCTCCAGGGCATCATCAGCGCCGAAGACGGTGGGTTCTGGAAGCATGACGGATTTCGCTGGGGCTCATTACAAGCGGCTCTTCAAGCTAATCTTAAGGCTGGCCGGGTGATCTACGGTGGATCAACTCTCACCATGCAGCTAGTGAAAAATCTTTACCTGAGTCGCGAGCGCGTTTTGAGTCGCAAGATTCAGGAACTCTATCTGGCTTGGACCCTAGAACAAGTTCTGAGCAAGGAAGACATTCTAGAGCTTTATGCCAACATCGTCGAATTCGGACCAGGAATGCGGGGCATTGCGAAGGCGAGTCGAGCCTACTTCGGTAAATCGCCGCGCGATCTCAGCGTCGCAGAAGCGATTTATTTAGCTTCTATTCTACCGAACCCTCACAAAGCCTTTGCCACTCACTACTGCAGCGGACAGCTCGATGAGGGCATTGTGAAGCGCATGCAAAAGACCGCCGAGGGAGTTAGTTCTCTGATAGGCCAAGCTCAGTGGCAGCGGGAGTTTCAGTATAGTCTGGGGCAGTTCCGATTTCAGTCGGGCAGCTCTCAGCGGAACTGCGACGGCAGCTTTAATATCGGTCTCAAATCGAAGCCAGGTACCCAAGCCTTTTGAGAAGCCCCTAGCGCGCCGACGCACCGGGACGAGGTGCACTTGGCGGGAGTATAGGCTCTTCATCCCAAGGTCTGAAATCCCGCATGACGCCGACTCGGTAGCCGAGAGATTTCAGGACCAAATTTAGGGAATCGAGCTGCACCGAGGGTTTATTTTTTTCAAGTTGATAGACAAAATTTAGACCGACTCCGGACTGATCGGCCAACTGTTGCTGGGTCAAGCCTAGACGCTTGCGCTCGTGGCGCACAAAACTTCCGATTTCCATGTTGCCCGTCCTTGCATGATTCTCTTAGCAAAGTACATGGAAACATTGTCGCAAATTTCTGGAAGCATGGGCAGGCCCTGCTTATCTTTTCAGTCTAATTTAAAGTCGGTAGTGTTCGAGCTTGGCTTTTTCAGCTGTGGTGACGAAACGATCCTTGGGATCTCTTTCAACCTGAGCCGCAGCTATTTGCGGATCGTGGGTAAAAAAGAGAAGCCAGCGAGCGGGTACCGCTTCTTGATAAAGAGCTGCCTTTTCATCGATAACCTGCTCCGCATAGCGATCATATCCCATCGTAATCGGCAGATGGACCCAGGCTTTTCCAGGAATAAGATCGCCAGCGAATATCATCGTTTCCTGCGCCCCATGCACCAGAGTATGCATATGACCGGGAGTATGCCCTGAACTGAAGCGAAAAGAGATGACTTCTGCTGGGAAACCAGGCAGCTCGGCTTGATCGATGATCAGCAAACGCCCTGAGGCACTAAGGCTCTGGCTCAGCCCCGGTATAAATGAGGCTCTGTCGCGGGGATGCGGATTTTGAGCTCGTTCCCAGGCTTCGCGACCAACGACGTAACGGGCCTTAGGAAAGAGAAGTGAGGTCTGGCCTTTTTGCTGCATTTCATAGGACGGCAGTAGCCCTCCCGCATGATCAAAGTGCAGATGCGAGAGAATTACGTAATCAATATCTTCGTGGCTTAAGTTAAGCTCTTGGAGACTCTCGAGTAGAACGTGTTCCTTCTCCTGCACGCCATAGCGTTCGGCGAGGGATGGCTCCATGTAAGCACCGATTCCCGTCTCACAAAGGAGACGTTTGCCATCAATTTCAACCAGCATACTACGACAAGATAAAGCTATACGCCCCATGGAGTCGGGTTTAGCCCACCGTTCCCACAAAGGGCGAGGAGCGTTGCCAAACATGGCCCCTCCGTCGAGGAGCTGATGATTGCCTTCGAGCGACGAAATCTGAATATTTGGTCTTTGTGTCATGGAATGCCTACGCAAATAGGAAAATATACCGCTGTTTCATTTTTGTGAACAGGCGCGAAGTGGCTCTGACAAAGGGTTTCAGCTAATTCAACTTGGCTGCACAAAAAATGATCGATCCCATAGATGCCTTACGCAGTAGGGCATCCAGCCTCGATTTTACTTCATTATTCACAAGGGCTGTGGATAAAGTGGCCATTGCTAAAACTTGGCAGAGCCGCTAGAAACATAGCTTTACCAAAATTTTCAAACCTTACTTTTTGACCTCGCTAACCGCCAGCAAAAGCAAGGATTTACCGGCATATTTAGGTTTCGCTTAGATAATGTCCAGACAAATCGGCTTCTTTTTATACTTTGTGTAAAGAAAGTGCAGCAAGCACGACTTCGTCTCGATTCCAGACACGGTTCGGTCCCTACTAAGACTCGAAAGCAGCAGAACTACCGGAGTTTAACTAAGCCTATCTAGCGGCACAACCCTTGCTCACTATGACTCAAGAAACTTTTTTACGAGTGGGTCTATTGAGCTGGAGTTGTCCGATGTCGTTTAAAAAACTTATACTTTCGCTATTTATGATCTCTATCAGTACAAATGCGTTGGCCCAACATGCTTTGATCGATAGAATGCGTCCCTCAGGTAGCAATGTTTTCGTTAGCTCGGCCATCGAAGGTGAATATGGCAAATTCTCAAAGTCGCGGGGTGAAGATCTACCCGTCGAGCGGAGTGGCTGGCGAGGATATGGAGTTCGCAACGGAGTAGGCGTAGAAGTTTTGAAATTCGCCCAATTCTCTCTTTCCCATACAATGCTGAGCCTGCGCTCTAACAGCAGCAGCTTGGAAAATGCCCGAGGCTCGCGCCTTGCCGCGGATATGACCTTCAGCTTCAGCGCGCCTATCACTAACATTCAGTTTGGGCTAGGGGTACTCGCCTCTCAGCTCGATTACCAAGATCGCGAATACAGTGCTTCTCTTCTGGGTTCTGGGTATTATCAAAGCATGGGCTTCAATTATTTCGTGAGTCCCAGTATTTCCTGTCTACTGCTCGGTAAGCGCCTCACGTCGCAAAATACGGGCAACTCAGGATCTGAACTCAGCTCGTTGGATTCAACCACCGATAATATCAGCTTTGGAATTTCGATCTGGATGTGAGATCAATCGAGGAATAGGGCTCGGTAGTTATCCCAAACGCGGGATTTGGCTTCTTCAGGCGTCCAAGCCCGCAGCGTAGCGAGCAACTCAACGGTCCCAACCACGTTCATCGGTTCATTTCGGTTCCCTCGAAGGGGAGATAAGTAGGGACAGTCGGTCTCAGTCAGGATTCTTTCAGGCGGCAGCTCCCGCAACATCTTCTGAAAAGCTTCATTATTCTTAGCATTAGCTGGTATCGAAAAATACCAGCCATGCTGTTCCGCAGCTCGTACAGCAGCTTTCACCTTGCCGCCGTAACAATGGAAATCCACTTGTTTCACCCCGTGATGGCTGAGGATTTCCATAGCCCGCTCTTCGCGCTTACGGGTGTGGATGATGAGAGGAAGCTCATAGCGCATAGCTATTTCGATAAGCTTGAGAAAAACCTCTTCCTGCTTGGCAAAAGTCGATTCGCCGACATAGTAGCCATCGAGCCCGCACTCGCCGACAGCGAGTATTGCGCCCGACTTAGCCTGGGCTTCAATAAAAGCCACCTCTTCCATCACATCGAAACTCGCGATGGGATAGGGCAGTTCACTCGCCAGAGCATTGATCGCTTCAAGGGGATAGATGCCCAGGGCTGGCTTGATAAGGGTATAAGTCTTGGCTAGTTCGAGAATGCGGCGATTTGAATTCGGCTCTAGGCCATTGACAATAACAGCTTCGAGACCCGCATCCATAGCTCTCTGCACAACGGCCGGCAGGTCATCCGCAAAGTCTTTATGGGTTAAATGGCAATGAACGTCGACGTACACGAGTGCTTCCTCAAAATTCCTTCGATATACGCATATTCTCTTGCTTTGGTCGACCGTTTTTCGCTTGCGAGGGAGTGATATAGACGAGATTGAGATTTTTTTCTCGACTCTTGCTATCGAGATCTTTTAATAGACCTCTCAATCTCAGCGCGCCAAAATACGCTGCCTCCTGGGAAAACACTATCTGAAAGGCTGGCTGCGTTTCTTCGGGTTCTTTTAAAGCCTCAGCTAGAAATCTCTCGAAGGACTTGGTGACGACCTGCGGCTCACTCAGTTCGATGACGCTGCCATTGACGGGAAGTATCCCTTCAGACCCTGGCTTCGTCTGCGCAAAAGTTTGGGCTTGAGTCCAGAGGTCTTTGACCCAGGACACAAATGGATATTTTCTGAGGCGCGAAGAAATCAAAGACGGTGCGAGGGGTGTGTGATCGTATCGATAAGCGAATGATGCCGCCAGAGATGGCATAAAAGGGCTGAAAAGCCAGCCTCGCAGGCTGTAACTCTTCATTCCCTCAAAGCCGACTTTGCGGAGAGTTTTATCGGCTGCAAGAAATATTTGCAGCATCTCTTCGCGACTGCGCCCGCTCAGGGGCACGTCAAGCCCACAATCTGACTCGCAGATTTTGTGATTGTCAACAGAACCCCAAAAATTAAGCTTAGACCGAACGGGCACTTGAGCTGCTTTGATGAGACTCTCTATCGAGCTGAGATAGAGCCCGACTTCGTCCTCTGCTTGCAAAACCCTGAGCATGATCTGAAGGTTTTCTTCGGCCGATTCGGTTCCGAGGAAATAGCTTGGATTGATGAGATGTAGCAGGGGAACTTGGGGATAAGCGATACGCAGCTTTTCAAGAGCATCAATATTTGGCTCTTGCAGCTGACGGCCTTCCCAATAGAGCGTGATTTGAACAGGCTGCGGTGAAGCGGCTTTCAGCGGCACGGCTGCGAAGATGAGGAGCAAGAGAACCAGAAGCGAGCGGGTCAGGTTTCGGTCGAGAGTCATGCCCATCCCTGTGCCTTATCAATGATAAAAAAAGAGCGCTTTATCACGCTCTTTTTTGCACCCATTCTTCGCTTTTGCTTTTATTTGCGAGAGCGTCTCACTAAGCCAACAATGAATGGTAGACACCATAGTAACAACTGGGACAAATCCTGTCCACCAGCAGCCGAGGAACCAATGGCTCCGCAAGACTTTTTCGCAGATTTTTTCGAAGATGTAGTCGGCGGATCAGGCAGCTTGCCGTCCAAGAAAGTTTGAACATTTACGCGAGGCCGAGCCGGATCTTGGACAATTTTGCAGCTCACTCCTTCGACGACAGCAGAGAGTCCGCGAGCTATTGCACGATCGATGATAGGCTGACAATGCGCACCTTGAAAGATTGCATCATCTGCGAGGAGCAAACCGACAATTAAATGCTGATAACCTGAATCGATGACGAAGAGATCGATTGTTTTCAGAACCAAGCGAGTGACATCGTTAATAGGTATACCGTCTTTCACCGAAAGATCCCAAAGCATACCTGAAATAAATTGGCTGCGCTGATGGGGCTCTGAAGGCAAGGATTTCGAACCAAAAGCAAAATCATTGGCTGCGCTGCGGAGACATTGACGCGGCATCGAGCAGATGCGAGCACCGACATTGGTATCAGTACAGATGCTTTCACCAAGGCAGGCGTTGCCGGTCCTCGCGAATGTGAAGAAGTCGGCTATACCTTCATGAATTACCAAGGATTCGCCTTCAATTCTCTTCAAGGTGTTGTAAATAACGTGGTGACCTAACTCATGGCTGACTACATCGGAGTCGGTACCGAGATTTTGCAGCAAGGTACCATCTCCATCGCCCACATAGATGACGGAATAAGTACTGCGAGGCTCATAGAGAGCATTATTCGTATCCCCTTGAAAAGCTGCGTGAACAGCCAAACGAATGGGAACAGTACCAAAGTTGGTATAGCCCTGCTGCTCGTACCATTCCAAAGCACGGTTGACGTTCGTAAACACTGAAGTCTGAACGAAGGAATTCTGATCGGCAATCGGATCGTAGTCATAGTTGAAACCTGCGTCCTTAACCATAGGATAAGGCAGCCCAGTTGTGCTCGAAGGCGGGCACAAAGACGTGCCGGTTCCCGACGGCACGCAGGTAATGAAGTAGGGGTTTTCTAGGTAGCCTGGGTCCTTCATATCTCGCAGACTAAACTTTTCCCTCGCTCCATCCAAAATATTATTTGGATATATATTAGCGGTGCCTACGGCATGAAAGTGCTTGGGCTCGAAACGGTAAACATCCTGTCCATCAGCTACTATGTTGTAGAGCAGATCACCGCTCACCACATCGAGTTCCCATACCGGCTGCAGAACTCCCTCATTTTCCCAAAGGCAGCGCGAGCTGTGATCGATAGTAAAATCAGGATTGAGGCCTTTAACAAGTAGAGTCTCGACGATGCGCTGGCCGGCGACTTCTTGGGCTGGCCAATCATTCGCCTGAAAAGAAGGAGAGTCATCTATTCGGGGAATGGTCCCCATAGCTGCCACCTGCCCTTGAAGACTTTCCACAAATTTCACCTGAAACTGGCAAAGGGGAAAGCCATCTACAGAGAAAGCAACTTCGACAGTCTGTAGTTTATTATTCTGATAGAGGTTGAAACCCTTAAAGCCCTTTTCGAGCATTTGAATGCGCGAATTAAGGCCCCATTTCTTACGCATTTCTAGAGTTTGGGAGCGAAAGCTCAAGGTTTTTGCTCGCGTAAGACTGAGCGAGTCCACAGCCGAATCAGAGTGCTGGTTAGCCTTGAAAGGATGTACCAAAACAGATTCCGCTCCGCGCCCTTCAGCCTGAAGGCGGCCTGCTTGAAAAGAAAGGCAAAGAATAGCTGTAACTTGGATTCGTTTCATAGCTCACCATAGTAGGGTCCCGAACCTGGGTAAGGCTCGCCACTGCCAACAAATCCAAATCGGTTGAATGAGCTAAATTCTTTAGGAAAGTTAAGCGGGAAATATCCAGTCAAAAAAAGGAATTACTAGGCCGGTAGAATCACGAAGAGAACTCGTTCTATATCGCTTTTTCAACGAGCCCTGGCTGGGCTCGGGAGCTGTTATTAACCAGCGCGTATGAATTGATCCTTGACCGCCTTGATCCGATCTCCGGTCAGGTCAAGGGCTTCACGCAAGATTTCTGTTTCCCAGGTATCGCCTTTGACATGGCTTTTCAGATCCTGGAGCCAGTCGCTGATTTCGCTTACGAAAGCCTTCCTGTCGTCTTTCATAGAATGATCGAAGCTGCGATTCAAAAAATCTAGCCAATCAGGCTGGCCAAAAGGCAGAAGGTTGACGAGATTGTTCAATAGTACCGTTCCGTCATTTTCTTCCCAACCGCCTGCGATGCGAAAAGGGTATTGATCGCGGTCTGTTTTATGGAGCCAGAGGCGTGAGTGCCCCCCGAGTTCTAGGACGGAAAAGTCTGATGGCGAGGCACCATGAAAACCATCGGGCCTCTTCCAAATGAGATGCATGCTAGTCCCCCCTTTACACTCAATAGCGTGGGATATCCTAACAGAACGATTGGCTCAATGCCAGGCGTGAGTGGCCTTTGCTTCAGTTTTTGAGAGTAATGGAGGGTCCAGAGCAGCGTCTGGATGAAAGCGGATAAAAGCTCGTAGGCTCATAAGCTGTCTCAAATAAGTCCGGCTTTTCCCACCTACGGCCTTATATCCTATTTGAATAAAAGACCTTCAGTCTCTATTCAGGCCGACTTGTCCGAACCGCCATGGCCTGTATATCGATTTACAAAGTTTTGCAGAAGACGCCGCTGTTCCGGAGTAAAGTCTTCAAACTGTACGCCCATTCCAGCTGGATTCTTATCCGGTACTTCTTGCTGAACCCAGATAACTCGCCCGCGCGCTTCGAGAGTTTCTTTGGAGTCAGGAAGCGTAAAAGTCAGTTCAACCACGCTACCATGGCTTAAAGGACTATGGGTTTCGATAAAAACCCCTCCGGTTCCAAGATCGCGACAAAAATCAAAGAGGTAGTGACCGTCGGCTCGGTAGTCGACGAGAAGCTGGACAGGAACGCGATGATGCACGCGACCCTGCTTCTGCTGTTCCTCGGTCAAAGCCCCTTCAGTAGTAGGCTTGGGGGCTGCTGTGCCCTTCTTCTCTGTCTTCGTTTTGCTTGCCATGGGTTCACCTCATAGTACGGTGGTCTTGAGACATTCTAGTTTTTTCGCGAAGACTCGATCAACTGCTTTACAAAGACATTATGTTCAGCGAGGGTTTTTGTAAAATGGTGACGACGGCTGCCGTCGTTACGTAGAACATAAAAATTATAGCCGAGCTGAGTTGGTGTAAGCACCGCCAAGAGCGACTCCATCGATATGGCGCCTATAGGAGTTGGCGGTAAACCTTTATGGATGCGGCTATTGTAGGGATTGCTCCGGTCGCGCAAGTGCTGCCAAGTAATGTCTCCTTGATAGTTACTAATACCATAGATCAAGCCCGCATCGATGCCGAGAGGCTCACCTTTCTTCAATCGATTCCAAATAACTTCTGAAACCATGGGGCGTTCTTCATCAACTTGTGTCTCTCGCTCGACCAGGGAGGCAAAGATAATGGCCTCGTGCAGACTCAAGCTCTTCGCTTGGAGCTGTTCCTTAAAGCCGGGTGGTAGAGCTGCGAAAAAAGTTTGCAGCATCTTCTCAAATGCCTCCGCCGGTGAAGGCATGCTGATGAAACTGTAGGTGGCCGGATAGAGGTAACCTTCGAGATTGCTCCCTTTGATACCATAGCGAGAGCGAAGCTCAGGACTACGCGCCGCCCTTTCAAGTTCAGCGCGACTCCCTACCTTGCGCGCCTCGAGTCGCTCAATCACCTGCTTAAGGGTAAAGCCTTCGGGAATAACAAACTGGAGAACAAAGGGTGCCCAAGTCTTGCCTTCTTCAATTGTCGCAGTGAGTTCAAGAGGACTTAAGGAGCGTTCGAAACGATAGGTTCCTGCTTGAAATCGATTGTAGTTCTTGTGAAACTTGACCCAGAGTCGAAAGGTGAGTGCGTGGTCGATGAGCCCTTCGCTTTCCAGTTGAGCCGCAAATTCAGCCAGCTTCATCCCGCGATCGAGGTGAACGACATGAGGCTCTGATACTAGAAATGGACGCTCAGCCCAACGGGGCAATAAATAAAAAATCCCGACCCCTGCAGCGGCAGCCAAGAAAAAAATTAAAATGGCGCACTTCTTCAAAGCTTGCACACCCACACCTCATTTCATATCCACGTCATTTTAAGCATAGCATACGCTCTCCGCCACCCTACATTCACGAGTAGCAGCTGACTCTATGAAACTAAGAAGAAACCCTTGAATCTTTTCATTTCCTACCTATAATGGCGCATTCGAACCAGAATTCGAATTTTTGTCTACCTGCGGGGAGTCTTAAGCTTTGAATAGTTCAGACCTTTTCGAGCTTGCGCTCGGTTTATTCCCAAGCCAGGTGACAATGATGCAGCAGCTTTGTGAGCGGCTTCACTTCACCTTTCGGACACCTCAACTTCTCCTTGAGTCTATGACTCATAGTTCCGCTGCCCGCTATATTCAGAAACGTTTACCCCGCGACTTTGAAATTCCCTGGAATGAACGCCTTGAATTCCTTGGGGATTCTGTCTTATCTTTGGTTCTTAGTTCAGAGCTTCTGCAAAGGCCTGAAGGTTTTCCCGAAGGGCAACTCTCTAAAATTAGAGCCTCACTTGTCAATGAAAGCACTCTGGCGCGGATCAGTCGCTTGCTCCAGATCGGTGACTGTCTTCTGCTTGGTCCGGGAGAAGAGCGAGCCGGAGGTCGTGCCAAAGACTCGGTACTTGCCGACGCTTTAGAAGCATTTTTTGGCGCAATATATCTAGATTCTGGTTTCGATTCTGTTCGTCGCGTCATTTTGGATCTTTATCATGAGCTACTCGCCTCATCTCTCACGGAGTTGACGCAACAGGATTACAAGAGCCGCTTGCAAGAGCTGACTCAAGGTGCATTCAAGGAAGCTCCGGTGTATAAGGTCATCAAACGGGACGGGCCAGACCATCAACTGGACTTTTCTGTTGAGGTCCTGTTCCGTGGGCGCAGCCTCGGCATGGGCCACGGCCCCTCAAAAAAATCGGCCTCTCAGGAAGCTGCCAGGGCAGCACTTCAAATTTGGAAAGATGCCTTACAACTTGGATTTGAGAGTATGAGCTAAGTCGTCAGCAGCCGTCCCCCAGACCCGGGCAAACTGCAAGGACCCAGCAAATGCTCTTCGGCACCTAAAGCGATAGCGAAAGAAAGACAAGGATACAACCATGCTCGAAGGGATCGTTGCCATAGTCGGTCGGCCCAATGTCGGCAAATCGACCCTCTTTAATAAAATGACGCGAAGCACTCAGGCTTTGATCGATGACCGCCCTGGTGTCACGCGCGATAGGCTCTACGGAACTGTCGAATCGGTATTTGACGATGAAGGCGGCTATGGGCTCATCGATACTGGCGGTTTTGAGACTAAAGAACTCTACTATCAGCCCTTCGCCAAGAACATCGTTTGGGAACAGACGGAGATGGCGATTCGTGAAGCCGACGTCGTCATGATGGTCTTTGATGCGAAAGCCGGTCTGCATCCCCACGACCGCGAGCTGGTGCAGTTTCTGAAAGAGTTGCAAAAGCCCGTGGTCTATGTAGTGAACAAAGTCGATAGCCCGGAACATGAAGTCTTATCCTGGGATTTCTATGAACTCGGGATCGAAAAATTCTTCCTTTGCAGCTCGGCGCACAGCCGAGGCATCTGGGAACTGTCCGAGCATATCGAAAGCCGTCTTCGCCACATCAACGGTTTGCAAAAGGTCAGGATTCACGATAAAGACGCGACCAAAATCGCCTTGATCGGCCGACCGAATGCCGGCAAGTCATCGATTCTCAACCGCCTGGTTGGTGAAGAGCGCTCTCTGGTCAGCGAAGTGGCTGGGACAACGCGGGATCCCATCGATACCGCCATTAGCTTCAACAAAAAGCCTTATGTGCTTCTCGACACCGCCGGCATTCGCCGACGCAAGAAGATCTTCGACCGCATCGAAGGCCTTAGTGTCATGCGAGCTCTTCGGGCGATCGAAGACTCCGACATCGTTATTCTGGTACTAGCCGCCGATGAAGGCCTTTCTGATCAGGACTGCCGTCTCGCAGCGCTAGCTGCAGAAAAATATAAGCCGATACTCATCGTCGTCAATAAGTGGGACCTTATCCCCAATAAGGAAACCAACTCGGCCCGTGACTACGAGCGGGCGATCCATGAGCGGCTCAAAGACATCTCGTTTACGCCGGTACTATTCACATCCTGTACCGAAAATCAGCGCATTCATAAAATCATGGCCATGGTTGAAGAGCTGAGCACGGCTTACAGCCGGCGTATACCAACTGCGAAACTCAACGAGACCTTGCAGCAGGCTATCAGGGAGCATACCCCCGCGCTCGTTAAGCGATACAACAAGCGCGTAAAATTCTACTTTGCGACGCAGGTCAGCAGTCGACCGCCGACGATTATCATCAAGTGCAATGTCGCTGATGAGATTCAGGAATCTTACAAGCGCTATCTCGTCAAACGATTCAGGCAGGACCTTAATTTCGGGAACATTCCTCTTCGCGTCTTCTTCCGCGACAAAGCCGAGGAGCAGGAGCAGCGTGAATTTGGAGCTTCTTGATCCGCTAGGAGTTGGCTCATGTCCCTCTACGACGAGATCGGTCCCCAGAAGATCAGACGCATTGTTGAAGTTTTCTATGAGAGATGTTTGGTCGATCCTATGCTGGCGCATTTCTTTTGGAATAGTGATCACAGCCAGCTCGTCGAAATGCAGCTAGGATTTGTCAGCGGTCTTCTGGGTGGTCCTAAAACTTATGAGGGGCGGCCTCTGACACAGGTTCACGAGAGTCTGAGGATCAGACCACCGCACTTCCTAAGGCGTCAGAGGATACTGCAAGAGACTATGATTGAGGAGGGCCTTGCTCAGGATATGGCGACTGCTTGGCTTGAACTCGAGACCCGCCTCCGCCCTCTTATCCTGCACGACCAAGCTGCTTGCCGCGATTAGAATTCACCGCGTGAATTAGAATTCTTATTACCCTTCGCAACATTGCCCTTAGGCTCGCTCAGATTGCGGCCCACTTCGATAATGAGCAAGGGACTTCCTCGCTTGTTATTGAACTGCTGCCGCGACTGGGCACTGAACTTGTAGACCTTGTCTTTTGGCTCACCGAGCAAGCGTCCCGATATCGGCAAGGTTCCGACATATTCTTCAAGCTCTTGCTCTTGGCCATAGCGCTTATAGAACTTTAGTTCGGCCTTCCACATTTTCTGATCTTTTTCCCACTGCATGGGAACTGATTCGATGTGCCAGTCGGATAGATAGAAGTGATTGGTCCGATTAATAGTGGCTCGCAGATTATAATCTGCAGGAGCCAGCGCCTTGGCCTCGATACGCCTGACCCCATGCTGGTTCTGGACCAGCACCTGTTCATAGCTGGTCAGCTTGATAGGCACTCGGACACGGGCAACTTCAGCTGGTTCGCTGACGGGTCCCAAGGGATCTTCGCCCATGCGAAAGGTCGAAAGGTTGCCCAGTTCAACCGCCCACAGGCTTGCGCTGAAGAGAAAACTGCTCAAAAATGCGAGCGAGAGCGACGAGTGCCTCATATCATTGCCTTTATCATTGTCTTTGGACAGTTTTATGCTACCCTTGAACAAGAGTCCTCCTATCATTATACACGACCGTGGTCGCAGCTGATCGAGGCACCCCTAAAAATGGTCCGCTTCGCTGCAACCACTTATATTGCATAGACTTTAGAAAAGTCCCAAGAGGCGACGTGTCGACAGATACCCAAACGTCCTTGCCGATTCAGCGATTTCCCAAGTCTTCGCTCGTTCACCTCCTTCCACTTCTATGGTTGCTGAGCTTAGCGCTCACGGAAGCAGGCGGCCCCTTACATCTGGCAAGTGTCGGTGCCAACCTGCAAACGACTGCAGATTGGATTGCCTCCTTCCAAAAAGAAAACAATCGGCTGCCCGGTTCTCTAGCGGAGATCAGGCTGTACGCCCACTCGCACCAGCAGCCCTATACCCCCTACGACAGCTACGGTCTGCGGCTTCAGTATCTTCCGCTGCGCGAAAACGCCTATCTCTTGAAGTCCTTCAGTTCTGATGCGATGGAAAACACTCTCACTTCGCCTCCGGACGAGCAGATTCTTTTCGGTTTAGAACCCGCGACGCAAGGTCTCCAAACCCTCTTCCCCAATCTGAGTCAGCCGATGATATACCAAGGGGCATTTCTTGGAGGATTGCAGGCAGCTTCGACCGGCCTCATCGCTCGCCTCGAAGTCAATGTTCAGCTGCGCACCCGCTTTCTCCTGATTCGTGATCCCAAGGATCCGCGATTTTCGCTGATCTCGTTTCACGATGGGGTTGAAGAATTCCTCTGGCTTCCGAGCGGAACCGAAGTGGTTTATACGGCTCAGGGTTCGGAACGCTACGAGGATGGTATCTACTATTGGAACCTGAAAGATGGGACCATCCACAACATCTTTCCAAAGCTGAAAGATAAGATCTGGCCCAATGCAGCTCCTGACGCTAGCTTTTATTTATCGATTTCCCACATCAGTGAAGACCCGCAGCTGCTCTACGTTCTGGCTGCTCAAGCCACGCAGAAAAAGGGACTAAATCCTAAAGATTTCTACCGCTTTTCCAATCTCTACGCCATCAGCCTAGACGCCGAGCACATGCAAAATCCTAATTTTCAGCAGATAAATTCAGAGGTGGATTACAACGCGTTCGATTATCCGGTAAGTCATCTGGCTCTCATCGACGAGAGACATCCAGGGGACGCAGCCCAAGAATCCTGGCGCGATCTCGAGCTGAGTGGCGAGGCCGAGAAGCTCATCGATCAGTGGCAGGAGTATAGTTCGAAGCAGGCTCAAAGTCCCTTGCTGCCCTATAGCCTCTGGTGGTTGGTTTCGATATACAACGATACTTTCCGTCAGCTGCAAGAGACTGGACCTGATGAAGCACAGGTCATTCGGAATTTTGGCATCGAAATAGCTGATGCACTGACGGCCTTCCCCACTGCGCCTCTTCATCTGCGAGCTATGGCTGAGTTCCTGAAAAAGAACCTTCTCCTTTCGCAGGTAGCGGATTACAATGTCTGCTCTTTAAGGCCCCTTGAACTTCCTGCTGAGCGCTAGAAGCTGCTCGAACTAGAAGCTGTCTCAAAAACAGGAGCTCAAGGCGAGAGGCGGGTTCGTCCAAAATAAGAGTAGCAGCCGAACGAGGAGGAACGAATGCAGCACCCCACCCTCTTACCAGCAAATGTTTATGCCGTTATATTGGCCGGTGGCAGCGGCACTCGTTTTTGGCCAAAATCCCGTCATCTTCAGCCAAAACAGCTATGTAAAATTGGTGATAGCGAACTCACGATGCTCGAGCTGACCTTAAATCGTTTAGATGGGCTCGTACCCGCTGAACGCCGTTTGATCGTGACCCACAAGGATCAGATGCAGAAGACTCGGGAGCTGGCGGGAACGCTTTGCGCCAACTTCATCGCTGAACCTATGGCGAAGAATACGGCTCCGGCCTTGGCCTTGGCGGCTTTAGAAATCGATAAGCTCGCACATGCAAAAAAGATCGCAAAACCCATCATAATCTCCCTACATGCCGATGCGCTGGTGAAAAACCTCAGCGCTTTTCACCAGGCGGTCCACTCTATGGTAGCAGCAGCTCAAGAAAATTTTCTTGGTCTCTTAGGTATAACGCCCTCCTACCCAGAAACAGGCTACGGCTATATAGAGAAATCGACTCATCTAGCCCACCTAGGTTCGACTTTCAAGGTAAAGAGCTTTAGAGAAAAACCAGCTAAGGACCTGGCCGATCAGTATGTAAAAAGCGGACGCTTTCTTTGGAACTCGGGCATATTTGCTTGGCGCACCGACGTGATCAGGGAAGAGCTCGAGACCTTTCTTCCTGAAGCCTTGAAGCCTCTCTATGAACTCGAGGGCGCGGATAATGCTGCTAGCTTCGGAGCGATTCCAGCGGCAAAGTTCGCCGCCGCTTATGCCAAGCTCCCCAGCATCGCCATTGATCCGGCGGTACTGGAGAAGAGTCAGCGTGTGGTTGTCCTCGAAGCAGACATAGGTTGGAAAGATGTGGGCAGCTGGGATGCCTTGGACGACTCGTTTACTCCTGATGCCCAGGGCAACTTATTCTTTGGAAAGGTGACCGCGATAGACTGCGAAGGAGTCACTGTCGACAGCGATGCTCCCCTGGTAGCCTGTCTAGGTGTCAAAGATATTGTTGTGGTTTGCTCGGAAGGAGCCATCCTCGTGTGCCCGAAAGATCGGGCACAGGATGTAAAGAAGATAGTAGAGCAGCTGAAGGCTCAAGGTCGCGCGGATCTAACCTAGGCGACTTTTATAGAATTTTGTAACCGTAGAGAACCTTAAGACCTGTTGCAAAGTAGATCTGCTCGTCGACTACCACCGGTTGACGGGTGAGGATTCCTCGCAGATCGTCGTGCCAGAGTAGGCCGCCGCTTGCATTCGAGAGGGCTGTGACCCTCCCCTGGCTCCCACCGACGAAAATAGCACTTTCACCGATAGTCAGAGACTTTACGGACTGCCCGAGATTGACCTTCCAAAGCTGTCGACCAGAAACGGCTTGAAGAGCGATGAGGTCACCATTTAAGCAGCCGACGTAGAGGGTTCCATCTCTATAGGCTGAACTTGTGATGCTCGGAAACTTTTCCTTCCAGAGTGGCTCCGAAGGTCGGGATAAAGTATCGAGAGCAAAAACAGTCCCATCGTTACGCGTTACGTAGATCTGATGTTGACCAATGCCTATATCGCCTACCACATCGCGAAAACGAGCGTCCTCACCTCCGGCGTCCATGCGCCAGAGTTCTTTGCCTGTAGCCAAAGCCACGGCATGGACCTCACCTTCTGAGGTTCCGATGTAAACGTCGTTGCCCGAAACGACCGGACCGGCTGCGCTTCGCAGGAGCAACGCGCTAGGCAATCCTCCATCATAGACCCAGAGATTCTGACCTGACTGAAAATCCAGACCGAATAGCTTCTGGTCGACCGTGTAAGCCAGCAAGGTGGTCCCGGATAGGGCCATACGAGATGAAACAAAGCGGTTGAGCCTGGCCTCCCACACGACCTTGCCTGTTTTTGTCTCGACTTTGAGAATACGGCCATCGCGGAGGGCGAGCAGGGCCCAGCTACCTAGTATTTCTATGGGCGCTGTAAGATCCGTATCGGTCTTCAGCCACCAGGCTACTTTCTTCTTGCTCAGCTCATAGCCAACCACCCACGAAGGATCGATAGAACCAATCAGTAGATTCGAGGCGACGCTCCAGCCGGCTTCGTCGATCATCCCCAGAGGTTTGGTCATATCGAGTTCAGGCGCCAGCTTGAGAAAGCCCGTTCTAAAAGGGCGGCAACCGGCCTCGCTGGTGACCTTATCTGTCCCCGCTTCGGCTTTAGCCCCTGCTGGTTCGCAGGGATTCTTCTCTGCGGCTCGCAGGGAAGCAATAGGGGCACATAAGACGGAAACGAGAGCTATGAACCTAAATATCACGATCTATCCTTGCTGCGGGACTAGTGCCAAGAGGTTTTTGGCGCGTTCCGCTTCCATGCTATTCGCATACTCGCTCAGAAGTTTATTCAGAGTTTCTTGCGTTTTTGCATAGTCTTTTTTCATAAAGTGAATCTGTGCCTGGCTGAGAAGCACAGTCGGTTTCAATTCGGAAAACGAGTTCTTCATCAGACTGTCGGTCTGGGCTAGAGCCTTGTCGAACTCGCCTTTGTCTTCGAGGATAGAGATCAGCAGGAGGGAGCTTTGCACTTCGAGTATCGTCAGGTTCTGCTTCTGCGCATTACCAACGACTTGCTCCAGGACCTTCTGGGCCTCATCAAGTTTCTTTTCTTCCGTTGCTACGTAAGCCGCATAGCGGATCCCTGCCAACATGCCTTCGGCGCTGGTCGGGTATTTATTGTAGAATTCTTGATAGAGTCCCGAGGATTTTTTGTGATCTGGCTTCAGGGCCTGAATCTGCTCACCGAGAGCTTTGACTTCGGGCGTTTCAGCGGCGGGTACTGCTTCTGCTTCTGCTTGCTTAGCTTCGGGATTGATGGGGGTAGCCTGGAGTGCGGCCCTCTTCTTCTCGAGAGCTTCGCGCTGCTGGCTGAGGTTCTTTATTTCCTCATCAAAAACCAAATCGATTTTCGACAGTTCTACGCGACGGTTTTCCTGCTTTTTTGAAACAAAGGTCGATACTCCATAAGCAATTGCAAGAGCTGCTAGTAGAAGTCCCAGTCCAGCGAAGATGGGTTTGGGATTCTGCGAGACCTTCGACAAAAACTCTATGAACTTTGCCTGGAATGCATCCAGACCTTTGATCTTCGTCGTTACGTCGCTGGACATAAGCTCCCCTGATTTCGGCCAAAATAGCGCATAAAACCGCTAGACGGTAAACTGTGATAGTATAGGTCTTACAGCCATTTGCCTAGCATAATCCAAGTGAACTTAGTACCTGCTGCGCCCACCTTCTTGCCTGCCGAGACGGATGGGGCGCTTATTGCTGCGAGCTAAGTCTCGGAAAGGAAATAAGATGGGAGCATCGGGCCTCGGAACCCTGCTCGTCAATGAAGGCCTGCTGACCGAGCAGGATCGGCTAACCATCAACAAAACTTGCGGTCAAGGCAGCTGGGCATTTGCCAAAAGTATCCTGACGATGGGGCTCCTCGACGAGGAGGAACTAGCTGCTTTTGTCGGTGAGCGTACTCGCTATCGCGTCGCAGCCAAAAACTTTTTGCATAAACTCGATCTTGATATCTCCCCAAAGATCGATCGCCGCATGTGTTCGCGACTAGAAATTCTGCCCTTACACCTCAGTGAAAAAAAGCTCACGGTAGCCGTCGCAGATCCGCTCGATCGGGCGACTATCGCGCAGCTCGAGTTTTTTACCGGCCTCGAAATAGTGCCTATTATTGCCCCACTCTCGCAGATTTACGAAGGTCTTACGCGGCTCGATTCCGAGTTTGTACCGCGCTACTCAGATCTATCCAAGTTTCTGCAGAATCACGCAGGAGGCGCCTGGGTCAAACAAAAGCTCGGCGAAGAGGTCGAGGAGCTCGACGAAGATCGCAGTAGCAAGAAGAGTTCGAGAAACGCTGCTCGCTCCGAGAATTCGTCTCCATTTGAAGACGAGGATGAATTTTCCTCGTCCTCAGCTGATCTCGATGTTCTCGACGAGAATGGCCCGGAGGATGATTTTGATTCCGGAGATTTCACCGACGCCAGCAGCGGGGGTGAACTCGATCTTGATCAAGGCGGTGGCGCTGAAATAGGTGACGATTTTGGGGATAGTTTGGACGCCAAGCAGCCCACAAAGGACGCAGGCAAGGCTTTGAAACATGGAAATGACGAGGATATCTGGGATAGCGCTTTGGATGACCCTGATCTGGATGCTGCACCCAGGGCTTCTCAAGGAGCTTCGAAAGCCGCTCAAGCTCTGGATGATTTGGATCTCGACTCGACTCTAGGCATTGGCGAACTCGACGAGCTCGATGCCTTCGACAGTTTGAATAGCGATGCTGATAATTCTTTGCCAGATCTTGATGCAGAATCTGAACCTATCGGTAGCGAGTTTGCAGAGAGCGGAGCTGAGATAGAAGCAAGTGCGCCAGAACCCGATTTTGCAGCGGATTTGGCAAACAGCAGTAGCGACGACCTATTTGGGGATCTCGATACCGATACCGATACCGATATCGAAGCTGAAAGCGCAAAAGCCCCAGAACCTACTCTATCCCTCGAAGACGAAAGCATGTCCGACGCCTTTGAAATCGCGGCGGAAGACGACCCTCTCGAAGCTTTTGCGGAAAGCTTGGATGATGACGAAGGCCCCGCCGTAGATCCTGAGCCACTTCCCTCCGATGTTTTGCTGGCCTCACTCGATGCCGACCTGTCCGAGACTCTCGATGAGCCGGAGCTCGAAGATTTTCAAGCCGAGCCAGCCCTGGACTTCGCTGCAGAGAGTCACGACCGACTGGAGCCCCTTGAGGCATCGTTAGCTGATGGCAACTCAGAGCTTATCGAGGATACTGACTTAGATTTAGACGATCCAGATTTTGCTGAAGCTCCACCTGCTGAAAGCCTTGAGCTACTCAGTCGTGAAGCTCTATTAGTCCAGCGAACAGTAACCCAGACCGCCCTCGTCAACGAAATGCTGCTGCGGATCAGTCTGTGCTTCAGCCAGGATGCGCTGCTCACACTTTTGCAGGAGCATGTACCGCTCCTGAGCCCGGCGGGTTGCCTCACGATATACAACGGGAAAAACCCTCTAGGAATGATATGGGAAGACCATAAGCTTTTATCCCCTACGTTTCCAAGTGCTGAAAATCTAGGGCATATCCAAAGGATGATGGATAAATTTGGAGAAGAGAACTGGCAGTCTCTGAGCGAAGTACCCAGTATTGGCTTC
Organism: Oligoflexus sp.; assembly: GCA_041736305.1. Lineage (GTDB taxonomy): Bacteria > Bdellovibrionota_B > Oligoflexia > Oligoflexales > Oligoflexaceae > Oligoflexus. The sequence continues at coordinate 34,787 of JBGSTX010000002.1, read as the reverse complement.
ACAGCAGCTGAGCAAAGCTTTTCCATCTTTTGGAAAAAAGTCGCAGCAGGCCAGCCAGGATGCTTTTGGTTGGGGCAGCATGATCTGAATGATAGGGCTTTTGTAGAGGCTCTGGAGAGTTTAGTAGGGCAGCTCGTAGCGCGAATAGAACTCGGGGGGTTGAAAGTTGGCTGAACTGATTGGTTAGTCAAACAGCAGCGAGAGGAAGAGCGGTACCAGCAGCAACGGGGATGATTTGAATATAATTTCAAATCCGGGGACAGCTCAGCCAACTTTCAGTCCAGACGATGTCCGGACATATTACCTTTTGCAGCGATTGTGCCACGAGCTTAAGCGCTCAAAATCTTTCGGGCACTCAGAATTGCGCAAGCTCCTAAGGCTGTATTCCCCAATGATTTCTTGAGAATGTGATTCTTACTTTTGGTCATATGTCTGAATTTCTGACATCCCTCGTTCTAAGACTGCATCGACCAAAGCTAGAAACGGGTGGGCGTGTGAAGGGGAGGCATGAACCAGCGGAATGCCGCCGTCCGATGCTTCACGGATAACGCGATGGAGCGGAATCCGCGCCAAAATCGAAACCCGCCGCTGGCGCGCAAATTCTTCTATCTGAGCCTGTCCGAAAACATCGTCGGTATAGGAGCAAGCGCTGCATTGAAAGTGCGACATGTTCTCGACCAGGCCAAGCACGGGCACACGCAATTTTTCAAACATAGAAAGCCCCTTATGGGCGTCGAGCAGCGCCACAGCTTGCGGGGTCGAGACAATGATGCTGCCGAAGATCGGCAGATTTTCGATGATGGTCAGCTGAACGTCCCCCGTCCCTGGCGGTAGGTCGATCACCAGATAATCGAGCTGCCCCCATTCCACCTGGTAGAAGAGTTGCTCAAGTGCCTTCGTTACCATCGGTCCTCGCCAGATGACGGGATGATAGGGATCTGTCATAAATCCGAAGGAAACAATCTTAACTCCAAAACGCTCTAGGGGGATCATTTTCTGATCGGCGGAAATAGGCATCGGCCCTTCAACACCGAAAAGCATGGGAGCAGAGGGACCGTAAAGATCGGCATCCAGCAAACCAACCCGTTCTCCACGCATAGCTAGGCCGGCGGCCAGATTTACCGAGACTGTGGATTTGCCGACCCCGCCTTTGCCTGAGGAGACCGCGATAATCTTCTTCACGCCTGGGATTGGTTTGATCCGGCGCTTTACTCCAAAGGGGTTGTTTGCGGGAGATTGGCTAGCTGCCGGCGTTGCTGGACTCGTTCCCAGTCGGGTTCCCAGGGAACGGCGGCGCTTGAAGTTAACGGCGAGCTTAAGGCCCTCTTCCTGGCCGCGAGTTTTGACGACTTGTTCCAGCTGCATTTTTTGATCGAGATTCATCTCGTCGGAAGCCAAGTGCGCGGTGTATACCGGGCCCTCGCGCTCGTCGATTTCGAGCAGGCGTTCCGCTGCCGTAGAGTCGTCGGGACCCAGGACCTCCAAGCCTTCGAGCCTGCGTGCAGTCTGCAGAAGCTGACGAACTAGCTCGTACAAGTCCTTGCGGTTCGTTTCGGAGCTCATTAGAATTCCCCCTAGAAATGGGGAGCTTTTGATCGCCAAACCCCTTTGTGGCCAGATTTTCATTCCCTACTTGAAAACAGGATAAAACGCTATGCGAGAAATAAAAGTTTATACGACCCGAGTCTGCGCCTATTGCTCTTCAGCCAAGCGTCTTCTCAGTCAGGTCGGCCTCAAATATGATGAAATAGGTCTCGATGACAAGCCCGACTTACGCCAAAAACTTTCCGAAGAAAATGGCAACTACCGTACCGTTCCCATGATTTTTATCGATGGCAAATTCATCGGTGGATTCAACGAGTTGCAGACTCTTCATAAAAAAGGGGAACTTATTGAAACCTAAACTCAGAAAATCTCGTCGATTGCGGTGGGTACTTTTTATCGCCGCCGTCCTTTTTGCGAGTCAAGATCGCAACCCCTTATTGCATAGCTCATTCTCGGAGTCTACACCCGGGGATTTGCCCCTTTCGCTTCTACCTGAGCCCTTGGAAGCCAAGCCCCTCTCTCTGGCCGCGCCCGAGCTTGCCATAGAAAAGGTCGATGAGCTCAAGCTCGAGGAGAAAGATGCCCAGGCTGAACGCCTTCTTAGAAAGCTTTTTACGGATGAGAATTTTGGCCAGGCTTTCAATCTAGCTGAAAAGCAACTACAAGATGAGCTTTTGGCGCCACGCTACAAGGCATGGCTTGCCCGCCAGCTTCCCACCCTCAAACTTGGCGCTGCCTGGGCTCAGGTTCGGCGGCAGAACTGCCCAGACGCATTAGCGCTTTTTGATGAGCTTTTGAAAACGAATTCCGACCCTCTCGTGCTGAAAGGCCTCGGCTTTTGCTATCTTCAAAAACGCGATTGGTGGACGGCTTTGACCTATCTCGAGAGTTATGCCGAGCAGAAGTCTGCTGATCCTGAAGCTTACATACTGCTAGCTGAAGCCAAAGAATCATTGGGTGCCTTAGATGAGGCTCTGAGTTTAACGCAGAAAGCGAGAGAGATCACTTCCCTCAGCCCGGACCAAGGCAAAGATCTTGAGACGAGAGAACGTGGGCTCATTGCGCGGGCTGATGAAGGTCAAAGTCAGAGCGAGATTCAGGGGGGTAATTTTATTATCCGCTATCAGCCTCGCGATCATATCGGACTGGTCGAAGGCGCGCTCGAACTGCTACAGAACAGCGAGCAGCAGCTCGTCCAGAACCTTGGCTTCAACTCACCCGAACATCCGATTGAAGTCATTTTTCACCGCGTGGAGAATTTTGCACAGGCAGCTCACAGTCCAACTTGGGCTTCTGGTATTTACGACGGCCGCATTCGCATTCCGGTACCCGAAGGTCAGGAGTTGAATGATAGTTTCGCCCGCGTCCTTCGGCACGAGCTGGCTCACGCCTTGCTAAGCGAACAGGTCAATCGCCGCACACTGCCGACTTGGTTTCAAGAAGGCCTGGCTCAGGTCGCTGAATGCCCGAATTTTTGCTGGAATTATAGCTTTGCTGCCACGCAGCAGCCCTTTTTAAAAGCAGAGATGTTTGCTGCAAGCTTTCTGCAGCTGCAGAGTTCAGAAGCCCAGGTAGCTTACAAGCAAAGCTTCTATCTCTTTCAGGTACTTTACCGCATCAATGGTTTGCTGGGAATTCGGCAAATTATCGAGGGCCTGCCGCAACTCAGGAGTCTCGAAGCAGATGTCCTATTAGGGCAGAATCAACTTAGTTTCGACGAGATCTATCAGAAAGCCCAGTCTGCCTGGCAACGGCAGACTTCATATTAAATTATATCCAGACCGGCCCAGAAAGTGTCCATATCCTCAGGCAAGGGACAGCGGACTTCATAGTTGCGCCCGTCTTCGGGATGCTCGAAATGCAGCGCGTGAGCATGCAGGAGGCAGCGACGGTGACCTGTCTTAGCTATGACCTGCTCGCTGAGACCGTCGACATACCACTCTAAGAAAACCTGCTCGTCTGGGTAGAAAAGCCGATCGCCGACCAGATGATGACCTGCGTGGGCGGCGTGAATTCTGATCTGATTGGTACGGCCCGTCTTGGGGAAGGCCCGAAAGAGGATGTGCTGCCGCTTTTGCTCAAGAACCTGGAAATGTGTTTCGGAAGGAAGTCCGCCGGAAACCACCCATTTTTTTATCCTGATCTCACTCGAACTGAGATCACCGATAGGTCCTTCAGCGATCCAGAAGGGCTCCTTACTGATGCCGTGTGCGATCGCCAGATATTCTTTTTGAAGACTGCGGCTGGCGAGGGACTGGGCCAGATCACGCCTCACTTCATAGGTCGCTCCGCACAGCACTATGCCCGAAGTCTCTCGATCGAGGCGATGAACAGCAGCCCATTCTGGACCAAGCTCTTCCTGAAGGAGAGTCGCGAAGGTGTTCTTCCGATAGGGGCCATTTTCGTGCATGGGTAGGGGAGCCGGCTTGAACACCGCCATGACGGCTCCTTTGCGCCAAATCGGATAAATTCCGCGATCGACTTCGGGCTCGACTTCGAGGGGATAAAAATAGTCGATATTCTGCCCTTCTTGCAGACGCTGGGCAGTGTTCGCAGGTCTTCCATCGAGGCGCACAGTCCCGGAATCAAGGCGCTTTTGCCAAGCGGCCCGCGAGAGAAAGCGGAAGTTCTTGGCCAGATAGGCATCGATTCGCATGCCCGCGTCAGGCGCAGCGATCGGCCGTCCGAGAGGACGGAAGTCTCCAATATTTTCTGGATTTTCGGCTAGACTTTTATGCATTTGGCTTTAGATTGAGACTGCTGTTTAAACACCATTGGACGAGAAAGCTGATAACACAAAATGGAAGCAAAAGGAATCAAAGTAATCAGCTCCAATCGCAAGGCCTTCCATGAATACGCGATCAGCGATAAATGGGAGGCAGGGATTGCTCTGCAGGGAACGGAAGTCAAAGCTCTCCGCGACGGTAAAATCAATCTCTCCGATGGTTGGGTTGAGATTACCGATGATCTCGAAGCTTTCCTTCATGAAGTGCATATCGGACATTATTCACACGGCAATATCATGAATCACCTCGAGCGCCGACCTCGCCGCCTGCTCTTGCATCGCCAAGAGCTCACCAGGCTCGCGCGAGCCGTGCAGGAAAAAGGCTATAGCCTCTTGCCGCTCAAGATGTATTTCAGCGGTCGCTATATCAAGCTGGAAATCGGTCTAGGTAAGGGCAAGAAGAGCTACGATAAGCGCGATACTGCCCGAGAAAAAGATGCGAAGCGCGAGATTTCTCGGGTCATGAAGAACCAGAGTCGCTGAAAGTTCTCCCTCTCTACTGCCTGAAGACATCAGGCATTCCCAACTGCTCTCGACTGATGCGTTGGGCGATGCGATAGAGCTCTTTAGCTTGCGGAGCCTGAGGATCGCGTCGATATTTAGGAAAAAGCAAGAAGCCATCGGCTTCGACTTCCAAAGGACCTTGACGCGTCTTCCCAATCTTCTGACCACGTTTGAGGGCCTGAAAATTATAAAGGCCTTCATCCAGACTCATCCCATCTGCATAGGGGACCACCGTCTTCCAGGTATAAATCTCGGCTTGGGCTGGAGCCGCGAGCCGCGAGCCTTTAGATAGGCGGCTCGCGTAGGACAAAGCTGCGAGAGCTGCCAGGAGACCGACTCCCTGGTGGTAGGGATGAAAGCCTTTCTGCCCAAGCTCTATCGTGATGCCGGTCCCACCGCACTCATTCACAAATTCATCGCTGCACATCCCATCTTTCGAGAAGGAATTCCCCCAGTGGGTGACGATGGGAATGCCCTGCGCAATAGCTTCAGCGAACGCGTATGAAGTGGGGGTGTAAGGGAAAATGAAAAAAGGACTGAGCGATGGCTCTATCGTCTGATGGATATCGAGGAAAAAGCGCGACTTTTTAAGCAGAGGCTCCAGGGCTCTCGCCCGCCCTTCTTCGAGCAAGGACGAGCCCTGCTGGCCAAAAGATCGATTGAGATCGCGCTCTAGAAAGCGTTTGTTAGCTAGAGCAGCTGCCGGGTTACCTAAAGCAAATCCTACTGCAAATGACGGCTGGAGGAGTCCGCTCTTCAGAAGTTCGAGACAAGAAAGGAGGACTTCAATGCCACCTACTTCGTTCCCGTGGGTAATGGCTTGCACTGTGAGACCAAGGGGCTTCGTATGGTCGGAATCTACGACTTCTGAAGGGTGCCAAACGTAGGCATAGGGGGCCAACTTTTCCATATGACCTGGTGCCAGGACCCATGGCTCGCACAGCGCTTCAAACTGCTCCAGTGCCTGCTTTATTTTGCTTTCCATTTGCGACTGCCTCTTCGAAATAGGCGGCAACGCGGCCGTAATGAGGCCGAGATTACACCAGTCGCTGGTCTTTGTTTAAGTCTTTTTCCGCCAGGCCTACGAAGCTGTCTTGGCTTTCTTGTTCAGCTGCTCGCTGATCTGCTCGCGAGTCTTGAGAGCTTTCTCGAACTTAGGGTTCAGCTGCAGACATTTATCAACGTAGTCCGAGGCGATTTCGTAATGACTGCGGGTCTTGTACGAGAGGTGGGCGAGGGCAATGTTGTAGAGAATTCGGTAGTTTTCTTTGTAATTGGGATAGAAGCGCAATGCACGCTCATATTCCATTATGGCACCTTCAACATTGGAGCTTTTCGCGAGAGCGACCCCTTTGTTATTGTAGTGTCGGACGACTTCGAGAGGAGCTGTAGTATCTTTACAGAGACTAATCGCATGATGGTCGTAGCCGAATTCCTGTAACTTGGCGAACATATCGAATTTGATATCTGGCTGATCGGGATGATACTTAATAACTTCTTTCATTTTTTCGACGGAGAGATCAGGGTGGTTAGCTCGGAGATAGGCCATAGCCAACTCATTGATCCGCTGCACGTTCTGAGGTGCCTGCTTGTCGGCTAATTCCATCGCTTTGAGAGCTTCTTCTGAGCGTCCGAGCTTCAGCAGCAGGCGACCCTTGTGATTCATCGCACTGAGGTTGTCGGGCTTTTGTCCGAGGACGCCGTCGACGATATCGAGAGCTTTCTGATATTGGAGTTGGACTTCATGAACTTCGCGCATGAGATCAGGCGCGCGGGCCCCAAGATCCTTAGCATTAGATTTCACCAACTCGACGGCGGCAGGGGCCGTTTCTGCCTTAGCTGCCAATTGGAGGGCTTTGCCTGAGATCTCACCGTAGCGCAGACGCCTAGATCGGGTCTGCATGGCTCTGCCGAGATAGGGCAAGAGTTGAATCACGCTCAGGGGTTTATAGAGGAGTTCGAGATCCTCGAGCTCGTCGATCAGTTTTTTCTCACCTGAGTTTTCGTTGTTGCGATTACCGGCGATGAGAATGAAGCCGGCGTTGCGTTTTTCCGGGTTCTCGTGCTGGCGCCAACGTTGGATGAGGACGAGACCAGGGAGTTCTTCGAAGGCTATTTCGACGAGTACAACGGGATAAATGTTCTGGCTATAGAGGTAGAGGCCGGAGCTGAGATCGCCCGCGGTATCCACCTTGATATTATGTTTTTCCAGCTGCGGCTTAAGCCCTTGGCCTACCGACTTATCGCCGTCAATTATCAGAATTTTTGACGGAAGGTTATTATCGTTCACCCGGCTGCTCCAATTTTCGTCGCCAAGGACAGGAAGCTGGTGTATCACCAAAAGTGCATGCGAGACAGATTTGCACTCTCAAGAATGGTACTCCATTAAGTCTAACATGGAAGCTTCGGGGATGGTAGTTGGCCCAGGCTCGGAAGTCTGAGCTTGGTTCGTGGGATGAGGAGATGGCGTTTTGAAGATAGGTTTGAGTACAGGTGGCGGCGACTGCCCGGGATTGAACAGCGTGATTCGCGCCATAGTCCGCTATGCGGTCGGCACCTTGGGACACGAAGTCATAGGGATCGAAGACAGCTTCACGGGCCTCCTTGAGCGGCCTTATCGCGTGCGTTCCTTGGATCTCAGGGATGTTTCGGGCATTCTCAATCGCGGCGGCACCATCCTCGGCACAACAAATTCAGGAAATCCCTTTAAAGTCAATCCTGGTAAAACTAAGGAGGCAGGGGACAAGAGCAAGCTGGTGATCGATGCTTATAAGGACCTCGGGCTCGACTGTGTGATAGTCATTGGGGGTGATGGCACCCAAAGCATTGCTGCCCAGTTCTCCGCCTTGGGGCTGAATATTATCGGGATCCCGAAGACCATCGATAATGATTTAATGCAGGCTGATATTACCGTTGGATTTGAAACGGCAGTAGAAGTAGCAAGTGATGGAATTCTTCGCCTGCAGTCAACGGCTGAATCCCACGAAAGGATTATGGTGCTCGAGGTGATGGGTCGGCATGCAGGGCACCTCGCTCTCCACAGTGGGCTCGCGAGTGGTGCTCATGTGATTCTCTTACCCGAAATTCCGTTTAGCTACGAGGCTATCATTCGGAAGTTCCACGAGCGCCAGCAGCAGGGACAGAATTATAGTGTCGTGGTCGTGGCGGAGGGAGCTATGGAAAAAGGGGCTGAGCCGACGTTTCAGACGACTGCCTCGGGTCGCAAAAACCTGGGAGGCATCGGCCACCATGTTGCCGAGAAGCTCTACCAGCTGACGGGGACTGATACGCGTATCACGGTGCTGGGGCATGTGCAGAGAGGTGGCCAACCCAGTCCTAGGGATCGCGTTCTAGGAACGGTGTATGGGGTTAAAGCGGTTGATTTGGCTGTTAAGAAAGATTTTGGAAAAGTCGTCGTCATGCAAGGAAGCCAGCTCAAAACAGTCGCTTATTCAGAGGTGGCTGAGAAATTTAGACGCGTGCCGCTTGATGATATGTACCTGCAGGCGGCCGAGGCCATTGGCATTTGCCTAGGCCGCTGAGCTTGAAGGCAAAGATTTCGGAGAGAATTTTGCATAGTATCAGAGGCTACACAGGAAAGAATGAGGAGGACACGGATGAACTCAAGCGTTCATCCTTACCGCACCAAGAAACTAGAATCAGGAGCGAACGACGCCGCCGCGCTTACCGTGAGAATTTGCTTTCCTACGACGCATGACGCGGAGCTTCTTTTGAGCGCGGTAACGCGCCGTTTTGTTGCGTTTGCGAGCAGGTCTATTTTTGCGAACTATGGCCATGACGGTCTCTCCGAGTGTATCGGTGCTAGAAAAAAGAAGAGCTGCCGAAATTAAGATGCATAGGGACCTGAAGTCAAGGCCAATTCGCTAAGACGGACCCCGAAGCCCGCCTTAAAGGCGCCAGCGAATCCCACCATAAACGGAGGGTATATTCATCTGGAAGGTTCCCCGATCATCACTGATATCTTTGAAATTAAAATTAACGATACGGAAACTCGCCCCACCTATCAGGTCAAGTTTATCACTTGCCATATAGACGGCATCCCAAGCTATCATGGAAGCGACTCCTGTCGACGACCCGCCATCAATATCTACTCCCGAGGATGAACCCTCGTACTCAGACTGAACCATTCCGACACCCGCGCGGAAGAATCCAAAGGCAGGGCCCCCCAAACTGTAGCCATAGCCTGCCTTAAGCATCACGAGCATATTCAAATCAATATCGACGTCGATATCCAACGCGCCTTCATCCTTAAAAGACGCCGTACCTGTCGCAAGTTCCAAACCTAATTCGACCCGATTCCAGGTATCTCTTTTCAAACCGAATCCAATATCTGCAGCCCCTAAAAATGCCGCACCAGGCGAACCATTTCCTGCCTTATAGGCCTGGCCAAAAATTACCTGCCCACCTGCGTAAGGTCCGCCAAAATTCTTGTCTACGGGATCGACCTGCGCCGAGGCGGCCGAACAAATCAAGAACGTCGACAAGCTAGTTGAAAGGATCAGGACCGAGCGAATATGCATATCAATCCTCGTAGAACTGGAAATTGAACGTCCTTCTTTCTTCTACCATCATGGACGCAGCTTTTTCGAGCGGCTTCTATGAAGCTTTTCTCCTTGTTTAGGTCTTGCGTTGGTCCAAGATTTACTCTAAGCTCCGTCGTCTTACATGCACAGGCAGCCCAGTCGAGAGGTAAGGACCATGGCTTCTCCAACCAAGAAATCGAAAATTAGACGCGCTATGAACAAGGCTCGAGCCGGCAAAAAGCGTAAAAATAGGACTCGTATTTACGGTTCTACTCCCGCAAGCTTGCCGCTGAACGTGCCAAACGCTAACGAGCGTGCTCAAGCTAAAGCCCAAGGCCAGACAGCCGCCGCTAAGGCCTGAGCCAAAATGAATCTAGGTCGCGCGGCGGATTCTTTGACGTCGCGACACCTCTTCTCTTTTCTTCCCACATCCTCCCCACTTCTCTTTCTTCTCATTTAAGATTCGACGAGCTTTCGATCAGTCGTCCGACGTATTCCAGCCATAAGGTTTCCCAAGCGGGCGAAGGAGCAGAAATCTTTGGCTGGAGGTCAGAGGACCCCGCTATCTCCCATCATCGGAGATTAGCTTTTTTATCTCTTGCCAGATAGCTCCGATATCCATACATGTGTTTGAATGGATGGAGGATATGTTGGCAAGATCCAAGACCAAAACCTTTGTATTCGAGACCGAGATTCTTTCATCTCCGGATGACTTTGGCTCGCTTCGGCAGTCCGAAGAGTTTGGCCGAAAGCTCTATAATGCCGTGCTGGGAAATTTGCTCAAAAATCTATCGCGTATGAAGGCGAGCCTAGCATACAAAAACACAGTTCTTCTGCCTAAATCGGATCCGAAACGGAAGGCGGACTTCGCTCAACTTCGCTTGGACTATGGTATGAGCGAGTTTTCGGCGATTTCCCTGGCTTCCAAACTGAGAATTGGCAGCGTGGATTTTGATCTTTTTGTCCCATCCAAGGTTGCTCAGGAAATAGGAAAAAGAGCCTTCAGAGCGGTAGAAAGAAAAATGTTCGGCAAGGCCAAACGCTGCCGCTTTAAAAGGAAGGGATCTGATTTCTCACTGAAGGGCACGTCGAACAAGGAGAGTCCTCAGATCAAAATCACGGGTGAGACCGCCCGTCTGATCTTCAGAAAAAAAGAGTATCAACTCAAAATCGACGTTCAAGATCCCTATCACCGTCATGCCCTTGGGCATAGAATCAAAAGCAGCCAGATCTTCAAAAGAAGCCTCGCTGGGCGGGAAGGCTGGTTTGTTCAGATCTGTCTGGAAGGAGAAGCCTACCGTGATACGGAGAAGGAGAGAAGACACAGGGCCCGTCTAGTTTCCCGCTTTGGTGAGGCCTTTCAAGGACAAAGTGTATCGGTTGATTTTGGACCCAAAAGGATTGCTGTATCCAACGAGCTCATCTCCTTCGAAGATTGCATCGTTCCACAGAGCCTCAAAGGATTGATGGGTGAATGCAAAGCCCTGCAACGCAAAATGTCCCGCTCTTTGCGTCTGAATAACAAGGAGGCTTTTAAGACGGGATCCTTGAGGAAAGGCGTCCGCCTTAATCGGACAAGAAATTACCAAAAGCTCGCCTTGCAGAAAAAAGAACGCGACCGCCGGATGGCGTGCCATAGAAAATGCATCTTGGGCCATCGTGCCCACGAGATTATGCAGCTAGGCCGAGTGGTCAAGCTTGAAGATATCAGTTACAAGGCTCTACAAAAGCGTTACGGGAAATCCGTTGGAGAATCGGCCCCGGCCAGCCTGAAGGCATCACTTTTCCGAACAGCTGAAAAGCTCGGAGGTCGTGGGGAACTGATCAACACTTTCCATACGCGTTTGTCTCAAACCTGTCTTTGTGGAGAAGCAAAGAAGAAAGCCCTGAGTGAACGCACCCATTCGTGCATGTCCTGCGGCCTTGTGATCGGTCGCGACACACTTTCAGCCTTTCTTGGCTGCTTTACGGAAAACAGTGTTGTGAAAGAAGGCCGCAAGGAAATCATAAAATCCTCGCTAGATCTGGCAGCTGCCAGGTCGGCTGCGAAAGGACATCAAACCTTGTCCTTTTCCGGCAGCCCTATAGCGGGAACGTCCTCAGAGAATCTCAAAGGTGAACGCATGAGCGGGAGCCGGGAAGTGACGTCTTCCCTGGAGGGATCGGAAAAAAGGCCGAGTAAGCCTCAGCAAGAGCCCTGGAGCCCACAAGACCAGGGAAACGCTGAACGCCCGAAGGCCAGGAATCTCCATCCATAGTCTTAGACTTGGAAGGAGAGGTTTAAGGGCCGTATATTGAGTACCTAACTGCGCGCTTCACTTTGTAGGTCACTTATGACGTCGTCTCAAGACCTCGCGGTCCGCCCTCTATCAGATGCTCTCGATGGTTTTAACTTGGATCTCGTCGTATCGGGGTCTATCGGCGCTGTTGAAAGCGTGAGGCTAGTACGAGCTCTGCGGCGCCTTGGAGCTGAGATCTATCCCTGGCTGACCCGAGGAGGCTCTCAGTTTGCAACAGAGACAGCCCTCTCATGGGCAGCGGCTCGCCCGACTATCGAACGTTTCGAAGGAAGCGCGTCGCATATTGCCCTTCGCGACGGCTGCATTGTCGCTCCTGCTTCCGCAAGCATTTTAGCAAAGATAGCTCAAGGCATGACGGACTCGCCTGCCAGTGCCTTGGTAGCGTCATATCTAGGCCAGAAAAAGCCGGTACTCCTCGTCGCCAACATGCACGACAGCCTCCTCGATTCCCCATTTGTGGCTCAGAATCTTAAGACTCTCGCTTCCTACTGCACGATTCTCAATGCGAGACAGGAAGAAGGGAAGCAGAAATTCCCTGAGCCTCAAGCTCTCGCCGATGAAATTTCGCATTTCTTTCGTAAGCAGCGCTGGCTGAAAACCGCTAGCGCGAATGCCCCTAAAGTTCTGCTTACGATGGGAACCACGCGCGGTTATATCGATAGCGTGCGTTACATCTCCAATTATTCCTCAGGCGGTCTAGGCACCGAGATCACCCACGAATTCTACCGGCAAGGCTTCCGCGTCCACACGATCGCCGGCCCAAGCGCGATCCTGCCACGCTCCTATAGCTCCCTCACTCGGGTCGAAACAAATGCCGAGATGAGCGCCGCGGTCACCGCTGAAGCTTCAGCAGACCTGGGGGCTGCCATTTTTGCCGCCTCTGTCCTCGACTTCATTCCTGAGTCGAAACACGCTGGGAAGATACGCTCCGATGAGGAGCTGAAAGTAACATTCGTCAAGACACCCAAAATTATCGCTCAGCTTTCACAAAATATTCCGATGAAAGTTGGCTTTAAGCTGGAAGCAGAAAGGAACGAGAAGAGCGCGGCCTTAGCCGCTGCCTATATCGATCGCTACCGGCTTTCCCATCTCATTATGAATGTCAAAGACGATGTCGATGAAAAGCGCCATCGCGCTTTCATATATCAAAATGCGAAAGATGCACCCGAGACTCTGGATAGTAAAGAAGCCATAGCACGCTTCCTGGCTCGCGAAGCCAGCCGTATTCTCCTCGGATCGAACTGAAGGACTATTCTCATGGTTAATTATTTTAGAGCTGCAATTTTCTGGTTGAGCTTCGTCAGCTTAACGCTGATCCTCTTCGTCTGGCTCGTGCTGGTGGTCAGTGCTTATAAGCTCTTTCGCCCCAGTGAGCTTTCTCATGGCGCCCATTGGGTAGCTACGGTCTGGGGGCGGGCCATCGTCCTTTTCACCCCCGGTTGGCACTACGAAGTTTTCGGACGTGAGAATTTGCCTAAACCCGGTTCTAAGCCGGTGGTTATGGTTGCGAATCATCAGAGTGCGGCCGACATCTGGGCCCTATATCTCACGGGAGCCCAGTTTCGTTGGCTCTCTAAAGCTGCAGTCTTTAAAGTTCCTATAATTGGCACAGCTATGCGTTGGGCTGGGTACGTCCCCATCAGGCGCGAAGATCGCGGTAGCCACGGGAGCGCGATGCAGGCGAGCGCTAAGTGGCTGCGTGAAGGCGTAAGCATGGTTTTCTTTCCGGAAGGCACACGCAGTGAGAATGGGCGTTTGAAGGATTTCAAGCTGGGCGCGTTCCGCTTAGCGGTGGAGAGCGGCGTCGATATTTTACCCCTGGTGCTACGCGGCACACGGGATATGGTTCAAAAAAAATCGGGGATCCCCTGCCCGGCGCGACTGGAAATTGAAGTACTGCCTCCGGTAGCCCACCTTCCCAATGAGTCTTTGGACAACTATGCACTTCGGGTCCAAAATCTGATAGGCCAGCGTCTCGAATCTAGTCCGAGAAGCCAAAGCAAGGTTTCTGCGCGAAGTCCCAATGGACTCGACCGCCAGCGCATATAATTAAGAAAAGGGCCCCCTGCTAGAGGAGGCCCTAACTAAACCGTATCTTAGCGCTTCATGTTAACAACTTCTTCAATCATGCTGTCGGTAGTAGTGATGGTACGGGAGTTAGCCTGGAAACCCCTCTGACTCCGTATCATTTCCACAAATTGCTGGGCCATGTCGACGTTCGATTCTTCAAGGGTTGAAGCGTAGATCGAGCCGCGGACTCCCGTCTGAGCTTGACCGATGCGCGGGGCACCCGAGTCCATGGTCGCGAAGAACTGGTTTCTACCCGCCTTCATCAGACCATCGGTGTTTTCGAAAGTTGCCATCGCAATTCCGCCGAGCAAGCGTTCGATGCCGTTCGTGTAGAGCCCTGCAATCTTGCCATCGAGCCCGATCTTGAGCGACTTGATATTGCCTGCTTCGTACCCGTTCTGACTATGGAACACTGTGATTGACTGTGCAGCCGTAGCGGTAGAAGCTCCGACTCCGTTGCCACCTTCAGTCAGGATGTTCTTACCGAAATCCATGTCGATCTTCTGATCCTGGGCGGCCCCACCGATAAAGTTAGCGCTGAATTCTTCGGTCTCTTCGCTCAGGAGATTACCTTTGGAATCGAACTTGACTGTACCAGATCCGATCTGCTTGATCGGAGCACCATCGCCGTCGACCACTTCTTTCCCGTCGGCTGTCGCATACCACTTCCAGGAAATCCCTTCATTGTCTTCCACGCGTTTAAAGTAGGTGGTCATAGCATGTTTGTTACCCATGCTATCGAAGACGTTGACAGTCGATACGAAATCGGATGTTTCGACCGGATTGGCAATATTGAATTCGCCTTCTTTAACTGCAGTTCGCGCATCGAGGTTAACGTTGATGTTGAGCGTGTTGGTCGACTTGGGTGGAACGTTGTTCGTAGCCAAGTGAATGTCTGTCAGTTGAGGGGAAAGGATACCCTTATCATCAGCCGCATATCCCTGAAGGTGACCTCCGGTGGGATCCGAAAGGTATCCATCTTTATCGAAGTGAAACGCACCAACCCGGGTAAAGAACTGGCCTCCCGCTTCCTGCTTTTCTCCCTTAGGATTGTTTACAACGAAAAATCCGTTGCCCTGGACTGCCAAGTCGGAGAGTCGGTCGGTGACTGAGAGACCACCTTGGGTGTGAATCGTTCGGACGTCGCTGAGGCGAGCACCGCGGCCTAGCTGGGCTGAACCTGCCGATGAACCCATGTCGAGGGAGAGGAGATCGTCGAACTCGACCCTATCGTACTTGAAGCCCTTAGCATTGGCGTTTGCCAAGTTGTTCGCCACGACAGCCATGCTGTCGGACATGACGGACAAACCGGTGACACCGGTGTAAAGAGCCTGAGATATAGCCATAGATCCCCCTGTGAAAATCCCAGATACAAAAGTCTCGGTAATCGGTACTTTTCCAGATTAGCACTGAGGATGAGTGGAAGCAGATTGTTGCGAAAATACAGACATCGGAGGATACTAGGCAGAATTACGTGGGTAGAAAGTGAGAGCGAAGCTTAGCTTCGCTCTCGGTCTTTTTAGGCCATATTTCTTTGTTTACTAGGATTTATTCCGTTATTTTCAGCTTCCTGACTACCGTTCGCCTCGATCCACTTCTGGTATTCTTCAGGCTGCAGCTTAGGTGAAGGAACACCGTCTGGACGAGGATTTTCTACGACATCCTGCCAAGCCACGTAGAGAGTGCGGAGGATGTTTTCTACTGACCTCAGACACTCTACATCATTGCGAATGTTACCTTCGATAAGCTTGTCGATCATGAAAACGTAGAGGTTTTCGAGCTCGGCTGCGAGTTGCCCACCGACTTTGAAATCCAAGGTGGCCATCAGCTCGGAAAGGATAGCCGTAGCCTTGCTGATGTACTTGCCTTTTTCGGCTATTTTCTTTTCTTCCATCGCGACGATGGCGTGCTTGGTAAAGCGAATGGCTCCTTCGTAAAGCATGAGAAGTATCTTCTCTTTGCTCGCAGTCGTCACCTGTGTTTTCTGATAGTTCTTGTAGGGATTGTTCATTTGGAAACTTCTCCGCCCTAGTTTTGTTCGGCGGCAAATCTTTGCTTAAGAAAATCGCCCTGGGCTTTCATACCGGAGAGCTGACTTTCTAGAGAAGTGAAGCGCCGCTTGATCGATTCTTCCTTGCGGCCCATCTGTGCTTCTTTGCGTGCGATTTGCTCGTCTTGACCCTTAATAACATTATCGAGCGATCGCGTCCTACTCTTTAGTATTCCGTTTCCAGAATCTCGTAAACCCTTGACTTGATCGGCAAGTCTCGCAGCGATACCGAGCGAATCCTTGCTGCGGATGAAGAGTGAGGCCACCCCATCATAGTCCTCAGCGAGAGCAGCTCGCACCTTGTTCTCAGCAAAGTCGAACTCACCCGTCTTGGGGTTGGTCGTAATGCCAATATCGGCCAGAGTCCTATATTTACCGCTGGAGCTTAGAGGCGTACTGAGATTGCTTTGCAGAGTTCGCATGACTGTCTTGATGGTAGCGTCCGCCGCAAGTATCCCGGCGCGACCGGTCTTGGCGTCGACCTGGAACTGACTATTGATGAACTTTGCAACTTCATTGTAGCCGGTGATAAGTCCCGATATGTTTTCTACAGTCGCATCGATATCATGGGCAATGTTGATCTGGACTCGCGTCCCGGGCTCCGAGCGTTTGACGTTGAAGACGACCCCATCGATTAGCTCTTCGAGGTTGTTATCTTCGTCGGTGACCGGAACATCTTCGAAGAGAACATCGAGATTGCGTCCAGAAACCTGCTCTTTGAATTCGAGAAAGGTCGTATCTTCGTCGATGAAGATTTTTGATTCCTTGCCACTCTTCTCACTTATCACGAGGAGGCGATAGGGATCTGGCTCATATTTAGTGTTGACGACCATAGCCTTGATGCCGGCATCAAGATCGTTGATAGAATTGGCAACGTCCTGGAGGGTGGCTCCCGGTTCTACTGTGACTTCTAGGTCGTCTTCATCCTCTCTCTCGATCACCATATAACCGAAACCGACGCCGGTCTTGTCTTTATCAGGGAAACCATAGGCCAGCTCCTTTTCGGATTTGGCCATTCCTCGCACCTCAAACTCGTAGTTGCCGATAAGGGCAGCTCCGTCAATGGTGCCGTCAATGATGTCGGGGTGGGATGACTCCACTTTCATTTTGTAGAAATCGGTTTTGGTCTTAAGCTTATTGAGTGAAGTGTCCAGCTTGGCCACGAGGTCGACCAGTTTGCCGAACTCATCGCGTTCGGTTTGAACCTTTTCTTTGCGCTTTTTTGCGCTTTCTATGGGAATTTTTTCGACTTCGATCAGACCTTCGACGATCTTAGGATCGAATAAACCTGACGTTGCACCTGGTCCTCTGACAGCCATCAGCGCCCCCTGCTTTGAACTTTGAGAGGAGTTCTATCCATTATGCTAGTCTATCATCCGTCTATCCCTGAGCATTTCAGTCAGCGCAACTCACTTTTACAGAAGTGCTTACGCCCCGATGAGCTGCCTTTTGCGATAGAAGAGGAATATCCGATAGTCCTCGCCACCGAAGGGCGGGACTTTAGCTACTGCCATGATCATGAGGGGCGCCTCTGCTCTCATGCTAATCTTTGGCCGCGCCTTGTCTTTGACAAGAGAGGGACGCCAATTTTCGGCATCGGCCTCGTCGGTAACGTGGCCACCGATCCGGATCTCCGTGGCAACGGACACATGCGCAGCTTGCTGGCGAAGATGGAAGAGGAGGCCAAAGGAAAAGGCCTCAAGGCTCTGGTGCTGTGGAGCGACCTATCCACATTCTATCACAAGGTCGGCTACAAGACACTGGGCAGGGAATTCCGCTTCTCGTTTAGCCGGGGCACCGGACGGAGAACTGCCGGCGACGAGGTTCTTTGCTACCGAGAAGCTCATCGAGAACTCGATGATTTGACTCTGCAAAAGCTGATCGATTTGAGACTCCGGACTCCTCTGAGCCTCGAACGCACAACGCGAGACTTTCGTCGGCTTCTAGAAATTCCCTGGCTCGATGTTTTCATTATCCAACGGCAGGGAATTGTAAGGGCATATGCTTTGGTGGGTAAGGGATACGACATGCTCGGGGTTATCCATGAATGGGGCGCTCAGTCCCCGCAAGAGCTCGAATCTCTCATCGCTTCTATTGCACGGCTCAATGAAGTCGAGGACACTCTGCTCTTGGCACCTGGCTCGTTGGATGCGGCTTGGCTCAAGTGTCTCAGAGGCTTAGCGAAAGGGAAGGAGGAGGTGCCAATGGCTTTAGCGAAAGTGCTGGACCCTCAAATAGAAAAAGAGCTCGATGAGCTCTTTATCTGGGGTCTTGATTCAATTTAAATAGGCCTGAATATTACTGCTGAAGGAGCGTCAAGGCCATTTTTGGAATTGAATTCGCCTGCTGCAGGACCGAGGTTCCTGCTTGCATCATGATATTGTTCCGCGTGAGTTCAGAGGTTTCCACCGCGATATCGACATCTTTAATGCGTGAATTGGCTGCAGAGAGGTTTTCGATAGAAACCGAGAGGTTTCTAATTGTACTCGAGAGCCGATTATCAATCGCACCGAGCTCGCCGCGGATCGAAGACACATCTTCGATAGCATTGTCGAGAATGCTGAGGCTCCGCTGGGCATTGACCTTAGTGTCGATAGAAAGTTCTTCGAGACCAAGCTTATCGGCGTTAACATCCGACTTAAAAGCATCAAAGGAAATGCGGTCAACACCAAGAAGGTTCTGGCCCCCTGTACTGACCTGGAAATCCAGACTTCCGCCCGTACCATCCAATAGAACTGTACCGTTGAATTCGGTAACGTTGGCGATACGGTCAATTTCTTCCTTGAGCGCCTGATATTCCTCGTTGAGATAGCGGCGTTCCTGAGGCCCGATCGTATCACTGGCGGCTTGGACACCAAGTTCGCGCAAACGAATCAGGATGTTCTGAATTTCCTCGAGTCCACCTTCCGCAACCTGGATCAGAGATATACCATCGGAAGCGTTCCTCTGGGCTTGGATAAGGCCTCGGGTCTTCGCTCGCAGTTTCTCTGAGATCGCGAGACCTGCGGCATCGTCACCGGCTTTGTTGATTCGATATCCGCTAGACAAGCGCTCTAAAGAACGGTCTAACAGTCTTCGCGTATTGATCAAATGTCTTTGAGCTGTAAGCGAAGATACGTTGGTCGCTATCCGCAATCCCATGGGGATCCTCCGAAACACGCCGAAGAAAATGGCATCGTACAGGTCTAGTTAACCGTATCCCTCGGTGTAGAACGGCCCCGGAACGATGCAAGCTGATGACTCTATATCATTCTAGCACACTGAAATCTGGCCTTACAAGGCAGGCAAGTCCTGTCTATTATGGCATATATTGCCTACTTGGGTTCGTCTCGGATGGGAAGCTGGAGGCTAGGGGGCAGGCGGAGCACCCCTAGCTATATCTCTCGATCTATTTGAGGATATTAGGCAGATCGGAAATAAGAACGGCGATCGCACTGGCGTCAACCCCAAGCGGGACTGGTAGTGCCTTGCTCTTGACCCAGTAGCGGGCCGGGGTCGCAGACTTGTCTTCAAAGATCGCCAGCACGTCCAGTTCACCCTTATCTCCACCAAACTGGAGCGTAAATTTTCTCGGTAGCTGCTCGATGGCTTGAATCTGGCCCTCTTCGGGATAGGTCTCCACTTTTAAACGCAGAAACTTCTCAAGCCAGCTGCGAAACGACTCGTGAGGAGCATCCGACTTGCTGCGCGCGAACCAAAGCTTGCTTTCGCCCTTATTCTGCCGAACGAATTCCCTTTGCTCATTTTCCGCACTTATGCTGACCGAAGTCACTTGATCACCCTCGAAGAGAAAGGGGTGATCAAGCCCGAGGCGACCCTTCGGTCTCTCAAAAGCACTGAAAAGTTTCCTGTTGACCATGAGTATGGTTTGCTTGCCTTCATCGAGAACAAAAACACCTTGAGATTGAAAGCTCCTCTTGCCGATGGCTAGCTTGAAGGACTTATCGCCTCCATACTTTACTTCGAAGCTGCCGCTAGGCTTATCGAGACCAAATTCTTCGATTTTAACGTCTTTTACTGGGCCAATAACTTTTTCAACTTGCAGGCTCTGCAGCAGGTCTAGAACTTCTTTCATCCGCTCGCCAGCGAGGATGCGCCCGGCCTCCTCTTTGGTTCCTTTCGGCCCTTCTGCAACTCTGGTGTAGTCTACCCAGTAGCTCTGCGTACCAGAAACCCGCTTCACATCCGCCACGACTCCTTCGTAGTCATAGTGAATTGCGTCGACGCTATCTCTGGGCACGCTAGTCCATTCCTGGCTAGAACGCTTCTTCTCGACTGTAGGCCCTGAGGCGTAATAGGCAAAGCCCAGGCAGGCCAGGAAAAATACAAAGTAGGGTAGGACCTTAACTTTCATGAGCGTACCCTCTTACGGCGATTGGTGATAAAGCCTAATCCAATAATAATGACGGGTATGAGGTAGATGGAGCCATGAAATACGAAAAGCTCGCGGCCACGCGAATGCTGAATCTTCACATCCTCTTCAGACTCAACTTCACCGGCGGTTTCGGAGCGGCCGTTCAACCAGCGAATCGTATCGAGAGCAATGAATTGGTTGCCGTTGTAAGTCATGAGAGCGTCTGACAGGAGGGTAGCATCGGCAAACGCCACTACCTGAGCTTTCTTGCCGTCAGCGAGAGTCTTCTCAGCGGCTGCTGCGACTGGATAGGAAGATCGCGCCTCGCTCTCGTCGAATTTCAGGTTCTTGTTCTTGTCAGCGAAGGTGTTCTTCGTACTCATCATCGTCGCAACTGTCTTCCACTCGTTCTGAGGTGCCTTGATGTCAAAGTACCCAGACTGAAAGTAGAGTACGTTGAGCTTGTCGTCGTTTCGCGTCAGGGTCGTCACTGACTCGTGAGAACCAAAGACGTTGCTGAAGAGAAACATGCGAGTCAGCTCGTTATCGCGTCCCATACTCACATATTCTTTATCAT
Organism: Oligoflexus sp.; assembly: GCA_041736305.1. Lineage (GTDB taxonomy): Bacteria > Bdellovibrionota_B > Oligoflexia > Oligoflexales > Oligoflexaceae > Oligoflexus. The sequence continues at coordinate 14,058 of JBGSTX010000002.1, read as the reverse complement.
TGACCAGTGGGGTTTTTTGATAGCTGATCCCCATTTCCTCAAGCCAATCAAGCAGCGGCTGCTGATCACCTGTCTGTATTCCCTCCGGACTTTCGCCAGCCGACTCGATATCGAGAGCTATGAGAACTTTGCCCCCTTTATCGACGTACTCACGTAAGACTTTGACTTCTTCGATACCGAGAGTCCCAACTGGGCCCACTATAGCGACCATTGCCGCATCAACAGGAGCTGCAGCAAATACATTTGTGATAGACCGTGAGCTGATATTCTGGGAACGAAGCAGGCCCTCAAAGCCTCTTATAGCGCGAAAGGGAGAGCGGTTCGCTACTTCAAGCCAGGACATCTCCCCGTGAGTCCGGGTGAAATAAGCCACACGCGGCGGTTCTATCAGTGATACCAAAGCTTTTTGAAAGTCGACGTCAAGCTTCCGCAACTTTTTACGAGCGCCTTCGAGCTGATCACCTAGGTCTACTTTCTGACGTTGGTCACCCTTTTGGATGATAATAACCCCGTTGCGTGAGGCCCGAAACTCCTCAGCTTGCAGAGGAAAATAATCTTTATCGTAGACGCCAACTTCAATTTTAGAATTCTTTTGCGCAATCGTATCGATGTAGGGACGAACAAACGGCAGAACCTCGCTGTCTTTGGCGAAGAAGAGGCCTATTTTGATAGGATCGGTGAGACCTTCAGCTATTTTTAAGGTCGAATCCCCGGGACGGGTCGTCTTGAAATAGGAAAGGTCAAACACCTGGTCTTTGTGAGCGGTACCGTAGTTAAGCGCGAAGAGTCCTGAGAAAAGCAGGCCAATGCCGAGCCAGCCGGCACCACTCCACTTGAGGCGATTCGGTTCAGCCGTTTCTCCTTCTCCGTTGGTGCGATGGGCAAGCTCAAGACCGAGACCGGTGAAAAGCCCAATGACCACCAAGCTAAGCCATATGACTATCAAAACCTTGAGTATGAGAGAGTTGCTATCCGCTAGCTTTTCCAGCTGCCACTTATAGGGATAGTATAGGGCTGCTCCAGCGAGAACAACGCTTTGCCAAAGACACAGGTAGAGCCAAGATCTGGCCTCATTGGAGGTACCGCGCGCCTTAGCCTTTCGATAGAAAAGAATACAGGTCAGAACTGGCAAAATGCTGATGATCCAAGCACCCAGCGTAATGTACCTATAGCTCGGGTAAAGCGTGAGATAGCGCTCGCTGGCGAAAATCAGAGCCAATCCTAAGAGAAAAATGGGCACTCGTAAGCCTTTGATTGCTTCCATTATCCCTGCAACCTCCGTGTCTCAATAATTTTCGTTGAAGCTTCAAGAAAGAAGAAGCAAAGGCTTAGGTAAAAAACGCAGTCTTTGATGTGAACCACGCCAATTGAAAAGGGCCTAAACCGTTCATTATGTATGGATATGTAGCTGAATACGGCTTGGAAAGGCGCATCCACTTTGTAGGAAATGAGCCAGAAGACCAGGAAAATGACCGTAATACCTGTCGCCAATACCCCTGCCATGAGTTGATTTGAAGCGAGGACCGAAGAAAAGAGAGAAATAGCTATGACACCACCTCCCAGTAGCATGAGACCTAGATAACCTGCCGCCATGTGCCCTATTGAGATTTTGCCCTCGAGAAAGATAAGACTCGGGAGATAAATGCTGATGAGCTGAAGGATGCCGTACATGAGCCAGGCAGAGAGAAATTTGCCATACACGAGCTGCCGCTCCGTGATAGGCGAAGTATAGTAGAGAACTACAGTTCCCGACTGCTTCTCTTCGGCTAAAAGGCGGATGGACAGGAGCACCGCGGCCACCATTCCGATACCGCTGCTGAAGTAGAAGAAGTCGCGGAGAACGTCGGCCGAGAACTTCATAGAGTCCCCGATCGCGAAGGCATTGAAGAGCAGCCCTTCGATAAGGAGAGCTGCCGCTAAAATAATGTAGCCCATCCAGGTTGTGAAATAAGACGCAATTTCTCGTCTCGCGATCAGCCAAACTTTAGACATGATTCCCTCCTTCACCTTTGACTAGCTTCAGGAACAGAGTTTCGAGCTCGGCTTCTTTCTTGTTCAGGGTGAGAAGACGGCCACCGCCTTCGACCACCACACGCGCGATCTCAGAGCGGATATCGACTGAGCACTGCACCGTCAGCATCCCGCTACCGCTCTTTTCATGAATTTTGATGACGCCCGGTATATTCCTCACTGCGGCGAGGAGATCTGGCTGGATGCCTTGAACCTCAAGGGTCACTTCGAAACTTTGGCCACCTTTACCCCGCAATTGGGCTTCGGTGCCCTCGGCGACAAGGTGTCCGCGATCGATCACGAGAATACGATCGCAGGTCTTGGTGATTTCAGAAAGGATGTGGCTGGAAAGAATGAGGGTGTGCTGGCCTTTGAGCGACAGTACGAGGTCGCGCATTTCAACGATTTGGATAGGGTCAAGACCGTTGATCGGTTCGTCAAGGATCAGGACTTTCGGCTGATGGACGAGGGCTTGAGCGATGCCGACCCGCTGCCTAAAACCATGCGAGAGTTCACTGATCCGGGAGCTGGCGACTTCGCCCAGGTTGGTTTTTCCAATGGCTAAACCAACCAACTTCTGCACGTCACTCCGGGCAACATTCTTGAGTTGGGCCACGAATTCGAGATAAGACTTGACCTTCATCTCGTTATAGAGAGGGGGCGTATCCGGAAGATAGCCAATCATACGCCGAACTGAATCTGGGTCTTCTAGAACTGAATGGCCGCCTATTAAGGCATCACCCTGTGAAGGGACCAAGAAGCATCCGAGCATCTTGAGGATGGTGCTTTTGCCTGCCCCATTGAGGCCCAAGAGGCCAACAATTTCTCCCTCGCGAATCCCAAAGCTCAAGGCATCAACAGCTTTTTTGTTCCCATAGAACTTGCTGATCGACCGAACTTCAATCATGTTTCATCTTCCTTGATTGCGTCTCGCATGGACATCAATCAACAAAGATAACAAATCGTCCGGTCTCTGCAAAGCTGTGCGAGTATGCTGCGATCAAGCTTCGATCATCTCATATTAAGCAGAGGGCTCCGCTCGACATTGTTGCCAAAGCCCCAGACACCCTGCCAAGAAGCTAAAGGCTGGTTTGCAGCAAAGCTGCCGCCTAGCATCAAGACTCCGTCGCGTCCCCGCGGAGTACAGTCTCGATCCCGCGAACAATTGTCTTCAGCCTTTCTTAGCTCTTGCCGTTCCCAGTGTGCAGGCCTGCGTTCCGGCCGAATCCGAGCCGATGAGCTCAAATTTTCAGCAAAGTGTGAAGGTGCTTCTTCGCCTAATGCTTCCGGCTCACTTTCCTGTGGAACAGGCTTGGGTTTGAGAGCCTTCGGCTTCTGAGAAAGCTTGGCCGCCAATAGCTTGGCTGGCTGGACGCGGTTCTTAGCTAACCCAGGCGCTCCTCCACTGTTGGCAGTGATAGAGCGATCGTGATCCAATTTTTGATCAACTTGACGTGTATTGAGATCAATGACGATGAAAAGTAGATAGAGGAAAGAAATAAGCATGAAGAATTGGGTAAAGCGTTTCATTATTTTTCCGCCGCGCAAAGAGACCAGGCCACGACGGCATGTTATTCTTCTGGGCGACGAGAGGTTTAATCACTATGGCGTTCCCGACAAAAGAACGCAGTCATTAGCGACTTTACTTCTTTCCTGACCGAGATCGAGGAAGCTGCGCGCATCAATCGTCAGAGTGCGACCGTCGCAGTACCAGTTCTCTAGACGTAAACTCTCCAGCTGTGACGAAAGTGCTGGCAAAAATCCCAGGGCTGAACTTGGCAGTCCTTCTCCCTTTTGTCCCTTGAGACCAAGCTTGCGCAGAGCTTGCAACTTGTCCCAGCGTACGGACTGGAGATCGCTGAGCGCCAGGCCTTGTAAGTTCAACTCTTGGAGCTTAGCTCCCGCAATGCGCTCGAGCCCTAAACCCGAAGCCGCTGGGCGGCCACTGAAACGGGCCTTTACCTCGAGCTTTTCCAAGCTGGGTATCTGGCTGAGAAATTCGAGGCCCCGGTAGGGTCTATCGTCGAGGCTTAAATTTTTGAGAGTAGGTAAACTGGCCAAAGGGCTCAAATCCACGATAGCAATCCGTTGCGAACCAAGACCTATCGTAGTTCCAGGCAAGTTTTCTAATAAGGGTAAAAGCTCGGTGCTGACGTCAGTATCAGTGAAGAGATCCGGCCAAGACGCTTTTATCCCCTTCTGCGAGCCGACGATGAACATTTGCTCGAGTAGTTTATGAACAGTTGCCCATGAAGCTGCGCGAAAATTGGCTTGGTTCATCCATTGCGACCAGGAAGCTGGCGGGGAAAGTTCGCTGACGTCCTTTTGCATTTCAATGTGTGACGGCTCGCTCCTTTCAAAACGTTGGGCAATTTGCACGCCGCTCGTAGATTCTATCCAGGAGGCATAGTCGCCAATAAAGCTCTGCAGAGTCGCCGGACTTGAGGCTTTTAGAGCCCCATTTTCATAGGCTTCAGGAGTGAGGATGGGATGCTTGCCGCTAGTTGTCCCAACGAGCAGCCATTCACCGTCTCTCCAGAGGAATGACGGCGAACCAGAATCGCCTCTACTTGTCACCGTTTTCCCCTGACCTCTCAGCGTCAGCACGCTCATGAGATGAGGAGAATCTGCGTAGCGCTCAAATTCGCTGACTGCAAGTGTGGGCCTTGAATCTGGCCCAAATCCAGCTAGAGCTAAGGTACTCCCAGGAACTAAAAGATTAGGATCGCGAAGGATGGGCAAAGGTTCAAGCCCTGCTGCTGCCGGCTCTTCTAGGCGAATCCAAGCCAGATCAAAATTGGGAAAAAATGCACCTGCTTCATCCCAAAACTTCAGGGATTTCTTCACTTTGGGAGCGGCGTCTGGAAAATAAGGAAGCTCGATACTCAGCGGCTCAGAAGGGTCAGCGGGTAGGCAATGGGCTGCAGTGAGAATAAGCATCGGAGAGGCTAAGACTCCTGTACAGCTAAGATTTTCACCGCTCTTAACATTGGCCAGGTAACTCTGCAACTTATCGCTCGCTGGAAAACTCTCTCCCCCGACGATGCGGAGCTGGGAATTCGAGCTGGGCCCGCAGGCAGCCATGCCGAAGATAAGGAAGCTCAGTGAAATATTTAATCCAAGATGCTGGCAAAGGTTCATAAAAGATCCCCCGGGCGCTGATACCCGACTTGGACCTCAAAAACCAGCCGCAATTACAGCGCCAAAGTTCCGAAGTCTTGCCAAAATGTCCCCTGCTTTCACGGAATTCCAATGACTCTTTGGTCACTTAGAACAATTTTTTTGGTCATCTTGAGAAGCCGGAATAAGCAGAAGATAAAAAATTAATGAAAATCCACGGCGTCTCTGTTACACATTGGCTGATCGACCAATTCCGGACTTAAGGCTGTGGCAGCCCTTCGTAATCAAGACTTTGACCAGGCTGTTACTCTAACAGGAGCTAGACGATGACCAAAATTCGACTTCATCATGTCCTCGTCGGATCAGTAGTGATCCTCGCTGCTGCAAGCTGCGGCAGCCGTAAACAGTACGGGCGCGACAATCCCCCAGCCAATCCAGGGCGGGAAAATGCAGCTCTGGTTTCGCCTATACCTCTAGACCCACCCACGGAAGCAACGGCCGATACCTCAGTCGCCGAAGTAAGCTCGAGCTTTTCTCCCTCAGACGTGCAGCGCCTCATCAATGATTGGCATAAAGCTCCCGTAGTCTGGAACAAGTCAGCTGGCGATATTGAGCTCGGAACGACAGACTATACCACTTGGGTAAACCGTTTCGTAGAAATGCAAAAAGCTGCAAATTTCCAGACGGGCATCTTTCCTAACTCTGCGAACAGTCGCAATGTTCAGGGAGTTCCGGTCCCAACTACCGTCAAGGAACTTCTGATCACCAGAGTTTATGAAGGTGAAATTTCGCTACCAACCGAAAAAGGCGAAATGCAGGCCATTCGGATGGGCGAGAGCTTCGTTCTCAAAGGCTTTTTCAAAGCTTCAGCCGATCTTAAAGATATCGAAAACGAGGCGAATGCGACACGCGGTAAGACTTTCTTCAAGAACCTCTACAATACGTTCGTCAAAGGCGATGAAGGCGGAGCTGATTTCGATTGCTTCGCTGAAAAAATCTGTAAATACCAGAAGGAACGCGATTACTTCATTCTGAAATACGAATCACCTCGTAAAGAGACGGGCGAAATCTGGATTTCGGCTAAGAACAATATTCTGGTCCAAGCTCTCTTTGCTAAACCTGAATTCAAGTTTGTCAACGAACTATCGGCACCTGAAGCTACTTTCGATCTAGTCGAAGGCAAATTCCTCAACGCTAACATGGCGGTACTCGGTGTAGGCAGCTCCTATGCGGAGTTCAAAGCCATCGAAGCAGACGAAGCGGCTTGGTTACCGGCTGCTCGCATCAACTTCCAAGACTTTGTTGGCATTAGTCTCGGCTTCCGCAAGGACGCTGCCGAGCGCCTCGATGATCTCAACTATACCGTCGCCGAAGCTAGTGACCCTCTTACAGAAATCGACTTCGACAAAAACTACCTCCATCAAGAAAAACGCCAGCGTGCTTTGAAAATCGGATCTGAAACCTTTAACTTCTTCCGAAAAGATCGAGTCGGTCTGAGCAAAAAAGAGCTTCTTGCGGAGCTTCAGACGGTAAAGGTCAAGCTGAACAAGGCTATTAAAGATTCTTCTGGCGAAATCCTGGAGAGCTATATTGCTAATCGTTTTGACACGAGAAAGTTCACCATCCGCGATGGCGAGCGTACGAATGCGACCTATTCCCTCGTAACGTTTTTTAAACTGAATAGCTCGATCCGTGAAGTGGTGATCTCAAATCGACTTGAAGAACCCGCAGTATTCGTCTCTTACAGCACGCAATCGGCAGCTGAAGAGAGTCTCAATTTTCTGAAAAAGCTACCTCAAAGTGCTCCCAATAGTTCCGATCTAAACGTAGCCTTTGGTGAGTTTGCCATCGACCGTCCTATCGTCCTGAGCGAACTAGACAATGTTCGTAATGAAGCGAACTTAAATTTCTCAAACGGTGAGAAGTACAAGATCTCGTTTAATCCATACGAGACCTTTTACAAAAAGCTAATCAATGCCAACGGTGTAATCTCGACCGAAGACTTAACGGTCTCGAGCTTCTACATCAATAATCTGGCAGTTTATTTCCGTCGTTCTTCGACTTGTGGACCCGAGCCTCTTGTGTCGCCTGATCAGTACTGCGTTGTCGGTATTACAGCCTTCTCCTTCGCTGACAGGAACTCCGTAGCATCCTATGCTACCGTCGATGCGGCTCGAGCTGGGGATTTGCGTGGACAGCTGCAAGTCTGCGGCAAAACATTAAAGTATGGTATGACTCGCGCCGCGTTCCAGGCCGCCTTTGTTGATCAGGAAAATTGCCCGGTAGCCTCGCTAGAGTCACAAGCGAACAACCTTGATAAGCTCGTTTACTATCTGCCGAAAGCCAATCTAGCTGTGTATTTTACAGGTGATAACAACAACACGCTCTCTTCTTTCACTTTTTATTAAACAGCTCTCAAGGGTGGTATTTTTATGAAAAAATATATCTTAGCATCGACCCTAGGGCTTTTGGCCCTCACCGGCTGCGCAAAGAAGCGACCGACGGAACGGGTACTGGACTTTGACGGCAATCGCTATCCGAAGAGCGCTCTGCTCTCGGATGATAAATGGATGTACAAAGCAACGGTTGTTAAGACCAGCGGCGAAGGTGGCTTCGCCATGGTGGGCACAGCCTCTCCTATGCATATCGGCCGCTTCGAATTCGGCCGGGATAAGCTGTTTTTCAACAGTAATGTTTCACCCTACGCCGACAAAGGCGAAGGCTTAAACCCTGATCTCATAAATTCTTGGGAAGTTGAGCACTCAGAATACCGACTGGCGGAAGCTGACGGTAAAGTTCTGAACACTGAAGAAGAAAACAATAAAATCTCTTGGGATCGCAAGAGCTTCTTCAAAATCAATTGGACCTCGCAGGCCATTGATTTCCTAGGTGGGGAGAACCCTTGCTTTAAGAAAGTTGGCGATCGCCTGGTCGAGGGCAGCCAAGAAGTCAGCGGTGAACACTTCTCATTCATGGTAGAGCAGAGCTACCAGATTACTGCAGTATGTAACTCCTTTAGCAATATTCAGCGCCGCCTCAATTCTAACAACCTGGCCTACTCTATCTTTGTGAAGCACTCATTTGCGCCTCTGCCGAAGAGTGATTATCAGCCGATGACCCTCAGCAGTGAATTCGACAAGCGCCGTGCGAAATACGGTTTCTTTGAAACCGTCGTCGACAAGTTCAGCGATGAGCGTCAACGCTTCGAACGCGCTCTCGTTGTCAACCGTTGGGATCCGAACAAAGAACACACGTTCTACTTCGCCGAAGACTTCCCCGCTGAATACAAGTGGATCTATAACCACCCTGATCTCGGTATCGGCAAAGCGACCAACGATCTTTTCGAACGCAATGGCATTAAGATGCGAGTTAAGTTCGTCGACGATCCCAAAGCTAAATACGGCGACGTTCGTTACTCATTTATCAAAATCGTCGAAAAAACTGATGACCAGGCTCCTCTCGGTTACGGCCCCAGCGATGTCAATCCGGTGACCGGCGAAATTCTTCGCGCTGACTCCGTAATCTGGACCGCTGGTCTCAAAGAGTACATCCGTCGGATCAAAGACTTTGAAAATGACGAGCCCGCCCTCGAGAGCGAGAATTTGCTCTTCCAGAAAATGCGTTCGGTGTTGGAAGATGCCAAAGTCGGTTTCTCTCCGAATTCTGACGTTGCAAGCGAGTGGCTTTCCACCGCTCGACCTTTCGACTCTCGCGGCTCAAATTATGGTGCCGACGAAAGCGACCCTGAAGCCAAACGCGTCGCGCGTGCCGAACTGCAGAAGATCATTGCGGCAAACCTCTATTCGAATCCTTCTGCTGGACGTTTCACGCGGCAATACTCTGAGCAGTTCAGTGCTACCAACATCAGTGACTTCGCTGCCGAGCCCATGACCCCATTTCTGGGACAGGATAGTATTTCACGCGCCGTTACCCTCATGGACAAAACCGGTTTCCGTATGCCCGCTGACACGAGAAATGTGCTGGCAGGTGTACAAAATCAACTTAAAGTCTTCGAGAACAACTACGGTGTAGTAGAGCAGCGCAATCGGGTCTTCAGGGCGAAGATCCAAAATCCGACTACATATCACGAAGTTGATCCGTATCTGGCGATGATCCCTGATATGCTAGCCTCTGGCAAAACCGAGCAGCAAGCTATCGATACAATCATGTACCGAGTCGCTGTTCATGAATTCGGCCATAACCTGAATCTTCGTCACAATTTCTACGGCTCTGTCGACTATCAAAACTTCCCTGAAGCGAAGCCTCAAGTCGATCGGGACAATCGCCAGCTTACAGTCAAGGATGAGGCAGGCAATGACGTTCCTCTGATGTCTAAACCGATTTCATCCAGCGTTATGGATTACCTCGACCTCGTCGAGGAGTATCACCTGGAGCATAACTGGGAAGCTTACGATGAAGCCGCACTGACTTTTGCCTATAGCGGTGGAGCTATTGACCTCGCTGATGTGGCTCCTGTCGCAAGCAACGGTAAGATTGAGTTCAAGAAGCGCGAAGAACCTCGTCAGTACCTCTTCTGCACTGATGAACATCGGGCTTGGGCCAATCCTTTCTGCAACACCTTCGACTCGGGTTCTACGCCATCAGAAGTCGTTATGAGCATGATCAAGTCCTACGCCCGCGGCTATAAGATGCGCAACTCGGCCTATCAGTCGCCTTACTGGGACCTCAGCGGATACGAGTCAAACGTCGCCAACAAGCTCCTTACTCCTGTGAAGTTCCTGGCCCTCTACGAGCAGATCGATAGCTGGACTGGACAGATGACTCCTTACAATGAGTTTGCTGATCCCAATCAGTTCATCCGGATCAGGCGCGAAATTACCGATGACGCTAGACGCGCTTCGACTCTACTAGCTGCCTTCTATGCGGGCGTTACTCAGTTCACGGCAACGGAGCGCCAAATTACCGACGAGGTCGATGACTTCAGCGGCGAGATGGTTCGCATCGGCATTCTGCGTGACAAGATCTACGCGATGGTAGGCCTCGGGGGCTCGCAGAATCTCTCTATAGACAATCAGCAGCAAGCCGATTCAGTGAACTTCCTTCGCCACTTGAACGACGAGGGCGAACTCGGAGCCGTCGTACGCCGTCAGCTGCTGAACTTGGCTACCGACAGTGTAGAGCTCGCAGTTCGCGGTTACGAAAGCTTTGGCCGCAGTCTCTTCGTCGACACGGCAACCGCTGATCCTCAGATGCTCAGCAACGGCTTCATCGAACGCATGCAGATCCAGTGCTTTACTAAGGCGGGACTTAAGCAGGCCTTCGATATCAATCCAGATCGCTTCTACTACTTCGACAATACGGATGTGATCTTCACCTCCTACGCAAACGACAGTCAAATCCCGGCTCTTGAGCTCAAGCCTCTCTACACGGGCCTTGTGACGGTTGGTGGCGTGAGTTCCGCAAGAGTTGGAACGGCTCGCTATCCAGTCAAAAACCCAAGTGTCTTCGGAGCGGCCGATCGCATCACAGCTACCCGAGTCGCCATTGTCAAAATCGGTGCCAACTACTACGCGGCACCTGAGCTAGACAGTGCTTCCGGATTCTCCTTCGAGTTTGTGAAGAACTTCTTCCGGAGCAACAGTGCCGTTTCGACTGTCGCTCAGCAGTACATCACCCAGTCGAAGGCCCTCTACGACCTGACCAAATACGGCAAAGAACAGCCGTGCATTGACTACCAGGAAGGCCTCTAAAAGCAAAATCAGAGGGCTCCGCAAGGGGCCCTTTTGATAGCAACTAAAAGCAAGAAGCAGGAGCAATATCCCATGCGCATCTCTCGCTCGAGGCTCTTATCGCCGCGTTCGCTGCTAGTCGTTGCCCTCAGCTGGACCTCAGCAGGAGCCAGGGCCGACGAGGCGGCTGCTCCAGCGTCTCCGCAAACGGCGAATCAGCCTTTGTCGCAGGAGGCGCAGAAAGCTTCTACCGATGAAAAAGTTTATGGCTTTGGACTTGGTCTCACTCATTATCTCGGCTTTCGGAAGGAAGTAGATCCTTTCACGGCGATTGACCTGAGTGGTCTTTGGCGTTTCAACAAATACAACTTCAGTCTCGGCCAGCGCTTGAACAAGAGCTACTACGTTTATGCCGAAGAAGACGAAATCCAGGCCGCAGATACAGTTCTCGGCGTCAGCAGGGCTTTCGATAAACCCTTCTACGGATTTCAGACTGCCGCCTCGTTTTCGCTAACGCTCCCCGTTTCGGAGTTTTCGCGACGCCAAGAAGTCACAAGCAAACCGCGAGCAGAAGTAAGTATCACGCAGAATTTTTTCGAAGAGAGATTGAGCTACACGCTCGGTGCAGGGGCCCAGTACAACATCAGCCGGTATAAAACCACCAAGACCACCCCAGGCGGAAGTGGCGGTTCCCCTCTCCGGGAGTACTCCTGGTCGATTGACAATACTCTGGCCTACACTGTCCTCGAAGATTTAACGACGACAGCCGCTGTCAGCTACGTGCGCATCAAATATTTCGATTTAGGCTACCGAAATCGAGTTTCGACGGCGACTTCTGCTGCTCTCCTCAACACGAATTATTCCATCGACCTCAACGCGTCCTACCAAATCTTAGAAGAACTCGTCTTAGGTGGAGGCTATTCGCAGAGCGATTTGGTCGAAAAGACGGGCGGAATCTCCGAAGCTTACATATTCGACATCTACACGACACAGTGGTATGTGAGCCTCTCCACGTCTTTTTAAAAGTCCTGAGCTGCCCACTGATCAGGGAGCTTTACCGAGCTCGATCGATCTGAGGGTGGCTTTTTCCACGGCATTGACAAACATCGAGCGGAGCCCTCGCTCCTCCAACTCATGAAGAGCAGAAATGGTAGTCCCGGCCGGAGTCGTCACCTGATCTTTGAGAATAGCGGGGTGCAGGCCGCTGTGCTTCACGAGCGCAGCCGCACCAAGCACAGTCTGTGTTGCAAGTTTGAGCGCGAGATCACGTGGCATACCCATCTTAAGCCCGCCGTCGGATAAGGCTTCTATGACCATATAGATGTAAGCGGGTCCACTTCCGGACAGGCCTGTAACCGCATCCATCAAGACTTCTTTCGTCCAATAGGCTTCACCAACCGCCTTAAAAATAGCTTCGGCATGCTGCTTCTGTTCGTTGGTGCAGACCTCATTCGAGCACATCGCAGTTGCCGCGAAACCGATAATGGCGGCAATATTGGGCATCGCCCGAACGATTGGACCCTCAAAGCGCAGCTCTTTAGCTATGGTCGAAGTTTTTTTGCCAGCCAGAATCGAGACGACTAGACAGGACTTTTGCAGTCGCCCCCCAAGAACTTCGGCTATGTTCGGCAGATCCTGCGGCTTCACGCAAAATATGATGATGTTATTTTCGATCTGGACTTCCATGAGCGAGCGAAGACCTTTTACCCTTTCGCCCATACTGACGGCTTCTGTCCGCTTCGGATCGACATCGAAAACATCGATTGCAAGAGCATCTTTCAAAGGAGATTTCTCCAGCCCTCGAACTAGGGCGCCCCCCATATTACCCAAACCTACAATCGTGATTTTTTCCATGCACTCTCCATTGTCGATTTACGAGCTTGGTCGTTTTTGCTTATCCTAGGAGGACATCTCTCAAGATCCCCATGGAGACAAGCTGTGTTCAACCGCACGCTTTACATGCCACTTGCACTTGGCAGCTTTTTAGCTTTTGCTTTTACCTTCGCCTTGGCTCCCGAGCTACATGGTCAAAATATATCTTTGCTTGATAACACTGGAGTTCCTCTCAAGCAAGCGAGCAGCTCGACACGGATTGCCCAGGCCACCAAAACTAAACCTTCGAATACGCGCCCATCAACCGTACTGCCGTCCTTCAATGCAGACAGGCAGCACCATCCCAATCCAGTTCCAGTGCCTTCTGCTCGACCTACGCGCCCTGCCCGTCCTAGGCCTAGCGCGCCCACCTATGAAAGTCGTCCGCAGATGACTATTGATACGGAGCAGAATCATCAAATAGGGGGACTAGGTATCTTGAGCTATTTGGGAAGCGGAGGAGGACTCGAGTACAACTATCGTCCTCTGTCCTGGCTCACAGGCGGTGTTTACTACACTCACACCCAGGCAGATTTGACCCAAAGTATCAGCGACGAGCTCGATGAAATCCTCAGTGCCCAGATGGACCAGTTTAAAATTCAAACTCGCTATATTGGCTTAGATCCGGTTTATTTTGGCGTTGGTATGTCTTACGCTAAAATATCAGGAGACTTTGGTTGGGAAGGAGCCGGCGTAAAAGACGGCTTTATGAGTTCGAGTTATACAGCTTCCGTATTCGTCGCTGATATATTCCTAGGTAGCCAATGGAACATAGCTAAAGACTTTTATCTTGGGGCTGACTGGTTTGGCTTTGCGCTTCCTATCACGGGCAGTATCGAAGTCGATTCGACGACTGACGCAGATCTTACCAGTGAGTTCTTGAGTGGAGAGACTATCGAAGGCCGAGTCAGTAATGAAATATCCGCACAGCTCAAGCTCTACTATCTCGTCGCTCGAGCCGGCTACCGCTTTTAGAGCGAAACTAGACTTGCTAGGACAGCCACGTCTATTGGAGGGCTTTATGCCGAAAATATAGTTATTATGACTTACTCGATGGGACATTTTGAAATACGTCAAAAAATTTATTAAATAATTAAAATTTCACTTGGCCAGCCAGTCAAGAAAAGTTAGAAAGACTTATGAAATTTGCTGGCAAGGAGCCCCCGGTCAACTACCCGCCTCTAAAGAGGCAGGCATGTGAAGAGTGGTTCTGAACATGTCTCACGTTGACCCGCCCGAGCAAGAGAGGCAACTCTCAAGCTACGTTACGAGCGAATCAGATAGTTACCCCCGGATGCTTCACCAGTCCTGGGCTCTAAGGCAAGTGGTTAAACAGGAGTAAGGGGATTAGGCCAGTGCTGCTTGC
>JBGSTX010000351.1:0-2807 GCA_041736305.1 Oligoflexus sp. | reverse complement strand
CGCCGGCAGCCGGAGCGGGTAGCTATGATGTTGTGCTGTCAGCAGCACTGATCGATGACCCGATGATCACAGCGAGTATTACTCTCAAGATTATTGCTCCTGAACAAATATTTGTGAGCTGTCAGCAGGGAACTTCGGTCTTCCCTATCAAAGCCGATGTGTATCAGCTGCCTACCAATACCACCAAACTACCTGACTTCAGTGCCATCGGAGCAAAGCTAACGACTGTTTGTATGGATAGATACGATGTCGCTCCCCGCGATTGGTCCACCGGCTTTCCTGGTGTCTCGGGATTGTTTGAATGGTTTGCCTTGCGCACAACGGCCCGTGTTGTGATACCGGTCAATGGCAGTTATAGCTTTAAGCTGAACTCCGACGATGGAGCGAAGCTCTACATTGATAACCAGCTCATTATCGATAACGATGGACAGCATGCTCCGATTGCTAAAACTGAGATTGTTACCTTGACCGCTGGCGAGCATGACTTGAGGATCGACTACTTCCAGGGACCGCGTGTGCAGATCGCTCTGGAACTTTTCTGGAAGGTACCTGGTTCAGCTTCTTTTGTTTACGTACCGAAGAGTTCTTTTAAATAACTAGTTTCTGGCGCTTAAGCGCCAGAAACTATCCAGAGCGTAGCGATGGATCTCGTGGAATCAGGCACTTATCGACGAGATCCCTCGTCGTTTCACTCCTCTGGATAGTCTCTGGCGCTTAAGCGCCAGAGACTAACTAAGCGTTTCTTAGGAAAATATTGCCGATAGAAATAGGCCATGACTAGCCAGCTCTTTGCTGAGTTTGAAGCGAAGTGATTGGAATTTTGAGCCGAACCTGGGTCCACGCTCCGGCACGGCTGATATCGATGTTCCATCCTAAGCGGGTTGCCAAGACGTAGGCAATGGTCAAGCCCATACCACGCCCTTGAAAATCGGCTTTGCTCGAGTAGAAGGGTTCGAAAAAGTTAGGAATCTGCGCTTCATCAAACAAGGGTCCATTGTCAGCAATAGTAAGCAAGAAGAAGGAAGTATTTTCTTCGCTCGATATGCGAACCTCTGGCAGCGGCTGATTGCTGGCCGCCTCGAAGCCATTTTGAATGAGCGCCTTGGTAATAAGGTCCCAGTGCCCATTTGGAATTTGAAAACTTTTTTCCGCCAGCTGTATCTTGCACTTGATGTGAGCAAGGCTTGGACGCTGTGACATGAGCTCGGCATGGAATTGACAGCTTTGGACCAGATCGATCGCTTCCAGACTTCCATCACCGTCTTTGCTGAGCTCAAGGATACTGCGCACAATCGATGAAATTCTCTCGCAGGCATGGCTCACGCGGCCTAAGACACGTCGATCGATGGGCTTATAGCTCTCTTGATTCGCCAGAATTTCGACATAGCCCATGACAATGGCCAAGGGGTTGTTGATTTCATGTGCAATTCCGCCTGCCATCCGATTGATCGAGAGTAATTTTTCTCGGCGACCATGGGCTCGTTCATGTTCGGCAATGATATTGTATTGGCGTTCTTTTAAACGATGATAGAGAACGACAAAAAGGGTGACGATAGCTAGCTCCAAAATGCGGTCGATGTAAAGCGTGACCAAGGGCTGGGATATGGGTTCCTGGGTACTCCAGCCAAGCTTATCCCAGACATCAAGCATGAAGCCGAGATAGACGGCACTAAAGAGGGCAAAGAGGCCTAGAACGTAGCGGATACCCAGAAGAAACCCGCCGGCGAGGAATAGGCCAGTAACAAAATGATAGGAGCCGAGCAGAAGGGCATTCGTGGAGGTCAGCATCGTCAGGATAAGAGCGGCCGACAGAGCAGAGAGAAGGACCATTCCACCCCATCGAATGGAATTGTAATTTCGGCAAGCAAGATGAATAGTCAGGAGGGT
The DNA here is from genome assembly GCA_041736305.1 of Oligoflexus sp. GTDB lineage: Bacteria > Bdellovibrionota_B > Oligoflexia > Oligoflexales > Oligoflexaceae > Oligoflexus. Next base: position 920 of record JBGSTX010000351.1, on the reverse strand, counting down.
GAGGAAGACAACTACCTGAATGATGGGCAAAGTAGCAAAATTTTCGGACCTAAGTGCAGCTGCCAAAAGCTTAAAGAACACGACCACACTGCCTAACAGACTCGCGGCTTTCAGCACAAGCATCATCGAAAACTTAATATTTTGCCGGTCTTCCCATGTCAATGAATTGATGACAAGCAGTGTTGGCCAGAATGATTTCCCCACAAGAGCCTCTTATCCGGCAGACTTTTATCTGCAAATGCTACTTATAGGCTGTCATGAAATCTGGCTTTGCACAAGTCGGCAAGAACTTCCTCTCCACGGGTCTTGAGCGGGCGAGACTGCTAGCGATTCCAGTATTTTATGATGAGGAAGAAGTTTTTAGATTCTAACGAAGGAGAGTACCGCTGGCCAGACTCGAACTGGCACACCCTTGCGAGCACGGGATTTTGAATCCAGCGTGTCTACCATTCCACCACAGCGGCATTTGCTTGAATCACAACCCAGGGCAAGCCCCGAGAGGACCCGATTATGCGGAGAAGCGTTGCAGCTGTAAAGAGGAAATTTTTTTTTCTTCGTAGTCCTTTAGCCTCAGGACTTTGAAGCGGTTGTCTAGGCTTACTCGGACAGTGCGGCCTATTGAAGTTGCGTGGTATTAAGCCAGGCTGACGTTTTTTTAAAGAAATTCCTGGCGTGGACGATAGGAAGGGATGGGGAGGCCCCGTGGGAGGTTTCATGCTGTCAGTTAAAAAATCCACCAAACAAAAGGAACCTCGAGTTCCTGTGTTACCTGTTGAAATCAAAGGACTCATTACGATAAGTGAGCAGAATCCTGACCGCCAGATGCCTTTTTTGGTGTGGGATGTTTCGGCCAGCGGATTGGGTATACTCCTATCAGATCGCTTGGAATCAGGCGAAATTCTCCACCTCTTCTTTGGTGA
>JBGSTX010000348.1:0-10463 GCA_041736305.1 Oligoflexus sp. | reverse complement strand
TTAGAGAAATCTTACAGAGCTTTAGACCCCTCTTAGGCTGGCGCAGTGCGGTGGACGAAGAAAAGTCCAAAGCTCCTGAGTCGGCCTCCGGCTCCAAACTCGCCCAGACGCGCGAACGTTCCCTCGTTCTCGGAAGCCGCGGGCGGAAACGCGAGCAGGAGTGGATTCCAGCCCTTGCTGCACAAAGCATCCACGCCGCTTTTCTGCATTTTCGCGACAGCATGTATAATATGAGGCAAAGGACTAAAGCCGGTGCTGGAGCACCTGCTCAGTTTTTGTGGGAGGCAGGCAATTTGGCTGGTTCGCGGGCTTATTTTTATCTGCAAGGATGGAGCGAGCGCGGTTACTTGGTTGAAGCCGCTCCTAAGGGTTGGGTCATATCGAGAGCGGCGAAGATCGCTAGTTCTTCGCAGTTTATTCGAGACCGCTCGGCCCTGGATCACGTGACTATCTATCAGGCGGAAAATGATAGCTCGCTCATCCGCGTGTCTTCGTCCATCATGGGCGAGAACCTACTTAGCCTGACACTTTATGAGGATTTTATGGCTAAGTTGATCTGTGAGACGCGGGGATAAGAGAGAAGGAAATTGGAAAACAGAAATTGGAGGGTGCGCGTTGCGCACGGATGAGGATAATAGAAAACGGAGGGGAGCGCGCTGCGCGCATCCTGAATTATAGGAGTTGAAGCTAAATGGGCGTTAATATCGTCGATAAATTGCTCGCCGTTACACTACTCGGCAGTGAATGGGTTCTCTGGCTACTCTTGGCTCTGAGCGTCATCTCACTCGGAGTCATCGTGGAAAGGGCGATTTTTTACACCCGCATTCGTCTTAACTTCGCCGAATTCTCGGAAACCGTTACCCAAAAACTTATCAACGAAGATATCGAAGGCATCAGAACTGTCTGCCAAAACTCCCCTTCTATCGAGCCCCAAACTCTTCTAAGAGGTCTCAACTACCGCGATAAGGGCGTCAGCGCAATGGAGCAGAGCATGACGAGCTTCTTGTTTGGCGAAAGACAGAAGCTGGATCACGGGCTGGTCATTCTCGGCACCCTCGGTAACAACGCACCTTTTATCGGACTTTTCGGTACGGTTCTGGGAATTATTCAGGCCTTCCACAACCTCTCAGCCAACCCAGCTGGTGGTCCTTCCGTGGTCATGGCAGGAATCTCCGAAGCCCTGATCGCAACTGCTGTCGGCCTGATCGTCGCTATTCCTGCGGTTATCGCCTTCAATGGTTACCAGAGGGTCGTTAAACGCAAAGTGGCCAACGCTGAGGCGATGAAGAATCTAATGATAGCTCACTTCTCAACGAAATAAAGGAGAGCGGCATGGCCGGCGGATCCTCAATGAATGAAGACGAGGGTATTAATGATATCAACGTCACCCCGCTAGTCGACGTGATGTTGGTGCTCCTGATCGTCTTTATGGTCACTGCCAACTACATCACGAATCAGTCCATCAACCTAGAATTGCCAAAGGCAGCTACTGGAGCGGCTAGCGAAGCGGCCAATCTTGGTTTCAGCATTGACAAAGACTCTGCGCTCTTCCTCGATGGTAAGCCCCTTACTTACGAAGAACTGCCGGGTATTATCGCTGAACGTAAGCAGCAGAAGCCGGATGTGCAGGCTCTGATCTCGGCTGATGTGAAGACTCCACATGGCGAAGTTGTGAAGCTGATCGACGCTGTTCGGAAAAACGGCATCTCCAACTTTGCCATCAATGTTGAAGTCGAAGCTGAGTAAGCAAGCGACGGAACCCGCTGCAGCCGCCACGGACCTGGATTTCCAACCGTGGCATTTTTGCGAGTGCCGGCTTCAGATGAGCTGATTCCAAGCTCGAGCACTGTTGTGGAAGTTCGAGCGCCTAAGGTATAAGGTGCACTATTATAGGCTTGGTATACCAGGCAAAGCGGGCTTTATTTGACCCGAGGGCCTTTTATCCCTCAATGATGGAAACTATCATGGCTGACGATGCCCAGGATTTGATCACTGCCTCCGGGTGTTTCGAGTACATTCAAGAAAAAGTATTTCCACTCCGTTCAGCCGATTACTGCGTAAAGTATCCGCAGTGGCCTGGTCAGGTCGGTATAGAAATTGAAATGCTCCCCCTACGGAAGGCGAGTTTAACGCAAGCTAAACCTTCGACCGTAGCTCTCTTCGGATCCAATAGTTTGGCGACGTACCTTGGGTCTATGCAAAAGGAGCATAAGGACTGGCGTTACAATGTCCTTCCCGAAGAACCAGATCACCTGCTGAATATCCAACTCGAAGACGCCGACCAGATCAGCTTCGAACCCGGTGGTCAATTGGAGTTTTCTACCCGTCCCTACCCCTGTCTTCTTGAAGCTGCAAAGCGCGTCTCCCAGGTACAGGCCTGGCTCGATAAGGCTGCCGAGCAGGCTGGGATACGGATTTTCCAGATTGGTATGAATCCATGGCTAAGCGTGGATGAAATCGGTCTCCAAATGACCAAGCCGCGCTACAAAGCGATGGATCGGTTTTTTACTGCCGATGGGCCCGACGGCCGCCGCATGATGCGGCAGACCTGTACGATACAGGTCAATCTCGACTTCGGCGGCAGCGAAGAAATGCTCGCTAAACGCTATTTGGCGAGCAATCTCGTCGCTCCGCTTGCTACAGCTATCTTCGCGAACTCACCTTTCCTGGAAGGTCAGCCTACGGGTCTCAAAACCAATCGCGGGGCAGTGTGGCAGAAGATGGATCCGACGCGGACCGGCTTCACTCAGCTCGATGAAGTAGTGCGCCGACTCAATCGCCGTGCCTGCGTGGATGCTTACCTGGAAAAGGTTATGCAAGGGCGCGTCGTCTTCGTCGAAAAGCTCAACTATAAAGCCATAGAAACGAAGCTCAGTTTCAGAGATTGGGTAGAGCATGGGGTCGAAGGCGTAAGGCCGACTCTCAAAGACTTTCAAACCCATCTTTCCCTTATGTTCCCCGAAGTGCGCGCGCGGGGCTTCATCGAGCTTCGTTCCGTCGATTGCCAGCATAGGTTCTGGCAGATGGTACCTTCGGCCTTCTACACGGGTCTGCTTTACGATGACACCAGTCTCAATGCACTGCTCGACCTCCTGCTGCCACTGAGACCAGATCTCTTCAAGCACTGGAAACTATCGCTCCAAGGACTTGATGATCCGAAGATGGCGACTCTTGCGCAGAAGGTGAGTCGGCTGGCAATGGACGGCTTCGCGAGGCTACCTCAGTGTTTTCAGGATCCAGAAAGTCCGAAGCTTTTTGAAAAATTTTATGAAACTTTTACTGAACGCGGTCTCACTCCAGCCGATGCTATGCTGGAAAGCAGTCGCCAAGCTCAGATTCCAGGTCTCAGTGTGCCTGTTCTAGACCGCCTCGCCGCGGCTTGGGCCCAGAGCTTGACCTAGAAGAGAGTCTCGTTCTTGTCTTTACACGCGTTGAGTCACTTACTAGCTTGTGAATAGGACCGGGGATATGAAGCAGGAAAAGATGAAGAAACGTATGCAAGAGGGAGGCAGCGACCTGGGACTCGATTTTCAGGATTCGCAAGAAGCTCCTTCATTCGTCAGAGAAATGTCTGGAGAACAGCTCGATCATTATATCGAAGATATCGCTGAAACGGTGCGCATCGGGCTGGACCACAGTATATCGATACTGACTCCATGGTTCTTCAACGCCATGCCGCCCATCTACTATCAGACGACGCCGCGACAGGAGAAGGTTCGTCACCTCTCCTCCATCATCACCGGACACGTCTTTGAGACGAAGCAGACGGTTGAGCTCTGGGATCGCGACCGTTCGAAGGTTACCTATATCGGCCCAGGCGGTGACAGAAAGATTCTCACCGACATGGCGGCCCGTATCAAAGGCAACGACCTTAAGATGGGTGCGGTCTATTTCTCGCGGGATAAACTGCTATTTCTCTCCACTTTCCTCTGCAGCAAGTTTCAGCCTCTCGATCGTAGCAATAAGCACATCAACGATAAGATCGAATATTCGCGCCAACAGATGATAGAAGAGTTCGGCGTCGAGCGGTCCGAGGATATCGACCGCTACATCAGTCACTTAGATAATGAGTTTGTGACCTACGGGACCACGCAGCGTCTGTCGGTCACCTACCGCATGGTCAAGTACATGGTCGAGCATCAGGGTGCTCATACCATACTCGAACCCATCGATAATTCGACCAGCGCTCGTCTCACGCTTGGTATCAAGACGATCCAGCCGGCGAACATGCTCGAGCCGATTCTGAAACTGATTCACCGCTACGATTTCAACGTCGGTCGCGCGTTCATGGTGAAGTTCGAAGAAGCTTATTCCGAGCCGATTACAGTTCTACACTTCATCCTTTCGCACGGCTCTGGGGCCAAGGTCACCTCGGAAATGGTGCCGATGATACAGGTGACTAAAGCCCTGCGGACGCTCGGCTGGGTCGACTACGATGATTTCTCGCGCTTCAGCGAGTCGCCCTTCGATCTCTCGATCAACGCCACCAACCTCTTGCGGGCGATGGCCAACTGGTGCCATATTTTTCTCAGCAAGCAGAATCCCTATGCTTATACCCTCTATAAAATCAATAACACCTTCAATCAAAACAGCGAACTTCTAGCCCTGCTCGTGAAGCTCTTTCGCGCTAAGTTCGATCCGCAGGCGCGGGAGAACTGGGAACAGCTTTTCAGCGCTACCGAAAACGACATCAACGATAGAATCGACGACATCATCGAAGAAGTCGATCGCAATATCTTCAAAGAGTGTCTCAACTTTATCGCGCACTGCCAGAAGACTAACTACTTCATCTCGACCAAGACCGGCTTGGCTTTTCGGATATCGCCCGACGTTCTCGATAAGAAGTATTACCCAAACGCACCCTTTTCGATTTTCTACGCTATCGGCAAGGACTTCCGCTTCTTCCAGGTTCGTTGGAAAGACATTGCCCGAGGCGGTATTCGCGTGGTGATGCCTCGCTCAGACGCCGATTACGATATGGCTCTGGCTGGCCTCTTCGATGAGGTCTACGGTCTATCGCTGGCCCAGCAGCTTAAGAACAAAGATATTCCCGAAGGCGGTTCCAAAGCGGTTCTCGCTCTCAAGCCGGGTGGCCACCGCGATCATGCCGTCAAAGGTTCGATCAACGCCCTGCTCGATCTCCTCGTCGAAGAGGATGAATCGCATGAATCACTCAAAAACAAGGTGGTTTCTTACTATCCTAAGGCCGATATTATCTACCTCGGGCCCGATGAAAATATCACCAATGAGCTAATCGTCTGGATACCAGAGCAAGCCCGCCGTCGGGGTTATCGCTACGCGGCTGCCTTTATGTCCTCCAAACCTGGCGAAGGGATCAATCACAAAGAATTTGGAGTTACTTCAGAAGGCCTCAATGTCTACGTTGATAACGTTCTAGCCTACCTGGGGATAGATCCGAAGCGCGATCCTTTCACAATTAAAATGACGGGTGGACCGGACGGTGATGTGGCCGGTAACGAGCTAAAAATCCTTTACCGTGAATACGGTGAGAACGCGCGCGTCGTCTCGGTATCCGATGGCTACGGTGCGGCGCATGATCCTAGCGGCCTAGACTGGCAAGAGCTCTTGCGTCTCGTACATGAAGCGAAGTCGATCATGGAGTTCTCGAAGGAAAAACTGAGCAAGGATCCTTCGGCTTTCGTGGTTGTAGCCAATAACAATGAGAATATCCGGATTCGAAACGAGGTCTATCGCCGCGTCTATGCCGATATTTTTATTCCTGCTGGTGGCCGCCCCTATTCGGTCAACGATAAGAACTGGGCCGATTTCTTCACCAAGACTGGACAGCCTAGCGTTCGGGCCATAATCGAAGGCGCTAACATCTTTTTCACCGAAGAGGCACGTCGTCGCCTACAGGAAAAAGGCGTTATCATCATCAAAGATTCTTCGGCGAATAAGACCGGTGTAATCTGCTCGTCTTATGAGATTATAGCCTCTCTTACGCTCAGTGGCCCTGAATTTTTGGCGATCAAAGAAATTTATGTTTCGGAAGTCATAGCTGTTCTGCGGAAGAAAGCCGACCTCGAAGCCAAGCTCCTATTCCGCTCTCTGGCTCATGAGGAAAACCGGACTCTCGTCGAACTCTCGCTCATGATTTCAAAAGAAATCAATCAGCTGACGGATATTCTGCTCGAGAGGCTCTCGGAGAACATGAACGAAGTTCTCGCCGATCCTTTCTATCAGGAGATCGTGGTTCAGCATTGCCCACCCGTACTGGTGAAGAACTATCGCGAGCGGATTCTGGAACGCTTGCCCGACGCGCATAAGATCGCGATTATATCTTCGTCGATAGCCAGCTATGTAGTTTATAAAGAGGGCCTCGGTTGGATCAAAGCTCTCCCCCGTACCCAGCAGTTTGATGCGCTGATAATTTATATGCAGAAAGATAAGCTGGCAAGCCAGCTGGTCCAGGCTGTACTCAACTCGTCGATCGAGGATCGGGAGCAGATCAACACTATCCTCACGCGAAGCGCGGCACGAAATCTCACCGATCTTGAATTGCAGAAGAGAATGGTCGTTAGTTGAAGGTCTTAAGGTTTTGTAAAGCCCTCCTGACGGAGGGCTTTCACGAAGCCCTTTTTGCCTTGGCTTTGGGCTTCTGGCTTTTGGCTTCTTTGAGCGAAAAGTCTGCTCACGATGAGAAGTTTACTCCGACAGCCCAGGCACTTGCGATTGCTTTTTAGGACTGTGAATCTTAAATACTGATGGTGACAGAAAGCCGTTCGGCTCTTTGCACAATAGAATGTAGCATCTTCTCATTCACTCAATTGGCTGCACTCGTAGTTTTTCTGCTGATCTGCAGTCAATTGAAATCTCTACTTTACGAGCTCTTGTTCAGATACTTTCGTATGGCGGCAGCAGTCTCCATAGGGGCGCTCACATGGGGGCAATGACCTTGCGCCTTGAGCATGTGCAGCTCGGCCTTGCGCATGCTCTGCTGGAGAAAGCGACCTACCGACTCGGGAGCAATTTTATCTTCAGTGCACTGGAGTATCAGCGTGGGCAAATCGAAGTCCTGCACGTCATGGCGATGGTCAGAGAGAAAAGTCACCTGCGCAAAGTGCTTGGCGATTTCCGGCTTGTTTCCACAGAATATTCTCGTCAGTTCTTCCCCTAGCTCGGGCTTGTCGGGGGTGCCCATAATTACCGGTGCCATAGCTCGAGCCCAGCTTTCATAATTGCTTTCCATACCTTTCAACATCTCGCAGATGTCCTGATACGAAAAGCCTCCTTCGTAGTCACCTTCGTTGTAGTAACAGGGGGAAGGCGCGATGAGAATCAGTTTCGAGAAATGCTCCGGAGCTTTGAGAGCAGCTAGAAGACCAATTATAGCACTGACCGAGTGCCCTATAAAAATGCCAGGTCGGATTTCGAGTCTTTGAGCGATTTCTATGAGGTCATCTGCATAGCCATGAAGTGTGCCGTATTTGCTGCGACTGTAGCGTGAAAGATCGGATTGGCCGGCACCCACATGATCGAAGAGCAGGAGTTCATAATTCTCTTCAAGTTCTGGAATTATCCGTTGCCAGATATTCTGGTCGCAACCGTAGCCATGAGCCAAGATCAAGGTTTGCTTACCCGCGCCTCTAATCTTAACGTTGTTCCTTTCGATAATATTCATAAGGTATCCGCACTATCCATAGGTTTTTTAGGGATTCTGCAAACAAATCGCGTATTTTCGGAGACGGTGTCGAGATAAAGATCGCCGCCATGATCGAGAGCAACGGCCTTCGCAATACTGAGCCCTAAACCTGTTCCACTGCCGACGGGTTTGGTCGTGAAGAAGGGTTGAAAGAGTTTCTCATGCAACTCAAGAGGGATCTTGGGGCCACTGTCCGTAATCCAAATTTCGACGAATTCACCCAGATCCCAGACGCTGAGATGGACCCATTTGTCATCTAAATTATCAACGGCGCCGAAGGCATTGTTGAGAAGGCTCATGAGCACTTGGAACATTTCAACCGAGCGACAGTAGATTTCTAGATCGTCGGCAAAAGAGCCGATAGTCAGATCGATGCCGTGGGATTTAAAGCGGGCTGCGCAGAGTTCTAAGGTGTTCTCGAATAGACTCTTGACCGAAGTGGGGAGGAAAGGGTCACTGTGCCCTTCACGGGCAAAGGCTTTGAGGGAGCGGATGATGGAGGCAATGCGTTCCGTGGTGGAACGGATGTTCTCTGCCGCTACGAGCAGCTGGTCTTCTTTCGAAGCATCGCCGCCTTTCATGAGGTGAACGATCTGTCGAGCGCGCAGCTGCAGAATAGCCAGTGGGTTGTTGATCTCATGGGCAATGCCGCCGGCCATCTCTCCCAAAGAAGACATTTTAGAGGCCGCAACCATCTGCGCTCTCTGCTCATTGATCAGTGCTTCGCTCGACTGGCGTTCGGTCAAATCTTTCTCGACACGAATAAAGCGCGTCTTCAAGTCAGAAGGAAAATCAACTCGTTCGGCTGAGGCCAAAACCCAAACTATTTTGCCGTCGGGACGCAGATAGCGATATTCAAGTTTGAAAGCGTGACCTTCATCAACGAGCTTGAGCCACGCTTCTTTCACACGATTTCTGTCGTCAGGATGAATCGCTAGGAGCCAACCCGAGGCGAGAGCTCCGCGCAGGCGGCAACCGGTGGTCTCGATCCAAGCACGATTGATATAGGTGCACTCACCAGCAGTGTTAGCCAGAAAAAAACCAATCGGGGCCCTGTCCATGAGGTGGGTGAAAAAGTACGAATTATTGGCAAGAGCTCGTTCGACAGACTTTCGCTCGGAAATCTCGCAAGCCATAAAGTGGAAGTGCGTAACTTCGCGCTTAGAATCCAGAATGGGAACGATCGTGGCTTCTGTCCAATAGGTGTAGCCGTTTCGTGCTACATGCGAAAGTTCACCCTTCCAGGTTAGGCCGCGCACGATTTTAGGTAGTACAGAATTCATGAAAAAAAGCGACGACTCTGCGCTCAATAAGCTCTGAAATGGCTTTTTAAAAATATCTTTTTCATCGTAACCACTAATTCGCAGCAAAAAGCTATTAGCATCGATCAAGAGGCCCGAAGTGTCAATCACAGCAGTCAAGGCAAACTGATTCACAACATACTGAAGTTCGCGTAAGCGGTGGATTTCATCTTTGCGAAACATATTGAGGCTGGCACCCATAGCCTAATGTCCGTTCTTGACAGTGTAAGCTGACCCGCTTTCTTATGGGAAGCCTTTTATAAGAGGCGTCTAAGGGGCTTCAAACTTAAGATCATGAAGATCCGCCTTTGATTAATGAAGCTTTAAACGGCATCCAGCGCAAACGCAAGCCCAGAAAGGGCTACAAGTTTTTATTGATGTCATCTGCTGATACAGATAATTGCTGCTGTCCTAAAAAAAATATCAGTAGATAGGTCCCAGCACCAGTCTGGGGTCTGGATAGAGGGCGAGGGCTTCAGGGAGCTCTTCTTCACTTACGACCCCAGGCATATCTCCACCTGTAGGCGCTCGATAGCTGAGCTGGAAATGCAAGTGGGGTGGCCATCCCCCGTTCTCACTCTCTGTACCCAGAAAAGCGATGAGCTCGCCAGCTTCAATAGTCTGGCCCACCTTCTTATCCTGCAGAGAACTGCGGCTGAGATGGCCGTAGAGCGCAAAGACCAGCTTCCCGCCGAGCTTGTGCTCGGTGATCAATGTGGGCCCGTAATTGCCAGGCTCAAGGTGATCTGCGATCGCAAAAATCTTTCCTGGACTAAACGCAAAAATAGGGGTACCAGCCGGTGCACCGAGGTCAATACCGATATGATGGTTACGGGTGCCACCGAAGATCGCATGCGAATACACGCCCGGCCGCTTTTCGTTGTAGCGGCCGATTGTAAAGAGCGAGCTGGGCTTTGGGGGATACCTATCAGCATCAGTAAGGTCGAGAACTTCATACGCGGCAGGCAGAAGCATCACAGGATGATAGTCAGTTGAGTATGTGAGTGACAAGGGCGGAGCTCCTGATCAAAGCGTCTTTTTAGATTCTTTACTAGCCACTTGGCCTTTTTCCGAGCTGTCTTTGCTAGCCTGAGCCCGAATGAGTCCGATCAAGCTATCGATGTCCTGATTACTGAATTGACCATTCTTCTCGAAGAGCAAACGGCCTTCTTTGTCGAGAAGGAGGACGTGGAAGCCATCTTTCGGTAAATTCCAAGCGGCTGCAACACTCCTGTTTTTGTCGTAGACGTAGGTCGTGTGCGGATACTCTTTCTGCTTCTCACGGAGAGCCGTCATGATCAGTGCATCAGGTTTCCAGGATGCAGCGAGATTTATGATGGCCACAGAGCCGAGGATTTCGTGGGATAAACCCTCTGTTTTGAGCTTTTCAGTGAGGGCATTATTGAGATCTTTGTCATCGGGATCAACATAAACTACAAAATTTATTTTTCCCCGGAGGCTTTGACTTGCCCAGGGTTTGCCGTCGCTGACATAGCCGC
>JBGSTX010000328.1:0-7256 GCA_041736305.1 Oligoflexus sp. | reverse complement strand
TTTCGAGCTTAGATGAAGGTATATCGTAAATTGTGCGATAAGCCAGAACGAAAAAGGGTATCCGAAAGGAAAATGTAATCGAAAAAGATTAGCTGGCCCGTGCTTTAAGGGTTTCGACGATCATTAGTCTCATAGAGATTTGGAAAAGATGATCTTGTCGTCTCTGCAAATCGAGCGTCTCGCGCGCGAGCTTGAACGATTGTCGAGACCTTCTGACAAAGGAATGGAACGGGCCCAAACGCTCATCGCTGCATCGATGCTTCCCGGGAACGTCTGTCGTCCCAAATGAAAGTCTTCGTCAGTGCTCTCGAAGCCGCCCGCCAGCGCAACGAGGCTGCTCAGAGCATCATCGCCGAGAGGGCTGCTATGGTCCAGGAGCGACAGCAAGAAGGTGAAAGACTCCTCGAGCGCTTCAGGAATCTCGCAGCGATGGTGGGGCAGATCACGGCGGCTCATGCCCAGTTTCAAAATATCGATGCCAACGAGCTTTCTAGCGATAAACGTGATGCCCTTCTGAGTCACCTTCCTCAGCTTGGCGAGCAATTAGGCGTCCTGATCGAAGAAGCAACTCAACTCATGCACGACTCTCGCAATGCCCATTCGAAAGTTCTGGAAAAAAACGCTGACTCGCTTCGCCAGCGTCTGCAGTCACTGCGTCAGAGATTGAGTTCTTCGGTGCCACAACCTACATAGACCTTTCGATCAACTTAAGTTCGCGGCTTATAAGTCCCCAAAATCCAGTACAGCGCAACTTCCGAGAATGTTGCGAAGTAAGGATTTCTTCATGAGGGAGCTAAAAAAGCTCCCTTTTCCAACTTGTACCCGAGATATTTTTTTCTCGAGCTCACTGAAATTACAGCCGAAGAGCTGACGCCTTAAATTTTTATCAAATTCCTGCCGATCATGAAAACATCAGTCATCATACAATGGAGGAATTTTCATGCGCCTGCTACCGTGGCAAACTTTGCTTTTGGCATTACCTATCACGCTACTTTTTGCCCCATTACACGGCTGTAGTGATGTGGCAGGCCCTGCTGCTGGTGAAGTGGAAGACGATGACGACGAAAAATCCTCATCTAAGAAAAAAGAAGGCGATGAAGAGGAAAGCAAGAGCTCAAGCACAAAGCTCAAAGAGGAAAAAGAAAAAAAGCCCGATACGACCGTCGTTCGTCGCCAAATGACCAATGTGTCGGATCGAATTACTCGTGCGCAAGCTAACCTGCAGCGTACAGAGCAGCTTCGCAATTCTGCTGTAGATAGACGCAACGCTACAAAATCGGAGTTAGCTCAGATAGCTTTAAAGCAAACTGGGGGCGGTGGGGCTTCGATCGGTACCGGAGGAGGAACGAACAACTCGGGGGCCGTGAAAAAGTCGAAAGCTGAGCTAGAGAAACTTGTTATTGTGCAGGATGAGGAAGTTGCTAAATTTGACTCTGAAGTTAAGTCTATTGAAGACGAAATTGCTCAGATGGAGGCCGAACTAGAAGCCCTGACTCTGAAGCTTGAAAAGAAGTAAAAAGGTTTTCCAAAAGGAGGAAGCCCAAAGGGTTCCTCTCTACCAACGCAGCCATGCAAGCGGCACCAGATGGATCTTCCGCCAAGGCACGCCCCTAGGCTTGCATTCCCGAGTAAGCATCAGTTTACAAATCGATCGCCACGCAGTATCAAGACCTCTTCAAATGGACGACGAGACGCCGAGCCGTGCTGGGTCCTGCCTTGACGCCGAAGTATCCTCGCTGGGACGAGCCTGCGCGGACCGCAGGGTTTGCGTCGGAGTTCGTCCTCAGGATTCGTGTGCGAACAAAACGAGGAAAAGATGCGCCGATTCGAAGGTTTGGACTGTTTACGTGGGCTCATGCTGGTCCTCATGATGTTCAATCATCTTCTATTCATGAATTACTCCAAGTGGATCGGCGTGACCCAGGTCAGTTACGGCCTTTTCGGTTACGTGACCGCCGCCGAGATCTTTTACTTTCTTTCGGGTCTGATCTGCGCCTTAGTGTTCACGAAAAAAGTGCTTGCTGCGCCCGATGAGGTGCGTCGAAAAATGCGATCGCGGGCCGCCGAACTTATGATGTGGCATATTTTTACCCTCGCGTTGGCCGTGGCTCTGGTTCTGGTTTTTCCATCGACGCACGTTTATCTCGTTGGCAATCCCTTCATGGGCAAGCTACTGGAAAGCCCGGGCATGACCTTCGCTTTAGGTCTCGCCTTGCTCGCCATGCCGCCCTTTCTCAACATTCTTCCGCTCTATATCGTTTATCTTTATGTCACGCCTCCTATCCTCCAGCGTCTTGCGAAGCGCCAGTACGGGGCCGTGCTCGCCGTGAGCCTCGCTCTATGGGGATTGGCACAGACGCGGCTTTGGTTCGAGGCCTTCGCCGGGCTCCAGGCACGATGGCCCGCGCTGCCGTTTAACGCGGGCTATTTTGATCCAATGGGCTGGCAGCTGCTCTTCGTGGGCGGGCTCATTACGGGGAGCTTGCAATCGCAAGGGCGTCTGGCACCGCTTGCGAAAGGACCGACGGCTCTCGTTGGGAGCGCCGTACTTTGCGTGCTCTTCTGGCTTCACAAACAGGGGCTTATCGCTGCAGCGTTTCCACTTTTTCCTTCGCCTCCTCCGGAATGGATGGACGTCGGCGCGCTCGGCCTCCTGCGCGTCTTGAATTTTGTTTGCCTTGCCGTCGCCGCCGGGCTTGTTTTGGCGAAATTTCCTCGCGTCTTCCGCGTGAGGCCGCTCATTTTTCTAGGCCAGCATTCGCTGCAGGTCTTCGTCTATCACGTCGTCTTCCTATATGCGACGATTGGCCTCAAAGGGTGGATCGATGGGCTGGCTGTGTGGCCGCGTTGCCTGGTGTTTGCCGCCTTTGCCGCGTCTCTTTGGGCGCCGGCCTGGGCTCACGAGCTCTTGAGGGCGCGGACCGCCTCTGATCTGGAGCCGCTAAAAGCCGCCAGGAAAAGGTTTTAAAGAAGACAAGAAAAAGATCCTCCAGAAATTCTCGAAGCCAGACGCGGACACTTCCCTCAGCACCCTGACCAGTTGACGTGAAGCGCAGAAGTCGCTTAAATGGATCAAAATATCCTCAAGGAGCTGGCGAATGATGCGATGGGCAATGGAAGCAATTTGCGTGCTGTGTGTTGCTAGTTTAAGCCTCTCGTCGTGTAGAACTAAAAGCGGCGATTCCACGGATGATAGGGCCGAGGTCTTAGACGTGAGTGACAGTCAGCCTGCCCCTGAGAGCTGCATCGCCATCCGCGGCAACGGAGCTCGCCTTTTCGCCCATTTTGGTGCGCTGGGCCGTTACCATGAGTACTATCCACCGGCTCAGGCAATCGCCGGCGGAAGCTCGGGCAGCATCACTTCGTTTCTTTACGAATCGATGATGCTGAATCCCCTCCTTTCCCAGTGCGATGGCAAAGAGTGTACGCCAGAGGAGGCGAGGCTTCGCCTATCTTTTATGCTTAAGTCGCTACCTGTGTACGGAACCGCCTTCTATGACAGCAATGAAATAAAGGCCCTTCGCTACGTTTTTGACCTTTATACGAATATCAAAAGCAAGACTTTCGACCGGCAGGAATTCAGAAATTTGGTGACTGCTGCTCCCGATCAAGCTTGGGATCGGCTCGAAGCCATTCTCTCGGCTGCGGAACTGAGGGAATTGGTGAGCGGCGAGGTTTTCAAATTACTCCGTGAGTCCGAAAACAAAATTTTCCATCTAAAAGAAATTCAAAAAGCGCTCGAATCTTTCGGAAAATTCCAAGCCACCGATGCGAGCATCTTTCTCTTTCCAAGTTTTTTCAACTGGGATGTCTTCGCTCAACGAATTGGCCGTATCGGTAATTTCTATGCTGGATATGGGCTCTATTATCCGAAGGAGACGATGGAGGAAATCCTTCGCACCTGCTCGAAACCCATGCTGGGACGCAGTCCCGACGAACTTAGTCAAATTCCTTTTAGCCAAGGCGTTTCCTGTCAGGACCGCCTGGTCGAAGTGATATCTGCCTATCGCAGCCGACTTGCAAAGGACAAAGTGGGCCCCTTCCGTATCGATGAGATCCCAGGTAAAAAGACAACCGTCCTGATCTCGACGGCAGTTCTCAAAGAAGGAGCGGAGAAAAATTTTCGTGAGGCCTACGCCCAGTATGTAAAGGGTGTAGCTCCTGACTGGAAACCAGACTTTGCTGGCGTCAAAGTAGGTTATTTTACGCGCGCTGCCGAGGCGCAGAAGCTAGCACAAGATCCTGAAGCCTTCACCGGGAAAAGACTCAACCGCCTAGTGCCCCTGCTCAATAGACCCTGGCGAGAAGCCCTTCGGAGCTCACCGGCCGAACCCTCGCTCTCGGGAGCACAAATTCTCAGCGACGGAGCTATCTCAGTTGGTGGTTGGATCGATCTGAACCCGGTGCTGGCGCTCAACAGCTTAGGCTGCCGCAACACGATGCTGCTGACCCGACCGGTTATCAATGCGACTCAAGGCTTTGCCCCAGACATCGCGCGTCGCCTGGGAGCAAGCGAAGACGATGTGGGCGACATCTTTTCAAAGGATGGAGATAGACAAGCTCTTTCGGTATTTTCGCGCAGCATCGATGCAGCAAAAGCCATCTGGTGCGCTCGCTGGGATGATCCAAAGCAGACAGATCTCAAAGGCCTTGTCGCGGTTGGCTCGAACGGTCAGCTCTATTCTGATAGTGAGTTCTGGAAAATCGGGCCTGCTGTGAAGCCTGGAATTCTTCCGAAGCAGAGTCGGCAGACCTGCATCGAGTGAAGAAGTAGGAGCATCTGGTGTGGGGCGGTGCTCACAGAAGCTTCGCCGATCGCAGGAACTTTGCTCATTCTTTTCATGTCGCTCAAGGAGGTCCACGAAGGATTCACTATCTTTCGGGCTTCCTTGTCCTTCACGCGGATCTCGTTGATATTGGAGGAAAAATTGTTTCCTCCAATTATTTTTTAAATGAATAATTATAGAGGCATCACAATGCGAAATCCAAGGTCATCGACCTTATATGTTGGGTGACTTCTTCGACGATTTGATGCCAGGCATCCTCGTTCATTATCGTTCCAGCCGCCGCCGCGAAAGACGCGATATGTGCCGTAAACGTTTACATCATAGAGATCTTCACACCACTCCCATACGTTGCCAAGCAAATCGTAGATGCCCCAGCTATTCGCCTTCTTAAGTCCCACTTCGTGAGTCTTTTGCCCTGAGTTCTCTTGGTACCAAGCGATTTCATCGATTTCTGCATATCTTACTTTGCCGGAATTAGCGCGGCACGAATACTCCCATTGAGATTCGGTCGGTAAACGAAACCCATTCGCATTTTCATCTATGTCTGCCCCCTCGCTATCTATGGAGTAAGCTGGTCGCAGCTCCATCTTCATCGATAACGCGTTGCAAAACTCCACAGCATCAAACCAAGAGACTGTCTCTACAGGTCTCCTAGGTCCTTTGAAGCTTGAAGGATCTCTTTGCAGAATGAGTTGGTATATTTCTTGGGTCACTGGGAATTTGGCAATAAGAAACGGTTTAACTTCTACGAGCCACTTAGTCTTCTTTCTATCATCCCTCAGTTCGATCTCCCCACGAGGAATTTCCAGCATAAGTCCATCAAGTAGATTCGCAATCTCTGCACTGACCCGTTCCATGGTGTACTCCCTATCAATGTCTCTGGATAAAGCTTTGGAGTTATTTTAGAGGTATGGATGCAGCGAAGTCGAACCGTTTCCCGGGGGGCTATGCAAAAAAAGGGAAGGGCCTATCGACCCTCCCTGAAGCAAGTTCTTATAGCAAAATAGTGTCTAGTTTCGCAGTTCTTCTCTGTCACAGACCTCTTTGGTAGGATCAAAAGGAGCAGCTTGTGTAGTCGTGCCGTCTATCTTGACTTTGATGCTGCCCGTGCTCGCATCGAATTCGATCGTTTGCTTAGGCTGTGCCGCACCTTCTGCATAGATACTGCTTATGATGCGTCCACCCGTCAGGCGGCAGGAATCATTTCTCAGATCAATCGTCAGCTTTTCAAAAGTCGTAAGCGCTTTGCCGTCTTTCTGTCGAATGCTGGTGACTGTGCCCGACTCTATGGTCTTCATGATAGATCCCTGACCAATCGCTAGATCATCTGGATTGCTGTACGTATCAGTCACTTCGAAGGCCAGCTGGACGGTAAGAAGTAGGGAGGTCGTGCCGATGGTCTGGGTGCGGGTGGTCGTGCCTTTTATGGTCTTTTTGTGAATGGTAAGATCACCTTCTTCAACAACATCTTGCCACAGCACCTGTCGCTCTCCCTTTGAAATGGCGACCTCTGTCACGACCGTCGGGGCTGTAGCTCCTGTCTGTACGGGTGCGGTAGGCAGAAGGTTCTTGTCTATCGGATCCGCTTGCTGAGCGAGAGCAGGAGCTGCCGGGGGATTAGGCGCCGGTCCTGGCGGAGTTTGAGGGACGATGGGTGGGGTTCCCTTGAACACGCTAGTTGTCTTGGTGGACTCCTGCCGCTCGACGAGAATATTCAGCTGAAGTCCGATAGCATCTTCATCAGCATCGATCTCCACGATAGGAAGGTTTCGAGCGCATTCTATCCGCTCTTCTGCGTGGGTATAGGTGCGGGTAATCGTCGACTGCAGATTGGCCTCTACCGAGCGGGTTTCCGTTGGGCTTTCGAAACTGTTTGTACTGCTTTCCTGCTTTTTGTTCGCGATGATGACCTTGTCGTCCTCGTCAGTGCAAACCTGTGCCGGCTGCTCGGACGCCGGGAGCTTCTTATCGTCATCATCCAACAAATCCTTTACCTTCAGCTGGAGAGCTGCACGCTTCTGAAGGCCTTCAGGAGCGCTATCGAAGAGAGCATCGATGGCCTCGCTGATATTTACGACCATTATTTTATCGCTCATTTCTTTCGAGTCGAGGATCCTGCTGCCTTGCGGAAAAGCTTGTGAGGCAAGCTCGTGACTTGAGCAGGAATTGAGAAGGGCGAGAGCGACAATAGAGACTCCCAGAGTCCCGATAGAGATCTTCTTCATACAAACATCCTTTGTTTGCAGCACTCGCTTTTCGTTCGAGACGTAGCGAGGCGCTGGATTCCATTCCATGAGATGGTTCTAATGCAGAGCCTGTGCCTAATTTTAGTCAGATGATTCTCGAGAATTGGCGACCGCGCTCAGGTAGAAAGATGCAGACGGAAAGCTGCTGCTGCGGCGCTGCCGGGATAGGATCTGATTCTATTGAGGATTATCAGGCTGTCAGACCTCAGCTGCTGCTTTGCTG
>JBGSTX010000326.1:0-3817 GCA_041736305.1 Oligoflexus sp. | reverse complement strand
CCAAGCCAATGTCAAAGGCTAACCAAGCATAGGCCTAAAGGTAAAGGGTTGGGCTAGGATCACGATCACCCCAAAGGCGAAGGCTAAGCCAATGTCAAAGGCTAACCAAGCATAGGCCTAAAGGTAAAGGGTTGGGCTAGGATCACGATCACCCCAAAGGCGAAGGCTAAGCCAATGTCAAAGGCTAAGCCTAATTGACCAGTGGCCGACGCCATAGGCGAGGCCCTCTTTTTCCTCACACTCGAGATTGGGTCGGATGACGGGTATATTGGGCATCAATTCTTGATTTGTCCTGAAACCTTGCCGGCTCAAGGTTCAGTGCGCTATATGTGGTTCCTATGAAGAAGATAACGATTCCTGACATGCTAGCTGAATTCCGCCGCCCTTCTCTGAGGCGGGCATTTATCGACGTGCGTTCTGAGCTGGAGTTCGCCAAGGCTGCGATCGCAGGAAGCACAAATCTCCCACTTATTTATCAGTCTGAACGACACCAGATAGGCATCGCTTATAAAGAGTCGGGCCAGGAAGCCGCTATTGCACTCGGTGAAAAGTTGGTGGGACCTCACCAAGCCGAACGCATTGCCGCTTGGGTGGCTTCGATTCAATCCAGTGAGACTCATAGCGGCATCTGTATGTGCTGGCGAGGGGGGCTGCGCTCTCAAATTGCCTGTGAGTGGTTAGAGGCTAACGGACAGGAAGTCTACCAGCTCGAAGGTGGCTATAAGGCCCTGAGGCAGGCTCTGAAACTACGGCTCGATGAGCCCCCCGAACTGCTCGTTATCCAAGGTTTAACCGGCGCGGGTAAGACGGAAATCCTGCGTAAATTGGCAGGGAGTCGCGTCGATCTCGAAGGCGCAGCTCATCACCGAGGCAGCGCTTTCGGACTGCAGCCAAAGGCCGTACAACCTTCACAAAGCAGCTTCGAAAACGAGGTCGCGGTGCAAATGCTTCGCGAGCTGCGTGCGGGACTTCCGCTTATTATCGAAGACGAGAGTCGCCTCATCGGCAAACTTTGTGTGCCGGAACCGCTGCTTCAAGCGATGCGAACAGCACCTGTCATCGTCGTCCGCGAAAACCGTGCTCTGCGCGCGGCCCGCATTTACGACGAATATTTTGTCCAGCCGGCACAGCAGGGTCAGGACTCGAAGCTGCTGGAAAAAATGGCCTTGGATTCCTTTCAGCAAGTAGCCAAGCGCCTGGATCGCCTAGGCCCTCCGATCAAGAAATTGATGCTGGAAGCTTTTGCGCATCCGACTCCCGAGGCCCACCAAGCCTGGATCGCTGCTTTGCTCGAGCATTATTACGATAGGCGCTATGAGTTCGCAGCCGAGCGAGCCAAGCGCAAGGTGCTCTTCGAAGGCGATTCTAAGGCCTGTCTCGCCTGGCTTACAGAACAGCTTTCTCTAGGGTCCCTCCATGTTGCCCAGTCCTAAAACAAAACGTGTCGTTCTCCTCGGAGGCGGGCATGCTCACGCAGTTTTTCTGCGGATGTGGGCCATGCACCCCTATAGTGGTACCGAGATCTGTCTCGTTTCTCCCTTCGGTGAGACCGCTTACTCAGGGATGTTGCCTGCCGCCGTAGCAGGACTACTGCCTATCGATGATATGCTCATTGACCTGCGTCGCCTGGCTAAGGCAGCAGGAGCTGTATTTATCGATGACCTTGCCGAAGGTCTGGATTTAAATCAGCGTCGGATCATTCTGAAAGAACGCCCTCCTCTGAGCTTTGATATCCTATCCATCAATCTCGGCAGCCTGCCGCGCATGGACAATGTGCCTGGAGCGCTGCTGCATGCGCAAGGGGTGAAACCGGTCGATAAGTTTCTCTCGCATTGGGAACAATTTCGAAGTGAAGCCCATGCCGCTAGTAAAATAGCCCTTGTCGGTGGAGGCGCGGGAGGCGTTGAGTTGGCTCTCGCTATGCGTGCGGAGGGACGTCTGCCGAGTTCAGTAGAAATTTCACTGCTACAGAGCGGTCCCGTCCTGCTGCCGCAATTTAACAGAAAAACGCGGAAAAGCCTCGAGGACGAGCTACTCAAAAAGAAAATCAAGGTGCATCTCGGGGAGCCGGTGCAGCGAGTGGAGGCGGGACGCCTTATACTGGCTGCCGGTAAAGAGCTTAGCTTTGATGTGTCCTACTGGGCTACTGACGCCACTCCACCTCCATGGTTTCGGGACAGCGGTCTCGCATTAGATGAAAAGGGCTTTGCCCTTACAGACGATAGGCTCCTCTGCTCCGACCAGGACGGAATCTTTGCAGTGGGAGATTGCGCCAGTATCGAAGGGCAAAAGCGGCCAAAGTCTGGAGTATTTGCGGTTAGACTCGGCCGACCTCTCTTCAAAAACATCCGCGCGCTTCTGGACGGCCAGCCTCTCAAGTCCATTCGCATTCAGAAAAAAGCACTTGCACTCATTGGTACAGGCGACGGCCGCGCGGTGGCAACGCGGGGCCGTCTGAGTTTCGTAGGCTCATCGATGTGGCGGCTAAAGACGGCGATCGATTATCGTTTTATGCGGCGTTTCGTGGAGCTTCCGCTACCACCGAAAGCCATGGCTAGCGTGGGCTCATCGAGGGGACGGCTACAGAAGCGCTTCAAGCAACTGCTAGCACTGAAAGCTATTCTTGCTCGAGTGGGCTCATCAAGGGGACGGCTAAAGACGGCGATCGACCAACTTCCGCCAGCACCGCGAGCTATGTTCGGTCAAACTCAAAAAAACGATCCCCTCAGCAGTATGCGCTGCGCAGGTTGCGGTGCAAAAGTAGGCGCTCACGTTCTCAGCGAGGTATTAGCCGAGATCAGTCGCGAATTTCCCAGGGTTGTCGCAGAGAGTGAGGAGCGTTTGCTCTGGGGACTGCCCGCTCGCGAAGATGTAACGCTCTGGCGAAGCTCAGCTCAGCAGCAGATACTACAGTCCATCGATTATTTTCCCGCCCTCTTGGACGATCCCTTCCGCACGGGTCAGATAGCCGCGAACCACGCGTTCAGCGATATTCTCGTCAAGGGCGCACAGCCGCACAGTGCTCTTCTCCTCGCGATCATTCCCTGGGCTGCCGAGCATCTGGTAGCCAGCCAGCTGCATCAGCTCCTAGCCGGAGTAGCCACTCAGCTCGAGCTGCTAGGTGCTTCACTGGCTGGGGGGCATACGGCAGAAGGTGACAAACTAGCGATAGGACTCACGGTTACGGGTATCAGCGAGGGCCGAATCCTCAGAAAGGATGGGGCCAAAACCGGCGACCTTCTTATTCTAAGCAAGGCCATCGGCACAGGTGTGATTTTTGCGGCCGAGATGCGGGGCCTCGCACGCAGTTCTACGGTCGATGCGGCAGTTCAGAGCATGTTACTGTCCCAGCACTCGCTGCTCCCTTTGCTCCAGGATCCAAGGGTACACGCGGCGACCGATATCACGGGATTCGGACTCCTGGGGCACTTGCTCGAAATGCTGCGACCGCAGCGCCTCCAAGCTGAACTTGCGATGCCACAGATTCCACTGATCGAAGGCAGCTACGCCCTCGCTCGCCAAGGCGTGAGAAGCAGCCTTTTCGAAGCCAACAGCCGCTTTCAGAGCCAGGTTATCGGAGCCGTCGCCGATCAAAGTTTGTGGGCGCTGCTGGGCGACCCGCAGACTTCAGGTGCTTTCCTCTTGAGTGTGGCCGAAGAAGCGGCGAAGAAGCTGCTGCAGTCGATAAGAGAAAGAGGATTTCGCGAGGCTGCTATAATTGGCCGTATAGGCGAGCGGGTCGAATCATCTAGCGCGCTGATTGCTATCAAGGACGAGTTATAAGCAAGAAGTGAGAAAGCCTGGGGAAAGTTCATAC
>JBGSTX010000252.1:0-14093 GCA_041736305.1 Oligoflexus sp. | reverse complement strand
GAGTTCATCCTATGCCAGGCTCAGTAAAACTGCATGCGAAAGGGGCAGTAAAAAATTTACACGCTGCCTTTGATGTGAGCTAAGAGTTGATCGAGCTCGTTGAGATCTTTGAGCGGGCGAATCCGCTCGCTCGACTCCGGCAGCTCATAGTAGGGACAGCCACCAGTCCAGACTTCACAGGCGGAAGGGAGACCTTCGAGGAGTTCTTCGAGGTAAACGGTGATAGTCGTATCGTGCTCAGGCATAGGCGTGAGTCCGAGTACGATGCAATTGGCATTGACCGAACGCGCCGCGTCGGCCAATCCTTGAGCCGGCATATGGGCACCCAGGTAGAAAATGGGGAAGCCATGATAGGCGCAGAGTACAGCGGCGATGAGCGTCCCGAGTTCGTGCAGATTGCCTTCCATCGTCGCCAGGGCAAAAGATTTCGGCGGGGCCGACTCCCGCAGCAGAACCCGGGCATCGATGAGAGTAAAAAGACTCTGCATCAGGTGAAAACGCACGACAGCCGACAGGGCATGCTCCTGCCCCACGCTCAGTTGCTGCGTGTAGACCGCCTCGCCAACCCGCTTTAAAAGCGGCAAAATCACGAAGAAAAGGTAATCACGAATACCGACCTCAGCCTTAGCCTGGCCGAGCAGGGGGTTGAGTTTGATCAGATCGTAGCGGGCCACCGCGTCTTCCAACTTGAGACCCAGCTCTTCAGCGCGGCTCAAGGTGTTCGGCTGGCCCTCGATCATATTGGCTGTCGGGGCCGTCTCACTGACGAGCTTATTGAGTTGAGCCACCGAATAGGGGGCAATATTGCCGATCAGGAAGCCCTTCCGAACCAGAAGAGCGATCAGCTTCAGTTTTTCAAGGTCATGAACAGTATAAGTTCGGCGGCCGTTCTCGAGACGCTTGGGAGTGACAACAGAATAGCGGCGTTCCCAGGCTCTCAATGTGTGGCCGTTGATACCGGTAAGTTGGCATACTGTCTTTACGCTCAGCTGATCGTTGATCAAAAAAACTCCGTTAGGGTCAAGATTCAATCTTGCCTGCACCATACTTACAAAGGACCGAGGTAAATAAGATACGCTTATTTTTCAAGCTCGCTCCAACTTGCTGAGTCTGAGCGGTCCATACTAATACCAAAGCAAACCGGAGTATACGGGCATTCACCCCTACTTGAGAAAAAGCCGCTTGCCCCGCTCAGCGCTCCCTTGCAAACTCCCAGCTGAGGGTATAAGCAGAATTCCCTATCGTGCTGCTCCAGAAGGATTTTTATGCGCAATGACTCAAAGAAGCCAGATTCCGACGTAAAACCTAGCACCAGTGCCTCTTCGGCCTCGACCTTTGCAGGCAAAGATGGGCCGGGAGATCCTTTCCTTTTGGCTGCCGATGCTGCCCATAAAATTCTTGGGCTCACCAAAGAAGATCTGGGCCGGGAGGGTCTCAAGGATACTCCACAACGCTTTGCTAAAGCTTACCAGAGTTTGCTCGGCGGTTACTCACTCAGTCCCAGAGAAGCTGTGGGCCGTGGAGTTTTCGCCAGTGAAGGGCCCGGTCTGATTGCGGTTCAGGACGTTGAATTCTATTCGATGTGCGAACATCACCTGCTGCCTTTCTGGGGCCAGGCGACGGTGGCTTATTTTCCGCAGAGCAAGATACTCGGGCTGTCGAAGGTTCCCCGTCTGATCGATATCTTCGCCCGTCGAGTGCAGGTTCAGGAGCGGATTACCCATCAGATTCTCGAAGCGATCAAAGAACTGCTCGAGCCTCGCGCCATACTCGTACGCCTAGAGGCTCAGCATCTTTGTATGATGATGCGCGGCGTGGAAAAGCAGCACTCACAGACGGCCACGCAAGCTGTCTTCGGATTTGAAAACTTAGCCGAACATGAAAAGCAGCAGCTGATTCGCCTGATGAAATAAAACCTCTTTCGGCTAGGGGACCCCCGTTGGACAAGAGTTTGCTGCGCGATCGCCGTTTTGTGCTCTATCTCGCTTATCGACTCTTCCTAGTTCTGGCGATGCAAATGCAGTCGGTAGCCGTCGCCTGGCAGGTCTATGAGATCACTCACAGTGCTCTGCATCTTGGTTACGTCGGACTAGCTATTTTTCTTCCCACTCTCCTCTTTGCTCTACCGGGCGGCAAGGCAGCTGACCTATTGCCGCGGCGTAATCTGATGCTGGCAGCCGAGGCCCTTCTCCTCCTCGCCTCACTCAGCCTTTACATCTCGACTTCGGTGCAGGAGGACCAGCTCCCTCTCATCTATCTGACCCTAGTTTTTATTGGTATAGCCCGTTCTTTTGGTAATCCTTCCACCTCGGCTTATCTCCCGCAAATGATAGGCTCGGCGCGTCTACCGCAGGCTGTAGCCATGAACTCTACAGTCTTTCAACTGGCGACCATTAGCGGTCCAGCCCTAGCAGGATTGATCTTTGCCTGGGGTGGTGGGCAGGTGGGGATGATCTACGCTATCTGCGGCGGCTTCCTCATTTTGGCCATTATTGCTCTGCTCAAGCTGCCCTATTTTCCGGCACCGGCCCCCGAAGACCGGCGTCAGCTCGAACTGCTGGGTGGGCTCCGCTTTATCTGGAAGGAAAAGCTCATCCTCGGGGCTATCACGATCGACCTCTTCGCCGTCTTGCTCGGCGGGGCTGTCGCCCTCCTCCCAATCTTTGCCCGTGACATCCTCCACGTGGGGCCTGAGGGCCTTGGCTATCTGCGTTCTGCTCCGGCTGTGGGGGCTGCTCTCATGGCTATCTTTCTCGGTATCCGCCCGCTCGAGCGCGGCGTTGGTCGGCTGATGTTTATGGCCGTCACCGTGTTCGGGATCGTCACGATCATCTTTGGCCTATCGACGCATTTCTTACTCTCGCTCGCCTGTCTCGTTGTACTCGGGGCTAGCGACATGATCTCGGTGGTTATCCGACAGACTTTAATCCAGACCCATACTCCTAATAGCATGCGAGGCCGCGTCGCGGCCGTCAACATGGTGTTTATAGGTGCTTCGAATGAACTGGGTGAATTTGAGTCGGGTATTACTGCCAATTACTTTGGGACGGTGCCGGCGGTCGTCATGGGTGGCCTGGGAACTTGTCTGGTCGTCCTTCTAGCTTGCTGGTTCTTTCCGGCTCTGCGGCGTGCTGAGACCTTTCGCGATCGACCTCAAAACTCATGATTTTCTCGCTCTTGCGTGCTAGACTCCGACAGACTTTGTGCTTGAAGGCTCCTTCACGATACCGTGGGTCGGAGCCTTTCAATCTCGAGTAAATCTCAGTCCTAGCCGGAGGTAGCCATGAGCAATTTTGAAGGTGACAAATTCAAAGCAACGCCCCAGGGAAATGAGGATTACATGGAAGAGGAAGAGCTCGAGGACGAGGAAGGCTTGGACGAGATCGAAGTTGACACCGAGCTCTTCACCGAGCAGTTGCTTCGCTTTCCTTGCTTTCAGGACGTTCCCAAAGACAAGGCCCCAGATGAAATCTTCGACACCGTTTTCAACGCCTATCAGGATGAAAACCTCACCGAAGAGCAAGATCATGTGGTCGAACTTCTCCTGCACCTTCAGGAGGAAGAAAGTCCTTTCAACCTGAGTCGGGCTATGGAGATTTGGAATCAGCCTGATCGTCAGACTTTCCTGACTCTTTTGAAAGAGCTCAGCGACATCATGGACGAGGATACTGAGATTGACGAAGATTAAAATCTTCGGCCTCGCCTATGGCGTCGGCCACTCAGTTCTTTGACCTAGCCATAGACCTTTCCATTGCCTTGTGCGTGATCGTGATCGTCGGCGCAAGGCCTTGCCTTTACCACTTCGGCGAAAACCAAGCATAGGCCTAAAGGCAAAGGGTTGGGCTAGGATCACGATCACCCCAAAGGCGAAGGCCAAGCCAATGTCAAAGGCTAAGTTTAATTGACCAGTGGCCGACGCCATAGGCGAGGCCAAATCTTCTAAGTTTGACCCTACAATTTTCGATGATGCGGCAAGCTTGCCGCATTTTTTTTTGCTGCAGTTTCACTCAGGTTTTCAAGGTCATCTTTATTATTTCTGCTCGCCGGCCTTGACTCCTCGAAGAGCGATCTTATTCTGAGACTAAGAGTAAATCGTGGCTCTCAAAGCCATCACACATATGCATTATCCTCGCCTCTTCCCTTCTGAATTCACACCGGCCTTTTACCCGAAGGCTTTTCTGCTAAAAATTCTCCTCGTTTTCCTACTACCCCGGTTTGGGTAAACCGGGGAAAACTATTTCTACTCAGCGCGATCGACTCCCTTGTCGAGAATCTGTACCGCACCGTGGCTGATGCCTAACTCTGTGGCTATCTTCTGATAACTCCAGCCCTCGCTGCGCAGTCTTCGCACTTCAAGCTGTTCGGCTTGGCCGAGATGTGGCTTGCGTCCGAGCCGTACGCCTTTCTTCTTAGCAGCCGCCAGACCCGCGTTCACGCGCGTGACAATTGTATCGCGCTCAATCTCAGCAATTTCGGAGAAGGCGGCGAGCATAGTTCGGCGAAAAGGATTGTCGAGACCGAGATTCAGCACAGGCTGAGTGATCGAAATAAAACCGACTCCGGCCTGGTCGAGCGTGAGCAGGACCTGGATGGCTTCGGTTGCATTGCGGCTCAAGCGGTCGAGACGGTAGACGGCTATGGTGTCGATGCGCTGCTCGAAGGCGGCGCGCAGCAGTTGCTGATAGCCGACGCGCTGGCTGTCGCGTCCCGAGCGCCCTTCATCTTTAAATGTGAGTATCTCCAATGGGCGTGCTGCCGGGGGCAGAGCCTCCAACCAGCTGGCGAAGGCCGTCTTCTGACTGGCGAGATCCTGCTTGTCAGTCGAGACGCGATAGTAGATGCCGAGTTTTTTCATAGTCTAGCCCTCGTTGGCGCGAGCTTTTCTGCTTAAGATTTAATTATTTTACCAGAGCTAGGGATAGAGTTCAGTTGGCTTCTTCGGTTAGGAGGGCGACCATCCAGAGAAAGTCGACTCCACTGAAAGTCACTTCGCAAGGCGTGTTTGGCTGCGGCTGATATTCGCGCGAGGTGCGCTGCCAGAGATAATCGGCATGGCGTTCACAGTTGCGCGGCAGATGATGATCCGGAAAGGCTTGCATGGCCAGCAGTTGTTCGAGCAAATCGCCCTTGATCCGATCGCTGAGGGCACCGGCGCTGCGATATTTGAGCCAGAGGAAAAAGAGATTCGAGGGGTCCATTTCGGCCAGTTTTTGTCCTGCCCACTGCAGGCGTAGTTCGGCAATTTCTATGGGCCAAATCCCTTCGAAGAGCTGCGCTATGCTGCGAATTTTTCGTTGCTGCTGCAGAAGCTCGAGTTCATTCCAGAGCATGAGTGCGATCAGGTGGGACACGTATCCAGGCGAGCTGAGCCAGGCGTCGAATTCGAGAGTAGAGAATGAAATCCGTACTTCGCCCGGTAGATTTTTGAGTTGCCAGCCTTGGATCAGGCTCATCTGCTTGATGAGTTCGCCGAGGCCCGGTGAGAGGCGGCTTACATAAAAGGGTCCGGGGTCGATCGAACCGTCGGTCTTTTCGATGATGCCTAGCAAAGACTTGAGGTGTTCGCCGGCCAGCGGTGGATTCTGACTCAAAGCGGTTACGAGGCCGAAGATCATATCGCGCGAAGTGACTTTTTCCCTACATAGAGGATGCCGGATCCACCGCCCACCTTGCTGGCTGCGGGCTATCGCTTGCCAGGCCGCTGCAGCTTTATCAGTCCAGCCGAGCTTCACCAGCGCGGTGTAACGCAGACTGGAGAAGAGGAGACTGTCGCAGACTCCTTCGGGCTCTCCATTGTTTCGCCGATTGACCACCATTCCGGATTCGAGATGCTCGCGCTCGATTTCTTCCTCGTAGAAAACCGCTTTCTCGCGGGCCTGCAGGGCGAGATTTCGCCAGCGCTGCTCGGCACCCTCGGAATTAAGAAGAGCAGAGGCCCGGAGCGCATCGACCTTGTGCCCGACTCCAGCAGACTGTTTTTGGAGCTGATAAATCCCTATGGCCCCGAAAAAGAGGCTTAGAGCGAAGCTGGTTAGGGCGAGGTACCAGCGCATAGTCTACTCCGATGGAACGAACAACTCTTTCGTCATCGGCTGATTTTGCCTATTTCTAAAGTGAACTGATATAAGTCTACGTTATTCGGTGATTATGCGATTTTTGCGAGGAAGATTTCGGAAGAATTTATGGGTTTTTTGAGTTATTTCGCGCTCAAAATAGGAAGCCCACGACCTAGATTGCTATCCTAGGAGACAGCTCGTCTGGTCGAAAACAGTCCCCAAGCGAGGGGACTGCTTTTTTCATCTGCAAAGGATCAATGCGTGGCCGGCGTAGTTTCAAGGTAGCGAACATCGAGCGTGTTTATCTTCCCTGAGTATTTAAAGGGAGCTCGATCGAAGTAGGCGAGAGAAACCGGTGAGAAGTTATCCATACCAACATCGAAGGTATCGTTTGCTGTAAACATTAGGGGTGCTGCGCGTGGCACTCGGCCCTTGGCCACCTCTGCACCATTTACTCGTATCACTACATCCAATGGAGCGACATGGCCCTTGCCACGTTGCGTTTCAATCTCGATTTTGACCAGGCCTGTCGGTAGCTTTCCTTTTGAAGCGATCTGGGTACGCTCGATTTCAAAAAGGTTGTACTCGTAAGTCAAGGCTCCATTTTCTACCCAAAGTGCAAGTCCACCCGAGAAAGCTCCCAGCGCATAGAGCACACCTTTCGCATCAGGAAGAAGCTCAGCTTCGATCGTCACGAGGTTGCTTACGCTACCGACTTTTGGAGCGATAAACTCCGGAACCGCAACAGTTTCGCCAGTGTAGTTGAACACCGTGGCTGGATTTTTTGGTGCGTCTTCGGGATGCATTGCAATCGACCAGAGGCCGCCACCAATTGGGTATACTTTGTTGTCCTTAGCGACCTTATCGAAGGTCTTTTTCATGTCTTCAAGGCGCTTTGGCTCGTTCTTCGCTAAGTCCTTGCCTTGAGAGAAATCTTTTCGCAGATCATAGAGCTCCCACGTATCCTGGTCGGGATTCCATTCTTTAATGCCCGGGGGCAGTCCTGGAAGCCAAGGCGTACGAGGGCCGAAGGTAGATGCTATCCACTCGTCCATGTAGATAGCTCGGCTGCCCATGATCTCGAAGTATTGAGATTTTTTGCGCCCAGGAGCCGTTGCGGTGGCAAAGCTGTATTGCAAACTCACCCCATCAATCGGTTCTTGAGCGACACCGTCAACAGTCTTGGGAGCTTCAATACCGACGATGTCGTAGATGGTGGGAACAATGTCGTTTACATGATGGAACTGTGAGCGAGGCGTCTTGTCTGATTTAATTGTTCGCGGCCAAGAAACAGCCATAGGGGTCCGCGTCCCGCCGAAGTGTGAGGCAACGAGCTTCGTAGCTTGAAAAGGCGTGCTGCCTGCCCATGCCCAGCCTGCGTGATACATGTTATCAGTCTTGGCCGAGCCGATGACATCCAAGCCGCCGAGCTCATTCAAGGCTCGGATATGATCCTCGACCTTGGTAGTAATACTGTTCTGAGCCAGAAGCTCGCTGATTGTTCCGTTTTGACCTTCAGCACTGGAGCCGTTGTCGCTCAGAATGTAGAAGACGAGAGTATTATCAAGAATGCCTTGGGATTCAAGCTCGTCGATTACCCGACCAGCTTGGGTGTCGGTATGTTCAACGAAGCCTGCAAAGGTCTCCATGAGGCGAAGTTGAAAAGGTTTCTCGGCTGCAGGGATGCTTTCCCAAGACGCCATAGAACTTGGCCGAGGCGTGAGCACTGTATTTGCTGGGATCCATCCGTTTGCCTTTTGCTGTGCAAACTGACGTTCGCGCATTTTGTCCCAACCCTCATCAAATTTGCCCTTATACTTGTCTGCCCATTCTTTGAATATATGGTGCGGACCGTGAGCTGCACCCGGCGCCCAATACATCATGAAAGGAGCGTCAGGGGTGGCCGCTTTTCGTTGACGAAGCCAAGCAATGGCCTTATCCGTCATATCCTCAGTAAAATGGTACTTAGGCTTGTGCGGCATTGGTAGCTGATTAGTATTTTCTACAATTTTCGGCTCCCACTGCGAGGACTCTCCGGCGAGGAAACCATAGAAGTAATCAAACCCCGTTCGCTCTCCCGTGGGCCACTTCGCAAATGGACCCATCGGACCTGTGTCGGTGGCTGGCGTGTTGTGCCATTTGCCGAATGCGGACGTCTTATAGCCATAAGCGCCTAAAACTTTCGCAACCGTGGCGGAACTTGTGGGAATAACTCCCGTATAACCGTCCCAGTTATTCGATAGTTCGGTGATCTGTCCGTTGCCAACGCGATGATGGTTGCGGCCCGTGAGCAGGGCAGCTCGTGTTGGTGAGCACATAGCCGCGTTATGGAAGCGGTTATAAGAAATTCCACTATTGGCGACGCGAGTTAGAGTGGGAGTGTTGATGAGGCCACCATAGGTACTTGGTAAGCCAGGGCCAACATCGTCAAGCATGATAATCAGAATGTTAGGCGCGTCTTTCCGAAGATGCTGAACAGGCTTCTGGCGCTTATAGGTGGATTCCTGCATCGTTCGTCTCGCCGTGCTAGGCGATGGAGGATCTGGAAATGGGAGGGACGCTTGGGCCATAGCGTAGCCCGAAATTAAAAGAGCGCATACCGCAAGGGTAGCTTTCCTAGGAAGGTAAAAAACCATTTATGTCTCCTCGACTCAACTAACGTTTTTTAGTGCCAAACCGCAACAAAAGGATGGACACGTTCTTTCTTTACGAAGCGCAAGAAATGCATCAAATATCGCGCGCACAGCGAAAACCTATATTCGAACCACTGCTATCGACGGCCCCCTTCCCGCGCGAACCGACTAGATAGCGGGTGCAATAGCGGTCGCTACAAAGATAAGAGCCACCGCGCTGAACGTATTTTGGGACTTTTGGTTCTTCAGGATCTTCGCTGCTATCAGGTCCTTTTGGGTTGCGGCTGATGCCGCTCGCAGCTGCTTTTGCATAGGTATCAGCTCGATACCAGTCGGACGTCCATTGCCAAATGTTGCCACCGACATCGTAGAGCCCGTATCCATTAGGAGGGAATGAACGCACCGGTGAGGTAGCTTCGAACCCATCGTCACGAGAATTTTGCACGGGAAAGGTGCCTTGCCAGATATTAGCCATCCACTTACCATCTCGCTTAAGTTGCTCACCCCAGGCATAGCGTTTACCTACGAGTCCCCCTCGCGCCGCATATTCAAATTCGGCTTCGGTCGGCAGTCGTTTTCCGGCCCAGCGACAGTAAGCCGCCGCGTCAGGATGCGCGACGTGAACGACAGGGTATTCCGTTCTGCTTTTAATGTTGCTTTTAGGGCCCTCTGGTTGGCGCCAATTTGCACCTTCCATATATACCCACCATTGCAGTGGATGAGCGAGCGAATCGATACTTAAGGGTGATTGGAACACTCCCGATCCAGGGACGAGCTTTTCAGGCGGGACGTCTGGGTAGTCTTTGGGATTGGGCTTACGTTCAGCGATACTTTTATACTGGGTCGCAGCGACGAATTTTGCAAACGCGGCGTTCGTGACAGGAGTTATGTCCATCCAAAAGCTTGAGATTTCCACCGGATGCAGTGGTAGTGCATCTTGCAGCTTGCAATCTTTGCAGCCCATCTCAAAGCGACCTCCTGGTACTTTGACCATTTCCTGCGAAACCGTAGCAAAAGAAGAATTTAGACTCAGCAGAAGAGCAGCATTTATTACCAAGAAGGTAGCGACGCATCGAAATATAAAATTAATATTAATTTCCTCTGATAAAGACCATTTTTCTTAGCAGATCAATAAGCTGCGAAGCTGTCATAGTGTTTGAAACAAGGTAATTCAGATGGCCTTTCAATTAGCCTTAAATCGGCCTCGCCTATGGCGTCGGCCACTCAGTTCTTTGACCTAGCCTTAGACCTTGCCATTGCCTTGTGCGTGATCGTGATCGTCGGCGCAAGGCCTTGCCCTTACCACTTCGGCGAAAACCAAGCATAAGCCTAAAGGTAAAGGGTTGGGCTAGGATCACGATCACCCCAAAGGCGAAGGCCAAGCCAATGTCAAAGGCTAAGTTTAATTGACCAGTGGCCGACGCCATAGGCGAGGCCAAAAAATGTTACGGCTTGAGAATACTAAACAGAATTTGACGGTAATAGCTCGCTAGGTTTACAATTAGCAAAATTTTAAAACATCTCCACTAGAGCTTGTAAGCGATGAAAAATCCTCTGCTTAGCCGATCCGCGATTCTATGCTTCAGTCTCCTGGCGCTGAATGCTTGTAAGTCCACTAGCAATACCAATAGCTCCTCAGAAACTGAGAGCGATATGTCAGCCGATCAACCCAACGTTCCGCTGTCCGATCCAAATTTCTGTGTCGGCACCGCGCCCGGCGGCTGCTTTACGCTTGCGCTTCTCGTCCCTAAAAACGATTACCTCTCTGATTTAGGTCTCTCCATCATCAGCATGGCCGGCGACTCAGCTAAGATGGCTCCTTTGCTGGACCAAGCCTGCCGTGACGCTAGCGCTAAGTTTTGGTTAGCCCATGCGAAGCCTCGTGGGATCTTCCCTAAACCGCTCCGGAGCAGCTTTGTTCGTAAAGTTAAAAAAATGCGTTGCGTTCTAAAGACTTTGGACTCCGGAGCGCAAGAGAGCTGGAAGCCAACGCTGCATCCTAATGAATTGGCGATGACGGTGCGACTAACTCAGTTCGATATTGAGGGCAGCGAACAAAAAGTAAATGCCAATACCCTTAGGTTTCAGCAGAAGAAAACCCTTGCACAGCTCCAATACCGCTCAGTAGAAATCTCGGCTGGCTCGGCTGTGAGTTCAGCCGCCGCTACGACATGGTCCATGCTGCCGAAGCTTGGCTTCGAATCGCATAAGGTCCAGGGTAGCTTCGACCGGGATATTTCCGTTAACGTGAACTGGGATGCCTTCCGCAGGAATCTGAATAGCATCGATCTCAGCAAGGATCCAGGCGAGCAGACCCAAGCTCTTGTAGCCTTCTTTAAGAATGCTCGCAGAGCCACCACTGCCGCTGATCCTGCCGGAGCTGCTCTGGTGCTCCTCGGCATGGGATACGAGGCATTCAACTTTATTTGTGGCGACGGCAAAGCCCGCGACCCTGCCGATGAGACTCTCTGCAGCTACGCTCGCACTACTGTGAATATCAATGGGGATATCAGCAAAGATCTCAACTTGGGTACATCAAACGGGTATGAGGTTTTTAGAAGCGCTATTATCAACAGTGTTTCGGCTGCACTGGATGACATCTTTGAGAAAGGCGACGCGCAAATAATTCGTAGCGTTTACGCCCTTTAGAATTATGCTCACGAGAGTTTCCGATTCCCGAAGCTCTCCATCCTCGCCTCACCTTGCGTCATCTGCCACAGCTAGTGGCAAAGGCCTCATCTGGCTGAGAAAAAGTAGGTCTAAGTATCCATAAGTAATGAGATATATTTGGCATTGAAATTGAATATCCGGGACAGGGCCTGAACCTTGCCACGGAGATCGCATGACTATTTCTCTGAAATTCTTAGGTGCATTCGATTCTGTTACGGGGAGTAAAACTCTCGTCAAGCACGGATCAAAACGCTATCTCGTCGACTGTGGCATCTTTCAGGGACCACCCGAGCTCAGAAACAGGAATCGCGAAAGTCTAGAGATTCCGGCGAAAGATATCGATGCTGTTTTCCTCACTCATGCGCATCTCGACCATTGCGGCTACCTCCCGCGTCTTTGCAAGGAAGGTTTTCGTGGCCCCATCTACTGCTCGCAAGGAACCTATCAGCTCGCCGACATCATCCTTCAGGATTCAGCTCACCTCGAAGAAGAAACCGCACGCTTCGCCCGCAAAACTGGTTATTCGCGCCACGCAGATCCGAGTCCGCTCTTCACGAGCGAGGATGTCGAACAAGTCATGACCCAGTTCCGCATTCTGGAGCGCAATAAGTGGCACGATCTCGGGAATGGATTGAGCCTGTATCTCTCGCGTTCGGGCCATCTCATCGGCTCGAGCTTCCTGCGCTTCCGTTTCGGAATGGGGGATGAAAGCCGAACCATAACCTTCAGCGGTGATCTCGGGAACTATCGCTCAGCTATCTTGAAGGGACCCGAGAACATTGATGAACCTGACACACTGGTGCTGGAATCAACCTACGGCCAACGCATACATGCACCAGAGAGTTCGCTCGTTCAATTAGGAACCTGCCTTTCGCGAGTGATCGCAAGAAAAGGGATCGCTGTCATCCCAGCCTTTGCTGTCGGACGATCCCAGGAAATCATGTATCTGATTGGGGAACTCGAGCGATTAGGGAGTATCCCTCAGGTCCCTGTACTTCTCGATAGTCCCATGTCCCGCAAAGCTCTCAACGTCTTCCTCGATCGCAATGAGGATCAGATCCTCAACTCCGGATTCGGCCCCACTACCGAACAATTCTATCCTCGAAATTTCCAGGCTGTTGAGAGTGTGGACGACTCCATGCTCGCTACCATGATGGACGGCCCGGCCATTATCATCTCAGCGTCGGGCATGCTCAGCGGCGGTCGCATTCTGCATCACCTCAAGCATCGGCTCCCAGATCCCCGGAATATGGTTATTTTCAGCGGTTACCAAGCGCTGGGTAGCAAAGGGCGTTTTCTCCAGGAACAAGCGAAAATTCTCGGGAAAATGCGCATTCACCATCAAGAAGTGTCGGTTGAAGCCGAAATTGCCACTATTGATTCGCTTTCGTCCCATGCAGACTATTCGGAAATAGTCAGCTGGCTTAACGGCAATCGCAGCCTCAGTCAGCACATTCTTCTCAACCATGGGGAACCCGAAGCGCAGCAGCATCTTGCGACAATCTTGCGCGAAAGCTTAAAGACGCGAGTCTCCGAGAGCTGTGTTCAGCAAGAATGGTACCTTTGAACTATTCGCAAAAGGCGGACAAAGCCCCTTTCCTGCCCTGAGGTCCACGAGTATGATGCGGATGCATACGCATGGAATGAGCTGGTACTACTTGCGGCTTTACCTCAGCGCAGAGGAAAACAGAGATGACTACCAAATGGACTACGTCGGATTTAAGAGGTTTACGAGTCTTCCTCCTCGACGACGATATCTCGCTGGCGCGCTTGATCAGCAAAGAACTCGAAGTCCATGGCCTCAACGTGCTGATGGCGCATTCACTAGCTCAGGCCCAATCGCTTTTTCCTGGTTTTAATGCCGATTTGGCGATCAGCGATATCAATCTACCCGACGGCAACGGCCTTGAAATGGTGATGGAGTGGAAGCGAACGCAAGCTGAAATGCCGGTCATTTTAATGACGGCGCACGCTGCCATCGATTCCGCTATTACTGCCCTCCGCCTCGGCGCTTATGATTATCTCCAGAAACCTTTCGCAACTGAAGCTCTCATAGCTGCCATAGTGCGAGCTGGCGAGGTCGGCCATCTCCGCCGACGCGTCAAACAGCTGGAAGGCAAGGAGAAGCCGCTAGAGCCGTTCCAGATCATTGGCAGCTCAGCTCCGATAGAAAAGCTGCGCCAGGTGCTCGAGCGAGTGGCGCGTAGCAAGGCCGATACGGTCCTGATCCTCGGCGAGAGCGGATCTGGCAAAGAATTGGCGGCTCGAGCGGTTCATGAGTGGTCACCGCGGGCTCAGGAACCCTTTGTCGAGATCAACTGTGCCAGCATTCCCGAGACCCTCCTCGAAAGCGAACTCTTCGGGCACGAAAAAGGTGCATTTACCGATGCTCGCGAACGCAAGCCTGGACTCTTCGAGATGGCTCGCGGAGGCACAGTTTTCCTCGATGAAATCGGTGAAATGCCTCTCAAATTACAGGCCAAACTTCTACGGGTCATAGAGTACAAACGCTATCGACGCGTCGGCGGGACAAAGGATCTGGAATTTTCGGCCCGACTGGTGGCAGCAACCAATCGTGAGCTAGAAGAAGAGATCAGCGAGGGGCGCTTTCGAGAAGACCTTTTCTATCGGCTCGATGTTATTCCCGTTTCTATCCCCCCGCTGCGGGAGCGAAAAAGCGATATACCCCTCCTCAGCAAGCACTTTCTTAAGAAGCTCTCGGCCCAACTCGAAC
>JBGSTX010000249.1:0-15780 GCA_041736305.1 Oligoflexus sp. | reverse complement strand
CCCGTGGCATCAGTTCGCAGGCTTTCATTGATAGGACCGCAGTTCTTGGCCAAGAACTTACGATTCATCCCGGAGTACACATCGCTGCCAGGGCAAAAATCGGCGATCGGGTCGTTCTCTATCCGGGTGTGGTTATCGGCGCTGACTCTGAAATAGGCGACGACTGCGTTTTGCATCCCCACGTTGTCATCTATCATAGCTGCATCATCGGCAAGGGCTGTCTCCTTCATGCAGGTGCGGTAGTGGGCGCCGATGGTTTTGGCTTTGCTGTCAGCGGCGGTGAAATCTGCAAAATCCCACAGGTTGGAATAGTCAGGCTAGGCAATGACGTCGAGCTCGGTGTCGCCTGTACCGTGGATAGAGCCACGCATGGCGAAACACTGATCGGTGATCACTGCAAGTTTGATAATCACGTTCAAATAGGCCACAATGTTGAAATTGGCGATAACTGTATGTTCTCTGCCCAGGCAGGGGTAGCTGGGTCGACGAAAGTTGGCAAGTGGGTCCTGATGGGGGGACAGAGTGGAATTGCCGACCATATGCATGTGACCGATCAGGTGCGGATAGGCGCTAAGACCGCGGTTGTCACGCCTCTGACAGAACCGGGAACTTACGTGGGCTTTCCTGCAGTTCCCCAGAAAGAATGGGGACGTGCGGTGGCTCATCTCAGGCGTCTCAAGGACTATGAGCGGCGCATACGCAAGCTTGAAAGTCGTCTAGCAGCCCTCGATCCTTCGTCGGATACAGGCGCCGATTGCGAATCTCCACCGTCTCCTAGCTGAGGTTAGTATGCAACAGTCCCTGCTTCTGTGGTTAGGTCGTTTAGAGGGCGGCTCGTTTCTGATTCTGCTCTTGATCGCCATGCCTCTCAAGTATATTGCCGGTCAGCCGGAAGCTGTCCGAATTGTCGGCATGGCTCATGGGATCCTCTTCCTGCTTTATCTGCTTGCGGCAAATTACGCGGCTACGGCCCTCTCCTGGTCTAAGAAGGTCTGGTTTCTGGCTTATGTCGCGGCGGTAGTGCCCTTAGGCACTTTCATTTTTGAAAGGCGCTTCTTGCATTCCAAGGGTCCTAAACATAATTGAAAATTGAGGGGACTTTATGTTGAAAGAGAAGCGAGTTGCTATCACCGGTGGCGCAAGTGGATACGGAAAGGCTCTCGCTTTTCAATTTGCTGGCGAGGGCTGGAAAGTCGCTCTGATGGACATCAATCAGAGTCGGGGTGCCGAGGTAGTGGCAGAGCTGAAGCTCAAATATCCAGCTGCTGAAGTTCACTTCGCGTTGGGTGATGTAAGGAAGACTGAAAGCTTCGAAACCCTGCGCGACGAGCTTGTCAAACGCTGGGGTGGCCTCGATCTCTTCATCAACAATGCTGGTGTTGCTGCACATGGCTTTGTTGAGGAAACTCCGATCGAGGAATGGCAGTGGATCCTGGACATCAATTTGCTCAGTATCGTACGTTCGTCACAAGTTTTTATACCTCTGTTTAAAAAACAGGGTCATGGTCATATTGCAAACGTGGCGTCCATGGCCGGCTTACTTTTTGGCCCGAAAATGGGCAGCTATAATATCAGTAAAGCGGGGGTTGTGGCTCTATCGGAGACCATGTTCTTCGAACTTAAATCCTTTGGCATCAAAGTCTCCGTAGTCTGCCCAGGGTTCTTCCAGACCAACCTCGGGGAGAGCATCAAATCAACGGATCCAAAGGCCCAGGAAATAGTGAAGCTTCTTCTGGCATCATCTAAGCTCAGTTCGGCACAGATAGCTGCCTATACCTATAAGGAGCTTGTGGCCGGTCGTTTTATGATCTTGCCTCATCCTGATTACCATAGATTTTGGCGTATTAAGCGTTACATTCCGACGCTCTACTACCGTCTCATGGAAAAAAGGACGGCTGTCTTTCGCTAGGCAGAGAGGTCTTGTTAGCCATATTCTTGCATGGTAAGATCTTGGCCTCTTCTTAGCGAGGCCCAGATTTCGTGACTGCACTCGACTTACATCCATGGCTCCTCCAGCGAAAAATCATCCATTTCGATATGGACGCCTTTTATGCGTCGGTAGAAGTAAGGGCCAATCCCTCTCTCAAGGGCAAGCCCCTGGTTGTCGGCGGTTCACCCCAGTCCCGGGGAGTCGTCTGTACCGCTAGCTACGAGGCTCGGAAGTTCGGAATTAAATCGGCGATGGCTTGCTCTCAGGCTGCCAGACTCTGCCCGGAAGCGATTTTCATTCCACCCGATTTTGCCAAGTACAAGCTGGCTTCCCAGGAGATCCACGAGATATTCAGCCGTTATACGCATATTATTGAACCTCTATCGCTCGATGAAGCCTATCTCGATGTCACTGATAATGCCGCTGGACTCTATGCTACGGCTATTGCCCGACGCATACAGGAAGCGATTCAGCATGAGCTTCACCTCAGTGGTTCGGCAGGGATTGCGCCCAATAAGCTCGTCGCAAAAATTGCTTCTGACTTTCATAAGCCCATGGGTGTGACGGTGGTTATGCCCGAGCAGGTGACGCGTTTCATGGAACGCCTTCCTTTGAGGCGCATTCACGGCATCGGTCCAGCTAGCGAAAAACGTCTCAAAGAGCTGGGCCTCGAGAACTGCGCGGACGTCTGGCAGAAGAGTCGCTTTTGGCTCCAAGAAAATCTCGGATCGATGGGAGACTGGCTTTATGAACGGAGTCGCGGCCTGGATGATAGACCCGTGGAGACTCGTCGCCAACGCAAATCGCTCGGCAAAGAAGAGACTTTTGCGGTGGATATCCTCGAGCGATCGCAGCTCGAATATGAAATTGACCTGCTTTGTGAAGAGGTGGCTCTAGCGCTGCAGAAGAAAGATCTGCGTGGAAAAACGATTACTCTCAAAGTAAAATACGCAGACTTCACGCGCTGCACCCGC
Source organism: Oligoflexus sp. (assembly GCA_041736305.1). Classification (GTDB taxonomy): domain Bacteria; phylum Bdellovibrionota_B; class Oligoflexia; order Oligoflexales; family Oligoflexaceae; genus Oligoflexus. Next base: position 12,876 of record JBGSTX010000249.1, on the reverse strand, counting down.
AGTCAGACTCTACCCTTTTACACCCAGGACGCGCAGGCGATACGCAACTGCGCGGGGCAACTTCTCGATGCTACAGAGGCAGGTCAGAGAAAGATTCGCCTGCTGGGTATCAGCGTGGCCAACTTCGGCTGCGTGAATGAGGAACTTGTGCTCCTTGAATCCTGAGCTGCCTAGGCTAATACAAGTTTCTTCGCAAAATTCCCCGTTCCCCATGGAGGGGAAAAGTCACCGGCACTTCTTCCGGCCTAGCCAGACGATGAGCAGGGGAGAAAAAAGCCAAAGCCATATCAGTTCGAGATGGCCTTTTCCGCGGCTGCCAATGACGCCACAACCGGGCTCGACACGATCGCTGCGATCGGTCGATAGACCGGGCGAAAGGTCCTTATCCGGTCTCAATGCGCCGAGAGCGTTGACCACCCCGCTGCCTAGCAGGGGAACGATAGAGCCATTGATCGTGGGTCGATATGAATTGTTGATATCAAGGCGGTAAAGTTCATCGGGAATGGCTGTGGTCTTGAGTCTGTCTTCAAGCTCCTGAGCCGTAAGCAACGGCTCTTTGACTAAGATGAGGCCAGCCACTCCAGCGACCACAGGTGAAGCCATCGAGGTACCTACCTTACAACCAAGACCGCCCCCGGGAAGCGTCGATAGAATTCCACTGTTGCCGCCGCAGGCACCTTCCAAATCTCCAGGAGCCGCTATGTCGACCCACATTCCAAAGTTAGATGAGGGGCTTTTCACTGGCTTCTTCTGCTGGCCCATCACATTGGAAACCGCTAGGGCATCTTCGAAGGCGGCCGGATAGTTTTTGCGGATTGTATCGTCGTTTCCGGCAGCACCGATCGTGAGAACTCCTCGGCCATAGTTCTTCAGGGCTTTCACGAAAAGCTCCAGTGAACGCGTAAATTGAAATTTGCCAATGGAAGCATTGATCACGCGAACCAAAGGCTGTCCATTGTCTTGGAAGCTGGCCACATAAGAATACGCCGCCAACTGAGCAGCATCCGAAATTTTAAAGTTCTTATCATCAACTATCCTCACCACTAAGATCTTGCAGTAAGGGCAAACCCCAGAGAATTCTTTCGAACCGCGTCCGCCGATAATTCCCGCTACGTGAGTGCCATGTGAGCAACTGCCAGCAAAATTAGATGATTCTCTCTCGGTTTTGCCAAGATTGTCTGGGCATTCTTGACTGTAGCCTTTGGTGCCTGTAGGAAAGACGTTGCCGTCACCGAGCTTGTCTTTTTTTGCCACGAGTACATTACAGCCAAACTTATCGTTGACGCAGCCTAGCTTGTTCTCGCCGCTCTCATTGATGTAAATCGCATCCTTCAAATTCGGATGCTCCACATCTACGCCGCTATCCAAAACAGCGATTAAGGGCACAGCCTGACTTGGCAGCTGAGCTAATTCCTCTATGGCCTGCGAAAAATTGATCTGTTCAAGCCAAGCAACTTTATTTACATTTTCTCCGCCGAAATTTTTTAGGAGGGTATCCTCGAGCTCGCCCTCGATCTTCGAGCTGAAGTTGGGCTCAGCATACCAGATCTTTTTCTCAGCGTACCAGCCCGCGAGCGTCGTCCGTGCCTCCTCCTCACTGCGGAAATTAATTTCAGTCAGGCTCGCCAGCCGCTCGTCGCTTTGAGGCTGCATCTGCAGAAAGGGAGCAGCAGCGACGGTGCGAGCCAGGCGGAAAGACTGTGAGAGCTGATTGAGGTTGAGCGAACTAAAATAGCGGATGCTACTGATCAGGGAGGGCTTCGCCCAGGTCTGACTTAAGGCTTCGAAATGCGCTAGCGCCGACCGCTGCTGTCCAGCAAAATGCAGCTGAGAATTGTCGAGCAGATTCCGAAACGCGACTAGATAGTTCCCTGGCGATGCGCTGCCATCTGCTAATTCGCTAGCCGATGAGAAGTGGAGATTGCCCTGGGGATCGTTCTCGCTTATTTCAACCTTGTCCTCGTCCCGGCCGCAGGCAAAGGCCCCTAGGCTCAAGAAGGTCCAAATCAGTAGATTTCGCAATGTTATCCCCCTCGATCGATCAGTCCATCATACTTCTCTCGAGGAAGGAGGCTCAATACAAAAACGACTTCGAAGCTCTAGGCTAGGCAGGGAGACGCTCCTAGGGCTTCAGTTGTAGCTGGGGCAGCAGCAGCGTTTTGTAAGGATCCCACTCTTTCACATGGGGCTCCTGAACCTGGCGTCGGAGATTCTCTAGCGTCTTAAGCGGCCAGTTTTTCTGCACGAGATTCACGACCCAGGAGGGGACGGAGCCCTTGGGATCCGCCAGGTATTCGGCGATCATACGGGTCGAATCGGGGCCTTCGGGGTAGAGAATGTAGCGGCCTTTGACGATTTCACCCCGCACACCAATCGAGTCGGCAGCCGGTGCGGAGGCGTGTTCTACCGACTGAACGGCAACGATAACTGAATCGCGCTCGGGGCTGACGCTGAACTCATAGCGGTAGACGAAATCGCGATCTTGTACAGGAAAAGGCATATTAAAGGCTGCGTATTGGATCTCCGTGAGCGGGGAGAGCACTTCGATGGTATGCCCCCGGGCGAAGCGATCGATCCACTGCGTTTTATGCTCATGGTCCATGAGGACCCAGAGGATTTTCGAAATTGAGGCGTTGACCACTCCCTCACCACCGACTCCCTTTACATTGCTGTCCGGGAAGGTCTTCCGGTAGACATCGATACCCTTTTGTTGCGAGACCATTTCCCAAGCGTCAGCTGCCCATGAGCCTTTAGCTTTAGCTGGACTGGCCATCAAAAAAGGAAGGAGCAGGAGCCAAAGAAGAAATGGCATAAAGACCTCGGCGCTCAGCGCGTTCGAAGGTAAATGATGAAATTTTAATCGAATCTAATCTGAAATTTTATACATTCAGGTACTAAATAGCAATAGTTCGGCGGAGTTTCCCGAGCGATTCAAGGGAAAAAGGTCATTGCTTCGCTGAGCTTTTTACTCCACCATATCCCCATGCGAGCTTGAATTCCTCTGGAGGAACTATGTCCGTCGCTGTCGATATAGCCAATGTCTCCAAAGTATATCCTTTAGGCAAAACTTCGGTTCAGGCACTGCGGGATATCCGGCTTGCCATAGCTGAAGGCGAATTTACGACGATAGCTGGTCCTTCAGGCTGCGGGAAGTCTACGCTTCTGAATCTAATCGGCTGCATGGACACCCCAACGACGGGTGAAGTCCTGGTCGAAGGGCGTTCGACTTCGCGTCTCTCGGATCGAGAGCTGACTCGCCTCCGGCTCGATAAGCTAGGATTCATTTTCCAGAGTTTTAACCTCATTCCAGTACTCACCGTATACCAGAACATAGAGTTCCCGCTGCTCATCCAGGGCAAGCTGTCCAGGCAGGAACGCCATGAGCGGATCGTGGGTCTTATGGATGAGGTTGGGCTTCGAGATCAGGCTCAGCAGAAATCTAATGAACTTTCCGGTGGCCAACGTCAACGCGTTGCTATAGCCAGGGCTCTGGTGACTTCGCCGCGCATCGTTCTCGCCGACGAGCCAACTGCCAATCTTGATTCGGCGACCGGTGAGCGCATCATCGACTTGATGAAGAATATCAACCGCAGTCACAAAACGACGTTTATCTTTTCGACCCATGACCCGCAGGTTATGAAACAGGCCACGCGCATCGTGAGATTGAAAGACGGTTTAGTGCTGGCTGATTGAACTGCAGACAATGAGGTCAGAAGATGCAGACGATAGAAAAGACTTCCCTCGTCCTGAGGGTCGCATTTAGGAACCTTTGGCTATACCGTTTGAAAACAATCGTGATCGCGACCCTGCTCGGCATGGGATCGTTTCTGTCGGTCGTTGGTCTGACTCTCCTACGCGACGTCGAAGCTTCTATGCAAGAGAGTATTATCGGCAGTGTGGCCGGACATCTGCAAATCTACTCGAAGAAGGCCAAGGATGATCTGGCAGTTTTCGGCTCTAGTTTCATGGGTCGCCAAGATCTGGGCGTCCTTGAGGATCTGGCCCCTTACCGCCAGGCAGCGCTGCAGAATCCCGAAGTCGAGGCTCTGATTCCCATGGGCATCGATATGGGATTATTGGCGCGAGGCAATGAGCTGGATGAGAGTCTCGATGCCTTGCGCAGCTCTTTGAAAAGCGGCGATTCCATGCTGCTCAACGAGCGGATGGAGCAACTGCGTTTTCAACTGCAGCAACTGACGACGGAGCTCAGCGAAAGGAAAAAGGTTGTCCAGAACATGGCCGAACTCGAAAAAGAGGAGGCAGATCTCACCCAGGCGCTGGATCAGATCTTTCTGCAGCGCGTCGCCAGTGGCGATGAGGTTGCCCTGCAGTTTTTGGAAACGCGGATAGCCCCGATTTCGGGCGAAAAGCAACCGATCTATCTCATGTACCTCGGTACGGATATCGCTCTCTATCGCGAAAACTTTCCAAAGTTCAAGGTCGTCCAGGGCGAAACGCTGCCTGTCGGCCAGCGGGGAATACTGCTTAGTAACAAGATTCGGGAAGATCAGTTGAAAAATAACGCGGCCAGACTCTTCGACAAGCTCATGAAGAGGAAGGAGAATCTGCGTATCCCGCTGGCCGGTGATCCGGAGAATCAGCGGCTGGTTCAGGATCTACCGAGGCAGTACGCGCGAATTCTCGCCTACCTCGATAGAGCGGAGGCTGCGGAACTCAGCCAAACTCTGAGCGAGTCAGGTATAAAGGGCGAGGGTGGGGATCTGATTGCCGGGCTCGTACAGCAGCTCAAGACCTTTCTAACCGTCGATGATTCCAACTTTATGGCCCGCTACGATTTCTTCTATAAAAATATTGCCCCTAAGATCAAACTCTACGAGATCTCGCCGGGTGAGACTATCATGCTCCGCAGCTATACGAAGAGCGGCTACCTCAAGAGCGTTCCCGTCAAAGTATACGGAGTCTACAGTTTCGATGGTCTGGAGGATTCTGATCTGGCGGGTGCGATGAACATTGTAGACCTGATCAGCTTTCGCGAACTCTATGGACAGATGACAGAAGCTTCGCTCAAAGAACTGCAGGAGATGCGCACTCAGGTCGGTATCCGGGACATCAAAGCTGAGAACGCCGAAGATGCTCTCTTTGGCGAAGGAAGTCCGGCTCAAGAAGCCACGCCTAGCCCAGTAGCCCCTCCCAGCAGCTCTTCAGCGGTCGAGACGCTGTCAATCAAACCACTTATCCCCGACCAGTTTGAGCCGGGCGAAATTGCTCAAGGTCTCGCTCTCAACGCGGCAGTCAAAATCAGGGATATCTCGAAGATTGAAGAGGTTAAACAGCAGCTCGAGAAAGACATGCAGGCGCAGGGTCTCGATGTGAAAGTGGTCAACTGGCAAGAGGCCTCGGGCTTCGTTGGGCAGTTCGTCAACATCGTCCGTCTCGTCCTGATCTTTGCCTTAGGTGTGATCTTCATTGTCGCCTTGGTTATTATCAATAACTCTATCATCGTCGGCACTTTCAATCGCATCCGCGAAATTGGTACCATGCGGGCCATTGGTGCCCAAAAGTCCTTTGTTGTCGGCATGTTTCTCGCAGAAACGGGGATTACGGCCTTACTGGGTGCCGTGGTGGGCGGGGCTCTCGCTGTTGGGCTGCTGGCTTGGCTCAACAAAGTCGGAATCGCCTCAACTCATGATGTGGTCACTTTTCTCTTCTCGGGCCCTCGACTCTATCCTCAGCTGCATCCGGCGATCATTGTTCTCTGTCCTATATTCGTCAGTCTGATTGCGACGATCGCCTCGATCTATGCTGCCCGTCACGCCGCTCATGTGAAACCAGCCGAAGCCATGCAAGAGAAGGAGTGAGGGATGCTTACGATACTGAACATAGCTTTTCGCAATCTATTGCAGGCCAAACGGCGAACGATACTCCTCGGCCTGGCGGTGACAATTGTCGCCAGTCTCTTCCTGGTCCTGCGCTCAGTCTCGGCATCCGTTTCAGAGCGCATGATCGAATCGGCGACAACGCTCTCTGCCGGGCATGTGAACATCGGCGGCTTCTTCAAATCGAGCAAAAAAGCTTCGGCACCCGTTTTGGTCGGTAGGGAAGAACTGCGAGCTTTTGTCCGCAAAGAAGTGCCGGAGGCGGTGAGCATTATCGATCGTCACCGCGGCTGGGGGCGTCTCATCAGCCCTGCTTCATCAATCAATGTCGGGGTGAACGGCATTATTTTTGATGAGGAAGAGCGTTTCTTCCGCTCGCTTCGCCTCGCCAAAGAAAGCGAATATAAGAAAGACGGCAGCCAGCAAGCCGTCGGCAATTTTGATGATCTCAAGCAGCCCAATAATGTGCTTATTTTTGCGGCCCAGGCTAAAAAGCTCGAAGTCGGGGTCGGCGATACTCTCACCTTCGTAACAGAGGCCAGCCGGACTCAGTCGAATACTGCAGATCTGCGCATCGCTGCTATTGCATCCGACATCGGGTTTATGAGTAACTGGAGCATTTTCATGCCTCGGCAGAACGTGCTCGATCTCAACCGCGTATCAGACGACACTACCGGAGTCGTTATGGTTTATCTGCCGTCTCAGGATCAAGCTGAAACGGTAATGAACCGTCTGCGAGAGTCGTTTAAGACGAAGGGCTATCAGGTGCTCGATCATGATCCAAATCCCTTCTTCTTGAAGTTCGATAAAATTGCGGGCGAAGATTGGCTAGGGCAAAAATTGGATCTGACGCTTTGGAGCGACGAAATATCTTTTGTCATATGGGTGACAGCTGCTCTCGATCTGGTCTCCTTCTTCGTGGTCGGCGTACTCTCTATCATCATCATTGGCGGCATCATGAATGCAATGTGGATGAGCGTTCGTGAACGAACGAAAGAGATTGGCACCATGCGGGCCATCGGTGCGCAGAAGGGCTTTGTAATCCAGCTCTTTTTGACGGAAGCGGTGATGCTCGGCCTCTTCGCCTCGCTTCTCGGCATAGTTCTGGTGGGAATTACGCTCAGCATTCTCAATGGGCTTGAAGTGCCAATCACGAACGAAGGTGCCCGTCTGTTTTTGATGTCCAACAATCTATATTTTTCCTTGCATGCCGGGCAGTTTATTAGCACGCTGCTCTTGTTTGGATTCATCACGGGCCTAGCGGCTCTTTACCCAGCTCTCAAGGCCTCCAAGCTGCGGCCGGTCGAAGCTCTCATGCAAGGCAAGTAATGGAGTTCCCTATGCGCAGATTGCTTTTTCATAGTCTCAGCCTCCTATCCGTCTTCAGCGGTGGCCAACTGCTCGCCCTCGATGCGAAGCAGACTCAGGAGCTCATCAAGCTCGTCGATGAGCGGCAGCGGAATATGGGCGATTACGCTTCGACCGTATTTATCGACCAGAAGGAAAAAGACGGTAGCACCAAGGCGTTCGAAGCCAGGGTCTATCGTCGGGACGCAGATGATAAATGGATGATTTTATTCACTAAACCTAAAGCTGAGGCCGGCAAGGGCTATCTGCGAGTAGAAAAAAACCTTTTTCTCTACGAACCTTCGCTCGGCAAGTGGGAACGGCAAACGGAAAGGGCGAGCATAGGGGGGACCAACAGTCGCCGCGATGACTTTGACGAGTCTCGCTTAGCCGAAGAATACGACGGGACTTTCGTCGCGGATGAAAAGCTCGGCAAGTTTGCGGTTCATCGCCTGAAGATGACGGCTAAGCCCAGTGCCGAGGTAGCGAGTCCCATTCTGGAGCTGTGGGTCGATCAGGAAAGTAAGAATGTTCTCAAGCGGCAGGAGCTGGCTCTTTCCGGCAAGCTGCTGAGGACTATCTATTATCCGAGTTGGGATAAAATGTTCAGTAAATCAAAAAATGCCGATGTTTACGTGCCTAAGGAAATCCGGGTCTTCGACGAAGTCGAAAAAGGTTCAGGAACCACAGTGGTCCTCCGTGAGGTCAAGCTCGATCCTCTTGAGGCCAATATGTTCACCAAGGCCTGGCTAGAGACACAGAGCAAATAAAAGCGGGGGCAAGTCGGTGTTGCAGAAACTTCTATGCGTGGCTCTAGGGCTTTCTTGGAGCGCGGCTGCTGTAGCTCAGGATCAGAGGGACGATGAAATCTTCGGCGGGGAAGAGAGTAAGCCAGCCGCTCCAGCTGACACTCCTAAGAAGCTGTCTGAAGCCGAAGCCAAAACCGAAGCTCCTACCGATGGCCGAAGCCAAGGTCTCAGCGATTCCCTGCAGATCGGCGGTCGACTCGAAGTGCGCAGTGCGAGTGCACAGCTCGAGCAGCAACTCTTTCAGAGGGCCGCCTACCAGCAAGTAAAAACGGCTGATCTCTACTTTGATACCCGACCTAACAAGGATCTCCGCGTCTTTCTAAGGACACGCTTTGAAGAGACTACGCAGCCGACTCAAGCCGCCAATGCTCCGAGCAGTGTGCCAGCCCCGGCGGGCTGTAGTTCTTGTGTGGCAAGTAAGATAGACGAGCTTTGGTTTAAGTGGGATTTAAACGATCGCTGGTTCTTTACCTACGGCAAGCAGCACTTGAAGTGGGGCAGTGGCCGCCTCTGGAACCCTACCGATTTCACGGCTCGCGAGGTGAGAGACCCCTTCGCACTCTTCGATCGGCGCCTGGGACAAGAGCTCTTGAAAATTCATTTCCCGCAGGAAAAAGAGGGACACAATTACTATGCCGTCTTCCAGTTCGACGATATGCAGAGGAATGACGACTTAGCCTTGGCTCTTCGCGGCGAATTCAGCGTCGGATCATCAGCCGAACTGGCATTGAGTGCGCAAATGGGCAAAAATCGACCGCAGCGTTTGGGAGTCGACATTTCCAGTGCTCTGGGACCCTTCGATGTAAATCTAGAAGGGTCGAGCTCGCGCAAGCTATCCCGTACTTTCTACAAAGGGGCTATCGACGTCAGCACGCGGGAGTTGCCCACTGCCTTTCAGTCAAGAGATCGTTGGTATAATCAGGTTCTGGGGGGGATCAGGCAGAGCTATCAGTACTCGGATGACGACAGCATCACCTGGGGAGCAGAATACTTCTGGAACGAGCCAGGATATGAGCAGCGCGATCTCGAGCTCTACTCTCTCATATTGGGGCAGAGCCCTGCGCTCTACGCAGGACGACGCTATGCGGGCTTGTTCCTGCTGCTGCCGAGTCCTGGCAGTTGGAACGAAACCTCTTTTTACTTGAATGCGATCGATAATCTGAGCGATCAGAGCGGAATCGTGCGGCTGACCGGAACGTGGGAACTGATGGATGCGGCTACCGTAGAGCTTTATGTGAGCCGTTGCGTGGGTGAGTATGGCGAGCTTTGTTTTAAGATTCCTGAGTCCTACAAGCAGTTGGCTACGGATCCTCAGTTGAGTCCGGAGCTCCAGCAGGCGCTAATCCGGCTTCCTACGCGACAAACGCAGGTGACGGCAGGAGCTGCCGTCACCATAGTCTTTTAAGGAGCGCTTGCGGACAGATCGATTTGGTAGAGAGCTCCAGCCTCAAGTGAGACAGCAAAGCTCTGCTTTTTGCCTCCTGGAGAAACCACAGTCAGCTCGTCGATCACATCAGCATCGGCGAGTCCAAAATAGGCTTCAGGTGCATCAAAGCTCATATAGCCACCGCTTGCCTTGATTTCGCGGAGCTGACGGCGGCCTTTGTTGTCGCGGATTAGGATTTTAGCTCCAACTCCTAACTGGTTTCCCTTTGGCAACTTCAGGCTAAACGCGATGCTGTTGTTGGCAGTAGGAGATTGGTTTTCGTAGATCTGAATCGGGCCTTCCGAGCCATTGCCGATGACATCGAGGTCGCCATCACGATCGTAGTCGATCAGAACTGCCGAAAAGAGATTAAAGTCATTTTGGAAGCCTGAGCTGAACTGCTTCTGAACAAACTTTCCGTCTCCCTCGTTGTGCATGTAGACGTTGAAGCCCCACTCACCCTTGCGCACGGCTCCTTCCGCATTGATGATGTCGAGCCAGCCATCGTTATCGATATCGGCAAACTTCGATGACCAGGTCCATCCACCTGGATGTTCAAAATCCTCGGCAGGAACCCTCGTCAAGCCTCCGTCAGAGGTGGACTTGTAGATTACAGCGCGATCGATCTGGGGTGCTTCTCCTTCGAATTGCTTGACTTCGAAATAGGGGCCCGCGGCTCGCATCAGCTTGCATACCTGCATAATCTTCGGATCAAAGCTGTAGCGCTCACTACAGGCGACTCCATCATCGTTGTTCGTTACGATCATCCACATCATGGAGAGGAGGCAGTCGTCTCGCTCGGTCTCGCCTTCAAGCTTTTGACAGTCGCTAACATTCAGACTCTTCAAACGATTGAAGGGAACGAAGTGATCGCTCTTCCGGTTGCGAATGCAGGACTCTCTGTAGCTCGGGTTCTTGATTTTGTCGCAGTAGCTTAGAGAGTCTTTGGCTTTCTTATAAGCCTCCGGCTTCATGCCATCGATCGTCTGATCGCCTAAGTCTTGCTTCGCGGCAATGGTGCCGGTGACGAGCAAGTCAAGTCGTAGATCGTTGTCAATATCACCGGTGTCGACCGACATCGAGAAGAAGGGTGTCGCGAACTGTTCGACAGATTTTCCCGATAGATGCTGCCAGCTTTTGCCAGGACCCCCAAAGCTCAACTGGTCGGGTACGATAAAGTCATTGTTCTGGTAAAGATCAATGTAACCATCCCCGTTGATGTCGCTCAAAATCGACGCCATCGTTTCACCATCTTTGCCCATGGTCGGTTCATAGGTGAAGTTGAGGCGATTGCTATAGCTGATGCCATTGCTTCTGCCTTCGCCGTAGGCACGAAAACCAGTAGCGATGCCAAGTGCCATGTTGCCGTTGAAGACATCAAGAAATCCATCGCGATCGATATCAGCAAAGGCTGGAGCGACTGTCAAGACGCCGTTGCCGTTGGGTATGGGGCGCAGATCCTTTTCGAAAGTTCCACCCAGGTTGAGCAGGAAGTGATTGCCGTGCATGAAGGTCGAGACAAAAAGATCGAGCCAGCCGTCGTTGTTCAGGTCAACAAAAGCGACTGCGAAGACTCGCTTGTCTTTAAGTTCTGCACTGACATCAGGCATTTTTTCGAAAGTTCCACCAATGTTGTGGTAGAGCAGCACTCCCTGATCACTGCCAAAGGCAAGGTCTGGCCACCCATCTCTATCGAAGTCGCCGGCTGCAGTTCCGCGCCCCACCCAGAAGGGATCGGGATAGTCTCGGACCGTATACTGGAATCCTTGCACTAGACCCAGCTCCTGCCCTTCATGAAAGGCAAACTGAGTCGCCCCCTTCTTGGCTGGAAAGAAGCGGTACGGAGTCGCCTGCAGCTGGCCCTGAGTTATCGGGTCTTCTGCCGTCCAAACCGGAGCAGACGTCGCGAGAGGGATAGCTTTGGCTGCCAGCGAAGGAGTACTCGCTAATGGGTCTTTCACTTGAGACCTCGACGCTTCAGTCAGCTCACGGTAGGTCTTAATATTGGGGGCCATATAGAAAGTTTCATGGAGCTGAGGAGCCATGAGGCCCAAAGGTACTATCAGGATAAGAAGCAAAGCGGCCAAGCTTAGTGCCCAGCGCTGGGAAGCACTTTGCCAGACGATAAAGAAGGAGTAGAGGCTGAAGACGCCAAGACTCAAAAGGAGAACCATAGCGATAGAGCTAGGTAGGCCAGCTGTATACAGCGCGTTGGTCAAGACGACGTCAAAGGCCATAGGGACCGGAAGGATGAGCCCAACACTTGCAGCGAGTATGAAAGGGATAGGTCCGTGAGCACCGCGGAGAACGTCGAGGGGCAAAGTATGCGACAGGGCAGCACCCAAAAATCCAGCCAGAAGCATGAGCGGGACTGTACGCACACAGAGCGGGCCGAACTGGCGAAAAAAGTCACGAACAAAGCCTGAGAGAGCCTGCCACCAGCTCTCAAGTACTGGCTCATCACTGCGAACTTCGCCGGCCTGCGTGAGGGCCTCCAATTTCGCGATATCTTTGACGGGCCAGTGGGCCAGATACTTGGCCATGAAAGGGACTATTGTGAAGATAACGACAAGATTAAAAACCAGTTTGGTGACAGCCATGTAAAGAGGCAAGAGGGTAAAGGCCATTGTCACTACGACCACGTTGAGAGTAGGTGAGCTGAACATCAATGCCAGTGCCATCTCTATGCGCCGGCTCTGAAGCATCCCCTTGAAAACAGGAGCCGCGCAATTCACGCAAATGCCGAGCGGGGTTCCAAGGATAAAGCCATAGAAGGTATTACGCAGAGGGCTGGAACTCGGTCGAAACCTCAGGTAATTCATCATCGCTGCTAGTAGCGAAGCGATGATAAGACCGAAGGCCATTCCTTTTTTGTTATCGTTACACCAGTTGATCGTGGTGTAAGCGATCTTCTTCCAGGTCGGGTCGTAGGCCTTGATCTTGAGGATAGGCCACATCGCTATCGTATCAGCAACGGTAGCTTTTTCGGCCATCAAAGCCTTGTGATTCAGGTCCGGATAGCGGGAGAAATACCCGAAAGAGATGCCTATGCTGAGCAAAAGGCAAATGATAAAAAAGACCCGCTTTTTGTGGGTAACCACGGTTTCCTCCTTCTTTTGAACTTCCCTATAGGATAGAGCATCGCTACTTGGATCGGCTAGTCGAAAGACGAAGAGGGGCTGTCCTTGAGAGTTATCCAAGGAAGCAAATTTGCAAAAAGACCAAATATTTCTTGCGAACAGAATTTGCCTTGCAGCATTTGGCCTAAATTTTCCAGATGCTTCGTCCGGGTTTCTGGGAACCCGCCTGTAATCCTCGGAGAGACTTGCAAAGCACTTGGATTGCAGGGCGATTCTTCTTACTTAAATATCTCTCAAGACGAGCCACCAATTGCCGTTAGCACATATAGGAAGTCGCCTGTAAGTGTTTAAGCACCCCGAGTGTCTGGGTACTTTTA